>CAZUZD010000342.1:0-6437 GCA_964624465.1 uncultured Isosphaeraceae bacterium
GTCGGCGCCGTGGCGCAGCAGCACGCGCAGCAGGCCCAGCTCGTCGGGCTTTTGGATGCGCGGAGTCGCCAGCAGGATTCGCGCTCCCGCGGCATGCGCCACGGGCACCGCGTCGCCATACTGGTCGTACCCCTTGCCGCGGGTGTTCACCAGCACGGCGCCGTTGACCTTGAGCACGGCGCCGCCGCTGACCGACAGGCCGGTGGCGTTGCCGCGGGGGTCGAGCACGATCACGCCCTCGCCCGAGTCCAGCGACTCGTACCCGGCCACCGCCCGCGCCGTGATCGGCCGGCTCGAGGCCAGGCCCAGTGACTGGAGGAAGAGGGTGCGATACGGGATCGTCACGACCGCCTCGGTGTAGCGGGCGCCGCCGACGCCGGTGGAGTACGGGCCCGAGTGCGGCGGCAGGTTCACCGCGTTGGCGGCGCCGGCGTTCCAGACCAGCGGCGGGCTGCTGGGGCTGAGCTTCGCCACGAAGTCGTTGGCCGAGGCCAGTGCCACAGCGTTGCTCAGGCCGATGAACTTGTCGCGGCCGGCGGCGATCGCGGCGGCGTCGGCCGCGTTCTGCGCCTGGCGGCGGGCGGCCATCATCAGGCCGCAGTCGATCACCAGGCCGACCATGCCCAGCAGCACCGGCAGCAGCAGCCCGGTCATCAGCAGGATCTTGCCCGAGCGGCGGGCCCCGGTCGGTGTGCTGGTACGCATGGCGGAAGACTCCAGCGCCCCGGGGCCCCGACGGCCCCGGGCGCGGCCACGGGGTCAGTGGGCGATCGGCATCTCGGAGGTGGCGCTGAGGGTCTGGGCCGAGACCGGCAGGATCGGCGCGAACAGGGGCGACCAGCCGGCGGTGAGCGTCACCCGCACCTGGTCCTCGATGCCGTTGGCGAAGCCGTCGCCATCGACGTCGAACCACTCGACCCGGACGCTCACGCGGGCCGGGTCGATGTTCAGGATCATGGGCCGCACGGCCGTGGCGATCTCGTCGCCGCTGCTGGCGGGGGCTTCGTAGGTCGCCGGGCCCCACGTGCTCAGCCGCCGGCCGCCGGCGTCGCCCGGCAGGAACCGGCCGTGCACGATCGCCATCCGCGCCAGGTGCCGGGACGCGTGCGAGAGCATCTGGGCGCGGAAGACCGCCTGGCCCAGGTCGATGGCGCCGAAGACGAGGACCAGGAACAGGCTGATCGTGAGCGCGGCCTCGACCACGACAGCACCGCGACGGGCCTGGCGAGCGTGAGGGTGGGGGTGGGGGGCGCGCATGGCGGCGGCTCCGGGGGCGGGACGGCTAGCGAATCTGCGGCAGCTCGATCGTGCTCCGCATCACGAGGATGGCCGGGATGCCGGGCCAGGTGACCAGGGTGCGGAACGTGTAGCCTGTCGTCACCCGGACGCGGCGGTTGCCGCTGGCGGCGTCGATCAGGCCGTTGGCCGTGCTCTGCAGCGGCACGTCGACGGTGAGCTTCGTCGGGTCGAACGACGCGGTCTGCCGGGCGATCTCGGCGCGGGCGACGGCGGCGGTGGCGGCCTGCCACGTGGCCGGGCTGGCCGTGCGGCAGGGGTTCATGATGGCGTAGGCCGCCCCGGCGCGGGCGGCGTTGGTGATCGCGATGTGGTGGTACAGGAACCGCCCGAAGTCGGCGCACCCCAGGAGCACGAGCAGGAGCACGGGCAGGACCAGGGCCAGCTCGACGGTCGCCGCGCCCCGGCGGCGGGCGCTCAGCGGGTGGAGGTCTTCGAGACCACCTGCAGCGCCCCGGCGAGGATCGCCAGCACCGCCAGCACCTGGCCGGGCCCCAGCCCGTAGCGAGACAGCCACGACCGGAGCGTGGCCAGCACGGTCGCCACGCCGTGCCAGGTCGCCAGCCGGAGCGACTCGACCTGCATCAGCAGCACGAGCGTGACCGCCACCAGCACCAGCCGCACCAGCACCCCGGTCAGGCCGGTGCGGGATCGGGGTCGGGATCGGGCGCGATTCGCCCGGCTGCCGGGCTCGCCGCACTCCTGGGCCAGCCCGATGAGGATCTCCGGGTCGGTGCGGGCCAGCGAGCGGGCATCGAGGAACGGCCGGACGCGGTCGGCCATCCGCGCCCAGTGGGCGGCATCGGGCAGCGCCGGCTGGGCGGCCCTGGCGTCGCAGGCCGCCAGCAGCTCGCGGTGCAGGGCGCGATACTCGGCCTCGCCCAGGGTGAGACGCCGGCCGGCGGCGTCGTGGACGAGGCCCACCCAGGTGCGAAGCAACTGCCGCGGCGGGTCGGGGGGCGACCGTCGTTCGTCCGGGCTCGGGCAGGGGTTGGGGTGCCGCATGGGTCAGCAACATGGGGGTCGAGACCTGAAGGCGGAGGGATGCGCGACGCGACTCACTGGGCGAACGAGGAGGCCACCCGGAAGGCGGCCGGCCCGAGGATCACGACGAAGATCGCCGGGAAGATGCAGATCAGGGTCGGGAACAGCACCTTGACCGCCGCCTTCTGGGCCCGCTCCTCGGCGGCCTGCTGGCGACGGACCCGCAGGTTCTCGCCATGGACCCGCAGCGACCGCACCAGGCTGGCGCCGAACCGCTCGGATTGCGCCACCACCGACGCCAGGTTCCGCACCTCCTCCAGGCCGGTGCGGATGCCCATCTGGTGCAGCGACTCGCCCGGCGGCCGGCCGAGCTGGATCTCGCGCTCGATGATGCTCAGCTCGCGGGCCAGCGTCGGGTGCGCCGTCTGGAGCTCGCTGGTGACGCGGTGGATCGCACCCTGGAGGCTCAGGCCGCCCTCGAGGCAGATGACCATGACGTCGAGCGCATCGGGCAGCGAGCGTCGCAGCGCGTTCTGCTGGGCGGTGGCGCGGTGGTCGAGCCAGAAGCTCGGGCCGATCATCCCGAAGATCCCCAGGCAGGCGCCGCCCATCACGGCCGGCTGCATCGGGAAGACCTCGAGCAGCCCGGCGATCAACCCGACCAGCGCCGGGGCGACCATGAGCATGGCCTTCGACCCCAGGAACATCGCCATCGCCTGGCGGTGGTACAGGCCGGCGTTCAGCAGCCGGGCCTGGAGCCGCGAGCGGTCCTCCTCGTTCGTGGGGATCATCGCCGTGCCCATCTTCGGCAGCGTCGCGTGGGTCACGGTGGCGAACTGCGACGCCGCGCGACTGGGCGGTGCCGGGGCCGAGAACTCGTCGCGGCCCGAGCCCAGCTCCTCCAGGCGGTCGTCGAGCCGGGTCCGGCGCGAGCCGACGAGCAGGTAGATGAGCAGGATTCCGCTGCTGACGGCGGCGAAGACGCTCGCACCCAGCATGACCGTGGCGTTCATGGCACGCTCCCGCCCGCGCGAGCGCGGGCCCCGCTCAGAAGTCGAAGTTCACGATCTTGTAGATCCAGACGGCGCCGATACTCTCGAGCCCGAGCACGGCGGCGATCAGGGTCGGGTGCTCCAGCAGCTCGCTGGTGTACTGGTGGTTGATCACCAGCATGATGAAGAACAGCATGATCGGCAGCCCGAGCAGGATCATCGCCTGGAACCGGCCCTCGGCGGTGAGGGTCTGGATCTGGCCGCGGAGCTTGGCCCGCTGGCGGATCATGTGCGCCAGCTTGTCGAGCAGCTCGGCCAGGTTGCCGCCGGTCTGCTGCTGCACCAGCAGGGCGGTCACGAAGATCTTGATCTCCAGCAGGCCGGTGCGGCGCGCCAGGTCCCGCAGGGCCAGCTCGGGGGACAGGCCGAGGTTCTGCTGCTCGAAGCAGTACGAGAACTCGCCGGCGATCGGCTGCGCGAACTCGTCGGAGACCGCCTGCAACGCCTGCGAGGTGGTCTGGCCGGCGCGGACCACGCGCCCCATCAGGTCGAAGGCGTCGGGCAGCTGCGCCAGCATCTTGCCCATGCGCGAGCGCCGCTGCACCTCGACGTAGGCGAACGGCAGGATCAGCCCCACCACGGCGGACGCCGCGCCCAGGATCACGCTCTGCCGCGCCAGGCCCAGCACCGTGCCCAGGCCGACGGCGGCGACCAGCGCGATGGCGCCCAGCCGCTCGGGCGTGACCTCGACGGCCGCCTGCTCGATCATGATCTCCAGCCGCCGCCGCAGACTCGGCCGCTGCACCTCGGGGCCGGGGATCAGGGCGTCGAGGTCGTGGAAGACCTGCGAGCGCTTGACCCGGTCGCGCTGGCGGCGGCGGAACTCGTCGTCGATCCGCTGGCCGAACCGGCTCCGGTCGCGGAGGTACAGGTCGCTGACGATCGAGTACACGCCGCCCACGGCCGTCACCACGGCGCCGAAGGTCAGGAGCATCAGGAAGACGGGGTTCACGGCGATCGCCTCCACGGGCCGCGCCCTGGCGGCGCGGCCAGGGTTCAGGACGTGAGCATCCGGCGCTCGAAGAGGCTGGCCGGCAGCTTGGTCCCCGAGATCTCCAGCCGCTCGAGGCACTGCGGGCGGATGCCGGTGGCGAAGAAGTAGCCCTGCGCCACCCGGTCCGCGTCGACGCCGGTCTGCTTGTAGCCGAAGATGTCCTGCATGCTCATGATGTCCCCCTCCATGCCGGTGATCTCCGAGATCTTGACCACCTTGCGGGGGCCGCCCGAGAGCCGCGACGCCTGCACCACGAGCTGCACGGCCGAGGCGATCTGCCGCCGGATGATCCAGATCGGCAGCTCGAAGCCCGCCATGCCGACCATCATCTCCAGCCGCGCCACCGCGTCGCGGGTGTCGTTGGCGTGGATCGTCGTCATGCTCCCCTCGTGGCCGGTGTTCATCGCCTGGAGCATGTCGAGCGCCTCGGGGCCGCGGCACTCGCCGACGACGATCCGGTCGGGCCGCATTCGCAGCGCGTTGCGGACGAGGTCGCGGGTGGTGATCTCGCCATGCCCCTCGATGTTCGCCGGCCGGGTCTCCATCCGCACCACGTGCCGCTGCTGGAGCCGCAATTCGGCGGCGTCCTCGATGGTCGCGATCCGCTCGTCGTGCGGGATCGACGCCGAGAGCGTGTTCAGCAGGGTCGTCTTGCCGCTGCCGGTGCCGCCCGAGATGATGATGTTCATCCGCGCCTTGACGCACGCCGACAGGAACTCGGCCATCTCGGGCGTGAAGGCGCCGAACTTCATGAGATCCTCGACCTGGAGCGGCTTCGAGCTGAAGCGCCGGATCGAGAGCAACGCGCCGTCGAGCGCCAGCGGCGCGATGATCGCGTTGACGCGGCTGCCGTCGGGGAGCCGGGCGTCGACCATCGGGCTGGTCTCGTCGACCCGGCGGCCGATCCGCCCGACGATCCGCTGGATGATCTGCACCAGGTGCTTGTCGTCGTTGAACGCCAGGTCCACCGGCTCCAGCCGGCCCCGGCGCTCGACGTAGGTGATCTTGGGGCCGTTGACCAGGATGTCGCTGATCGTCGGGTCGCGGAGCAGGGGCTCGAGCGGGCCCAGGCCGAAGGTCTCGTCGATGACCTCGCTGACCAGCCGCTCGCGCTCGGCGAGGTTCAGCAGGTCGGAGCTCCGCCGCGCCAGGGCCTCGGCGGCGATCCGGACCTCGGCCTTGAGCTCGTCCTCGTTCATCGTGCCGATCGCCGCCAGGTCCATGCTGGCGATGACCTGCTGGTGCAGCTCGCGCTTCAGGCGCAGGAGGCGGTCCTCCGGGCTGCTCGTCACGTCGGCGAGTCCCGGGTGGCTGGTCGTCGGATAGTTCCCGTTCATGCGGCTCATGGCATCCATCCCGTCGGAGTCGGTACGGAGATCTGCGAGGGCGGCTCAGCCGGCGTACGAGCCGGCCAGGCCGCGGAGCAGCGGGTGGTCCAGGACGGCGAAGTCGGAGCGGCAGACGGCGATCGGTTCGCCGCGCTGGGCGATGTGGGCCTCACGCACCGGCCCGAGCCGGCCCGAGGCACGGGCCAGGTAGGCCACCTGCATCGGCTCGATGCCCATGAGCCGGGCTCCGGTGGCGTCGACGGCGGGCAGGCTGGTGCCGACCAGGAGCACGCCGGCGGCGGCGGGGGTGCCCATGATCGGGCCGTCCCCCTGCATGCCGACGATGCCGTCGACGATCGCCAGGCCGGGCCGCACGGCGGCGGCGATGTCCAGGATGCTCTCGACCAGCCCCGCCTGGTGCAGCACGTTCTTGGGCCAGCCGTACCAGGCCCCCGGCATCACGCCGAAGAGGTTCTTCAGCGCGAGCGTCACGCCCGCCAGGTGGTGGGTCTTGAGCTTGGGCATCGAGACGACCAGGTCGGCGCGCCGGGTGATGGTGCGCGGCAACCAGAGCCGATCCAGGGCCGACTGACCGAGCCGGTTCGGCATGGCGTCCACCTCGTCGAGGTTCAGGTCGACGAACGGCAGGCGCTCGTCGCGGAGTACCTCGGCCAGGCCCGACTGCTCCAGGGCGTAGTCGGTGTCGCGGACATGGCCCTGGCCCTCGGCCACGACCACTTCGGACGCGCCCAGGCGGCGGAAGGCGACGGCGGCGGCGCGGAC
>CAZUZD010000343.1:0-6431 GCA_964624465.1 uncultured Isosphaeraceae bacterium
GTCACGCCAGCCGAAGGTGTAGAGGGCGCCGGCGTCGGTGTGCGAGTAGTGCTCCAGGCCCTTCTTGAGCAGCCGCACGATCGTGCTCTTGGAGCTGCCGACCGGCCCGTGCAGCAGCAGCACCCGGCGCTCGGTGCCGTAGCGGTTGGCGGCCGACTGCAGGACGTTGACCAGGCTCATCAGCGTGCGTTCGAGCCCGAAGACGGCGTCCTTGCCGCCGTCGATCGGGTCGTCGAAGAACTTGTAGCGGGTCAGCTTGTCCTTGTAGACGACGACCTCGTCGGTCCCGAAGCTCAGCACCATGTCGTAGAGGCGCTGGTACGAGGTGCGGGTGACCTTGGGGTCGGTGCGCACGAGGTCGAGGTACTCGGCGAAGCTGCCGTGCCAGTGCTTCTTCTGATATTCGACCAGGTCCTGGCGGCTGGCGATCCGCGCGATCAGGTCCGTTCCAATCGACATGGCGGCTATCCCTCCTGTCCTGTCCGGGTGATCCGTCGGAAGTTGGGGCACGCGCAGCCGGCGCCGCAGCCGCCTCGGAGGAGCGAGCCGCGCCGCCCGGATCGCGCGTGAGGGAGGAGTCCTCGAGGCGAGGGGCTGGCCTGGTTGTCAAAGGATGTCGGGTCGGGGATGAGAACGCGGGCGGACGTTCGGGGCGGGTCCGGGCAGTCGTTCCGTCGGTCGAACCGGGCCCTCGGGCCGAGTCCCTCGGATCGGGCGTCGGGGTGGGAAGTGGGGGCCGGCGGTCCCTCGCAGAACGCGGGGCCCCGCAGCAAAGCGCGTCGTCGCGTCGGGTCGCGGTGGAGTCGTCGCGCCGGCGGGCCACGCGTCCCGGCCAGTCCCCCCGGGCCGTGCGGCCGCCGGCACGCGAGGGTGCCGCGAGTGGGGGACCAGGCCGTTCCAAATCATTACAACCCCGCCTCATGAAAAGTGTCAAGCATAGGCGGTGCCAAAGCCTCTCTGTCCCGCGCCGATCTACCGCCGCGACCGGGCACGCGGCCCGCCACCCTTGCTGACGCTCGCCAGCCCCGAAGAGTTCGCCCGCATCCCGGGATCTCCTCCGCCCAGACCGCGCGCGACCCTGCCCCCGCGGTGCGCAACCGACTGCCCCGAAACCGCCGCCCGGCGGGTCGATCGGGAAGCCCGGCTCGCTCCGGGTCCGCCGGACGCCCGGACCGGGGGCTGCGGGGATCACGCCGGCTGGACGGTGCGAGCAAGCTGGGGCTTCTGGGCCGAACGGCGGCGGGCCATCGCCCGCTAGACGGGCTCCGCCGGGCCGCTGGGGTCGCGACCCGGGGGACGGTCGACCGCTGCGCACGGGGAGCCGGCCGGCTGGCAAGCGGTTGCCTGCTGTGCGAACCTTCGCCCGGAGCGGCTGGCGCGGGGTCGCCGCGGCGGCACCCTGTTTGCGACCGTCGGCCCCGGGACCGCGGGGCGGAGGCGGCCCGTGGCAGGCCATCCAGTGGACCGGATTCTCCGGGCGGAGTTGCGATGCGCTATCGAGTGCTGGCCACCGATTACGACGGGACCCTGGCCCACCACGGCAAGGTCGACGCGCCGACCCTGGCCGCGCTGGAGCGGGTGCGCGCCAGCGGCCGGAAGGTCGTGCTGGTCTCGGGCCGCGAGCTCGAGGACCTCTGCGGCACGTTCGATCGGCTGGACCTCTTCGACCTGGCGGTGCTCGAGAACGGCGGGCTGCTGTACCGGCCGTCGGACCGCACCGAGAAGCGGCTCGGGGAGCCGCCGCCGCCCGAGCTGGTCGAGCTGCTCCGCCAGAAGGGCGTCGACCGGGTCTCGGTCGGGCGCGTGGTGGTCGCCACCTGGGAGCCGTACCAGGCGGTGGTGCTGGAGTCGATCCGGGCCCTCGGGCTGGAGCACCAGGTGATCTTCAACAAGGGGGCGGTGATGATCCTGCCGGCCGGCGTGAACAAGGCCACCGGGCTGGAGGCCGCCCTCGTCGAGCTGGGCCTGACCCGCGAGCAGGCGGTGGGCGTGGGTGACGCCGAGAACGACCACGCGTTCCTGGCCCATTGTGCCCTGGGGGTGGCGGTGGCCAACGCGCTGCCGTCGCTCCAGGTGCGGGCCGACTGGATCACGCCCACCGACCACGGCGCGGGGGTCATCGAGCTGGTCGACCGCCTGCTGGCCAATGACCTGGCGGGCCTGGTCCGCAAGCCGGAGCCCGTGCCGGTCGACCCGGCGGAGACGCCGTGGGAGCCGGCCCCGCCGGTGGCCGAGGCCGCCTCGAGCGGGCCCGCCGCGCCCCCGAACTCCTGACGGCTCCGCCCCCGAGTGCTATCCTGCCAGTCGGGCGGATGCCGGCGGTGCGTGCCGCCGCAACCGCGCCGGGATGTCCCGGGGGCCTCGACCGAGCATGAGCCGCGAACCGCACGAGCCGGCCCGCACGATCGTCGGCCTGAGACGCGACCTCGACGCCGGGGTGCTGAGCTGCGAGGCCGCGCTGGAGGCGTGCCTGGCGCGGATCGACCGCGACGAGCCCCGGGTCCGCGCCTGGGTCGTGGTCGATCGCGCGGGGGCCCGGGCGCAGGCCAGGCAGCTCGACCGCGAGCGGGCCGAGGGTCGGCCGCCGGGGGTCCTGCACGGGGTTCCGGTCGGGATCAAGGACATCATCGACGTGGCCGGCCTGCCGACCGCCGCCGGCGCGCGGCTCTGGGCCGAGCGGGTCGCGGCCGTCGACGCCTCGGTCGTGGCCCGGCTGCGCGCCGCCGGCGCGGTGATCGTGGGCAAGACCGTGACGACGTCGTATGCCTGGATCGACCCGCCGCCGACCCGCAACCCCTGGGACCCGGAGCGCACGCCGGGCGGCTCATCGAGCGGCTCGGCGGCGGGCGTGGCGTGCGGGATGTGCCTGGGCGCGCTCGGGTCACAGACCGGCGGCTCGATCACCCGGCCGGCCGCCTACTGCGGGGTCGCGGGGCTGAAGCCCACGTATGGCAAGCTCGACGCGACCGGGATCGTGCCGCTGGCGCCCAGCCTGGACCACCCCGGGCCGATCGCCCGCACGGCCGCCGATCTGGCCGTGCTCTGGCAGGCGCTCTGCCCAGGCGACCCCGTGGCCCCGCCGCCCGCCCGCCCCCCGCGCCTGGGCCGGCTCGGGGGCCTGTTTCGCGATCGCGCCGAGCCGGCGACCCTGGCGGCGCTCGCCGCCGCCCTGGACCGCCTGGCCGACGCCGGGGCGAGCGTGACGGCTCCTGCGCTGCCGGCGAGCTTCGCGACGGTCGGGCTCCAGCACCGCACGATCATGGCCGCCGAGGCCGCCAGCGTGCACGCCGGCCGCCGCAGCCTGGTGCCCAACGACTACCCCGACCGGATCGCCGCCCTGCTCGACGAGGGCGCCGCCGCCCGGGCCACGGCGTACATCTTCGCCCGCGAGCATCGCCGCCGGCTCCGCGTCGAGATCCTCGACTGCTTCGGACTGGCCGACGTCCTCGTCACCCCCGCCGCCACCGGCCCGGCGCCCGACCGCAGCACCACGGGCGACCCCGTGTTCAACTCCCCCTGGAGCTACACCGGCCTGCCCACCGTCACGATTCCCATGGCCCGCACCGCCGACGACCTGCCCCTGGGCCTGCAACTCGTCGGCCGCCCCGGCGCCGAGCCCGAGCTGCTCGCCCACGCCCGCTGGTGCGAGGAGCAGCTCGGCTTCGGGCTCAGGTGGCCGACACCGAATGGATGACGGCCTGGCGGATGGTGTTTGTAGGGCGGATCAGCGCCAGCGTCATCCGCCGGGACGGGTCGGATGCCATCGCCTGGACCGGGCCGATGGGCCGATCGGGGGGTGTCTCCTCCGGGCGCGGCGGATGACGCTGCGCTGATCCGCCCTACTGGGGAGCGGCGGGCACTGGCCGGGTCAGCGGCCGAGGCGGTCGAGGAGGTTGCGGGTGATGCGCTCGACGGCGGGGTCGCCGCCGCGGAGGCCGTGGGCCCAGTCGGTGGAGCCGGCGGTGACGACGGTGCCGCCGCCGGGGGCGGTGTAGGTGCCGAACACGGCGGCGCCCTCGCGGCCCTTCTGCCAGCGCTCGTACCACTCGCAGTCGTCGGGGTGCCAGCGGGCCGAGGCACTGGCCAGGATCACGAACGTCGCGGGCGTGCCGTCGCGATGGGTGGGCACCGGCAGGCCGTCGGCGTCGCGGGTGAACTCGCAGCCGTCGCACTCGTAGCCGACGATGGTGTGCTTCGCGCCCAGCAGGTCGTCGCGCTTCAGGTCGGTGCCGGCGAAGAGCCAGTGATCGGGCCGGTGCACGGTGTAGCCGCCCTTACCGTCCAGGTACTGGCCGTGGCTGAGGTGGTAGCCGCCCCAGAGGAAGCCGACGCCGGTGAGCGTGTTCTCCGGGCGTCGGACCAGGTGGTGACTCCACAGGCTGCTGAGCAGCGGCACGGGCGTGTCGGGGCCGCGGTAGAGCGGGTCCTGCTCCTCGGCCTGCTTGAAGCAGGTCAGGGCCCGGCCGTCGTCCTCGGTGCGGACCTGCCAGCAGCAGGTGTTGCCGCTCAGGAACGCGACGTTGCCGCCCCGGGCGATGTACCGCTCCAGGTGGTCGCGCATCGGGGCCGACCAGTATTCGTCGTGCCCCACGCTCAGGACCAGCTTGTAGCGTGACGGGTCCAGCAGCTCGGGGTGGAACTCCAGGTCGGAGTTGGCGGCGTAGTCCAGGGTGTAGCCCTGGCGCTCGGCCCACTGCACGAACGGCTGCTCCCAGCTGGGGAACTGGCTGGCCGGCGGCCGCTGGTTGGAGACCCGGCGGCCCTGCACCTTGTCGCGGTCGTGGTAGGCGTAGAGGCTGTGGCCGCCCCAGTTGTTGTAGGCGTTGTACGTGTTGGTCGAGAGTTGCAGCAGGATCGTCGCGCCGGTGCCGGCCGGCTTCGGACGGACGATGAAGTAGCCCTCCGACTCGGCCGTCCGGCGCCCGCGCTGGCGGTACGCGCCGCCGCTGTCGGCCACCGAGAGCCGCACGCTGTAGTAGCCCGAGGCCCACGTCTCCGGGATCGGGATCGTCGTCGCCACCGGCCAGCGGCAACCGTGCGACGAGGCGTCCTCGGGCACCGGGTGCTCGGCGCCGGCGAGCTTGGCCGCCTGGAACACGACGGTGCGCTCGGCGCCCAGGCGGGCGACCTCGACGGCGAAGGTGGGGGCGGAGGTCGAGACATGCAGGTCGACGGTCTCGCCGGGCGCGTAGCTCTCGCGGCCGGCATAGCCCTCGACGAACAGGGGCCGGGGGGCGTCATCGGCGGCGATCGCGAGCGCGGGCAGCGCCAGCGCCAGCAGCAGGACGAGCGGCGTCATGGAGGCCTCCGGGGGGCGGGCAGGGGGGCAGGCTCGGGTCCCCCGCATCATCGCCCCCGGAACGGCCGTCGGCCAGGGCCCGCCGGCGCCCGTCGCGGGGCGCCGGCGGCCTGGCCCGGCGGTCGGTCGGGGATCCGGCTCAGCCCTTGGGGCGGGCGGCCTTGATGTCGAGCTTGATCACGACCTCGTCGCGGATCACGCCGCCGGGGCCGGAGTAGGTGATTCCGAAGTCGTTCTTCTTGATGAAGAACTCGCTGGTCAGCTTCGCCT
The DNA here is from genome assembly GCA_964624465.1 of uncultured Isosphaeraceae bacterium. Classification (GTDB taxonomy): domain Bacteria; phylum Planctomycetota; class Planctomycetia; order Isosphaerales; family Isosphaeraceae; genus CAZUZD01. The sequence continues at coordinate 5,570 of CAZUZD010000343.1, forward strand.
CGTCGGCGCTCACGGCGATGGTGGCCGGGAAGGTGATCGACTTGGTCACGCCGTGCAGGGTCAGGTTGCCGGTGACGGTGTGGCTGGCGCCGTTGTCGCCGCCGGGCTTGATCTCGGTGGTGATGAAGCTGGAGCGCGGGAACTTCGGGACGTCGAAGAAGTCCTCGTTCTTGAGGTGGCCGGTGAGCTTCTCGGCGTCGCTGAAGGTCGAGTCCATCACGATGTCGGCGGTGACGCGGGCGATCGCCGGCGGCTCGCCGGCCAGCTCGATAGTGCCGTTGAAGACGCCGAAGCCGCCGTCGTGGCTGCCGCCGACGCTCTTGGAACCGACGAACTTGATCGTCGAGCCGTTCTCGTTCGAGACCGCCAGCGCACCGGCCGGCGCGGCCGCCGGGGCCGCGACGGGGGCCGCCAGGGCGGGGCCGGCGGTCAGCTCGGCGCCCACGTTGCCGGTGGCGGCGGTGGGGGCGGCGGCGGTCGCCGGGGTGGCGGTGGTTGCCACGGGCTGGGCGGGGCCGGTGACGGCGGCCGGCTTGTTCTCGGCGGCGTTCTCGCCGCAGCCGGCGCTCAGGGCGAGGGCCAGCATCAGGGCGGAGATCGGGGCGCGACGGTGCATTGCGGCGAAGCTCCTGCGACGGGTGCGCGCGGCCCTGGGGTACGGGGCCGCGCGGCCTGCGGGCGATCCGTCAGGCACCGCAGTTCTCGCCGTCGCCGGCCGCACCGTCAAGGGGTTGCCTGCGCCTGGGGGCGTCGGAGCTCAGCCGCGGCGGCGGCGGCGGGCCCGGCCCGGCCCGCTGCGGACGGCCCCGCCCGGTTCGCCGGCGCTGCCCTCGATGCGGGGGCCGGGGGCGTCGGGCTCGCT
>CAZUZD010000344.1:0-6425 GCA_964624465.1 uncultured Isosphaeraceae bacterium
GAACCGGACCCCGCGCTCGACCAGCCGGCGGGCCAGCAGGCAGTTGCGGCCGAAGCCGGCCTTGATGGCGTTGGGGTCGTCGAGCCCGTAGAGCTTGCGGGTGGCGGGCGACTCGCCGGTCAGGTCCGAGACCTCCGGCGCGCTCAGTTGCAGCCGGGCGGCCAGCTCGTAGGCGGCCACGCGGGCGGCCAGGTCGGTGTCGCCGGGGTGACGCTCCAGGTGCTGGTCGTTGAGCAGGCGGAGGAAGTCGCGGGTGGCGGCGTCGGTGCCGGCCGAGATCGACTCCGGGCGCTCCAGGTGCCGGATCGGGCTATCGGCGTTGAACGCCGTGCCCTGGTAGGCGGCGGGCAGGAACCCGCTGGTCCAGTTCGCCGGCCCCTGCTGCGGCACGCCGCGCGGGTCGGGGATGGCGACGAACGCCGGCAGGTCCTGCGCCTCGGTGCCCAGGGCGTAGGAGACCCACGAGCCCATGCTCGGGAACCCCTCGCGGGTGAACCCCGTGCTCATGAACATCTCGCCGGGGCCGTGCGTGTTGGTGCGCGAGGTCAGCGAGTGGAAGAAGCACATCTGGTCCACCTGGCCGCCCAGCAAGGGCACCAGGTCGGAGACCATCTTGCCGCACGCGCCACGGGGCCGGAATTCCCAGGGGCTCCTCGTCAGGTTGCCGTTCTCGCCCTGGAAGGTGACGAGCTTCTCGCCGGGCATGGGCTGGCCGTGGCGGGCGATCAGCTCGGGCTTGTAGTCCCAGGTGTCGAGGTGGCTGACGGCGCCGCTGCAGAAGATGTGGATCACCCGCTTCGCCTTCGGGGCGAAGTGCGGCGACCGAGGGGCCGAGGGGCTGCCGGGCGGGGTCGTGTCGGCGGCGAGCAGCTTGCCGTCGCCAGCCAGCAGGCTCCCCAGCGCGATGCCGCCCAGGCCGGTCGCCATGCCGCCCAGGAAGCGGCGGCGGTCGAGCAGGTGCAGGCCGGCCGGGGTCAACGGGGGGCGGGACATGGCGGGGCTCCGCGTCGCGAGGGGGGCCGCTCGATCGCCGGGCGATCAGTCGACGTAGAGGAACTCGTTGGCATTGAACAGCGCCCGGCCAAACGCATCGACGCCGTGGGTCCGGATCAGCCCGGTCGCCGCCCGCAGCTCGGCGTCCGTCGGCAGCCGGCCGAAGGCCAGGCGGAAGGCGTACCGGACCTGCGCCTCGGGGTCGGGCCCGGCCTCGCGTTCGAGGCGGACGGAGAGGGTCCGGGCGTGATCGAGGATGAACCGGCTGTTGAGCAGGTTCAGGGACTGGAGCGCGGTGGTCGACAGGTTTCGCTTCGGGACCACCTGCGCGGCCTCGGGGCAGTCGAAGGCGCCGAAGGTCGGGTCGGGCTGGCTCCGGGGCTTGTACTGATAGACCATGCGGCGGTCGGCGTCGGGGCCCAGGTCCCTGAGCGGGTTGAAGACGGCGACGTAGTTCGTGTTCGGCTCCCAGAGCGAGTAGCCAGGGCCGCCCATGCGAGTGTCGAGCCGGCCGCTGACGGCGACGATGGCGTCGCGGAGCGGCTCGGCCTCCAGTCGTCGCGGGGGCATGCGCCAGAGCAGCCGGGAGTTGCCGTCGCGGGCCAGCGCGTCGGGGTCGGGCCGCGAGGCCTGGCGGTAGGCGGCCGAGAGCAGGATCTGGCGGTGCAGCGGCTTGGCCCGCCCGCCGCCGTCGCGGAACTCGGTGGCCAGCCAGTCGAGCAGCTCGGGGTGCGTGGGCGGGGCGCCCTGGAACCCGAAGTCGCCGGGGGTCTCGACCAGGCCGCGGCCGAAGTGGTGCATCCAGACCCGGTTGACCGCCACCCGCGCCGGCAGCGGGTTCGCCGGGTCGCCGATCCAGCGGGCCAGCGCCAGCCGTCGCTCGGCGTCGGTCGCGTCGGCGGGCAGCTCCAGGCGGGGCGACAGGCTCCGCAGGGCGGCGGGCACCGCCTCGGGCCCCTCCTGCATCACGTCGCCGCGGCGCAGGATGGGAACGCGGTCCGGGGTGCGGAAGCTCCCCGTGTACACCTTCACCGTGTCGTTGAGCGTGGCCACCCGCGCCCGCAGGGCCTTCTGGCGCTCGATCCGGCTGGCGCGGTCGGCCGACTGCTCGGGGCTCAGGCCTGCGGGCTCGCCGGTCGGGGCCCCCTCGCGGTAGGGCGTGCGATCGGCCGACGAGGCGACCACGCGCCACTGGCCGGGCTCGGCGGCCACCTCGACGTAGTACTCGGTCGCCAGCCGGTCGGCGAACCGCTCCTCGCGGTCGCGGCCCCAGACGACCCGGTCAATCATGACCAGCTCGGGCAGCTCGACCTGCACCCAGCCCTTGCCCGGCACGCCCGAGATCCACGACCGCGCGTTGCCCACCCGGCCGTCGTTGAGGTGCTCCAGCCGGTGGATCTCCGAGTTCGGGTACGTCGACGAGGCCAGCGGATTCGCCCCGCCCTCGGCCAGCGCCAGGTTCCGGGGCGAGGCGCCGGCGGACCAGACCTCCAGCTCGTCGAGGCACGGCTCCGAGCTGCCCACGGTCGCCTGCACGGTGAACCGGACGAAGCGAGCCGGGGTCGGCTCGAACCGCTCCACGTTGCGCCGGGCTGTTACCGGTCCGCGACCGGGGGCCCCCAGGTCGGGCCGGGCCAGGGTTTCCAGGGCGTCGAGCCTGGCGTCGAGGTCGGCCAGCTCGGCCAGGGCCGCCTGGCGCTCGCGGCGCCGCTCCAAGGCCCCGGGGGCGGGCAGGTCGCGCTCGGCGTGGTCGACGCCCGAGAGGAGGGCCTTCATCCCGTAGTAATCGGCCTGCGGGATCGGGTCGAACTTGTGGTCGTGGCAGCGGGCGCACTGGACGCTCAGGCCCAGGAACGCGGTGCCGACGGCGGTGATCATGTCGTCGAGGTCGTCGGCCCGCTGCTGACGGCTGCCCTCGACCGTCTGGTTGCCCACAATGTCGTGCGTGCCGCCGACCAGGAACCCGGTGCCTGCCTGCGTGAGCCAGTCGCCGTCGGCGAGCTGGTCGCCGGCGAGCTGCTCGGCGACGAACCGCTCGAACGGCAGGTCCGCGTTGAACGCCCGGATCACCCAGTCGCGGTACGGCCAGGCGTTGGGCCGCGGCAGGTTCGTCTCGTACCCCTGACTCTCCGCGAACCGCACCACATCCAGCCAGTGCCGCCCCCAGCGCTCGCCATGATGCGGCGAGGCCAGCAGCCGGTCCACCAGCCGCTCGTACGCATCGGGCCGGTCGTCGGCCGCGAACGCGTCGACCTGCTCGGCCGTCGGCGGCAGGCCGGTCAGGTCGAACGTCAGCCGGCGGATCAACGTGCGGCGGTCGGCCTCGGGCGCGGGGGTCAGGTGCTCGGCGTCGAGTCTGGCCAGCAGGAAGGCGTCGAGGGGCGTGCGAGGCCAGGCGGCGTCGACGACGGCCGGCGGCGTGGGGCGTCGCAACGGCTGGAGCGACCACCAGTCGAGCCCGGCGCGGCGGGCGGCGAGCGGTTCCCCCTCGTACGGCGCCTCGGCCTCGACCCAGGTGCGGAGCGCGGCCACCTCGGCGGGCGTGAGCCGATCCCTGGTCGGGGGCATCGAGCCGTCGGTCACGCGCTCGATGAGCAGGCTGGCGTCGGGCTGACCGGCCTCGAGCGCCGGCCCGCTGTCGCCGCCGGCCAGGGCCGTGGCGCGGCGGGAGAGGTCGAGGCCGCCCTTGTGCGACTCGGCGTTGTGGCACGCCAGGCAGCGGGCCGAGAGCAGCGGCGCCACGTCGCGGCGGAACCCGTCCAGCCCGGCGGTCTGGGCCCTGGCGGCGGGGGTGAGCGGCAGGAGCACGCACGTCAGCATCAGCGCGGCCGCGAGGCGGCCCACGGCGAGGCGACATTCCGGCGCGGACGGCCTGGCGATCCGGTTCACGGCCCCTGCCCTCGCGAGCGAATCGGCGGCATCCCCCGGCGGCATCGGACGCCGGGCCCTGGCTCCAAAATAGATTAAACAACCCGCGAGGGTAAGGGCGGACCTCCGGGCGGCCGGCTCAGGGGTTCAGGTCCTCGACGAGCCAGTCCCCCTCGGCGTGCCAGCGGCGGCGGACGTGTGGGAAGCTGGTCAGGCTCAGATACTCGACCCGCTCGGTCTCGACGACCAGCAGCTCGAACGACTCCGGGGGCTCGTCGCGGCCAGGCGCCGGGGGCGGGAAGGCGTCGGGGTCGCCGTCGCGGGGGCGGCCGGGGGGCGGGCCGAAGAACAGGGCCCGCGCGGCGTCGGAGAGCGAATCCCAGAGCTGCTGCCGGCGGGGCTCGTCATCGGTGCTGCACCAGACCGAGACCGATCCGGCCAGGCGGAACTGCTCGCGGCGGCCGGGAAGCCAGAAGACCAGCTCGGCGGCCGGTGTGCTGCGGACCTGGCCGTTCTTGGCGCTCCGGGCGTCGGTGGCGATCCAGCACTGGCCGTCGGGCTCGATCCGGCGGCAGACGACCATGCGCGCGCGTGGCCGGCCATCACGGTCGACGGTCGCCAGGGCGGCGACGCGCGGTCGGTCGGCGAACTCGGCGGCCAGGGCGGCCTCCAGCAGCTCGATCCAGGTCGTCATGGCTCAGGGTTCTCCCGAACCGGGTGCGGCGGCCGAGGCCAGGGGCGCGGAGGCGCTGGCGTCGGGCATGGTCAGGCCGCCGTGGAACGCCGCCAGCGGGCCGAGCCGCGCCAGCTCGGGCCAGATGACGCGGGTCAGCGCCACCACGACCAGGCAGCCCACCCCGCCGAAGACCACCGAGGCGACCGGCCCCCACCACGACGCGGTCAGGCCCGACTCGAACCCGCCCAGCTCGTTGGACAGCCCGATGAACACGCTGTTGACGGCCGAGACCCGCCCCTGCATGGCCTCGGGCGTGAGCGCCTGCACCAGGGTGCCCCGCACGACCATGCTGATGTTGTCGGCCGCGCCGGCGATCAGCAGGCTCAGGAACGAGAGCCCGGGGCTGCGCGAGACGCCGAAGACGATCATCGCCAGCCCGAACAGGGCCACCGCGCCCAGCAGGGCCGGGCCAGCGCGTCGCAACGGCGGCCGGTGCGCCAGGGCCAGGGCCATCGTCACCGAGCCAATCGACGGTGCGGCGCGGAGCCAGCCCAGGCCGACGGGGCCGACGTCGAGGATGTCCTTGGCGAAGACGGGCAGCAGCGCCGTGGCCCCGCCGAAGAGCACGGCGAACATGTCCAGGGTGATCGCCGCCAGCACCAGCCGGCTGCCGCGCACGAAGCGGGCGCCGGCGAGCAGGGTGTCGAGCGTGACCGGCTCGGAGGTCCGGCGGCGCGGCGGCGGGGTGATCCGGCTCAGCACGGCGATCACCACCACGCTCACCGCCGCCTGGAGCGCGTACACGGCCAGCGCCCGGCCCGTGAGCGCCAGGATCAGGCCGCCGACGGCCGGGCCCAGGACCATGGCCAGTTGCAGGCTGCTGGAGCGCCAGGTGACGGCGTTGGCCAGATCGGACCGGGGCACCACCTGGATCGCCAGCGCCCACCGCGCCGGCCTGGCAAAGGCGCCCGCGATGCCGGCGATGCCCAGGCACAGGTAGATCCAGGCCACGGGCGCGCCCCGCGACGAGGTCCAGGTCAGGCCCAGCGAGGTGAGCACCATCACCGCCTGGGCCAGCAGCAGGATCCGCTTGCGCGGGAAGATGTCGGCCACCTGGCCGGCCGGCAGCGCCAGCAGGACCACGGGCACGACGAGCACCAGCCCGACCAGGCCCAGGGCCAGGGTCGAGCCGGTGCGGTCGTAGAGTTCCCAGCCGACGGCGACCGCCTGCATCTCCTGGCCGATCATCGAGAGCATCGAGCCGGTCAGGAGGCGGCGGTAATCCGGGTGCCGGAGCGCGGCGTAGGGGTCGTGTCGGGGGGACTCGGGCTGGGCCATGCGGCTCCCCGCGGTCGAGAGGCTCGGGGGGATGCGGCGGCGGTCAGCTCTTGATGATGTCGCGGTAGGTGCCGCCGGCGGGGATCATCGGCAGCACGTGCTCCTGGTACGGCACCATGACCTCGAGGACGAACGGGCCGTCGGTCTCGATCATCTCGCGGAGCGCCGGGATCACGTCGGCCTTCTGACGGATCTGCCGGGCCTTCACGCCGAAGCCCTCGGCGATCTTGATGAAGTCGGGGTACGGCACCTCGGGCAGCTCGCCGCCGCCCTTGCCCTCGGCCTCGGGGTGGTCGATCGGGCCCAGGTAGGTGTGGGCGCGGTTGCCGGCGTGGAACCGGTCCTCCCACTGCACGACCATGCCCAGGTGCTGGTTGTTCAGGAGGATGACCTTGACCGGGATCTTCTCGCAGAAGACGGTGGCCAGCTCCTGGATGTTCATCACGAACGAGCCGTCGCCGTCGACGTCGACGACCAGGGTGCCGGGGGCGGCCACGGCCGCGCCCATGGCGGCCGGCAGGCCGAAGCCCATCGAGCCCAGGCCGCCGGC
>CAZUZD010000345.1:0-6399 GCA_964624465.1 uncultured Isosphaeraceae bacterium
CGCCGGCCGCGACGCCCCGCACGGGGTGCCACGGCCGGCCCGTTGCGGTTGCCGGGGGGCTCGCTCAGCGGCCGAAGGCGCGGTAGCCGGCGTAGGTGCCCAGCGCCTGGCCCGCGCCGCCGTTGCCACCGTAGCCCGGACCATAGCCGTAGCCCGGATACGCCGTGTAGGCCGGCATGCCGGTGGCTCCGGCGAACGCGCCCCGGGCAAAGCCCTGCGTGAAGCCGCCCTGGTTCATGCCGTTGTAGCCCGAGCTGTACCCGTAGCCGCCCACGGCCGGCTGGCCGTAGCTCGCGGCCATCACCGGCGCCCCGGCCTGGACGTACCCGGTGCTGCCCATCGGCCCGTAGGCCTGGGTGGTGCCATAGCTCTGGGTCGTGCCGTAGGTTTGCATGGTGGGCGCGGCGTAACCGCCCATCGCAGGGGCGCCGTAGCCGCCCATCGGGGCGCCATAGCCGTAGCCGCCGGCCATCGCCGGGGCCGCGTACCCGCCGCCGCCACAGCCGCAGCCGCCCCGGCGGGCCTTGCGCTTGTGGCAGGCCTCGGCCGAGGTCCCGGCCACCGCCAGCATCACGCCCGCCATCACGCCCGTCACGATCGCCATCCGCGCAGTCCGTCCCATCGGTGCTCTCCTCAATCCAGAAGGCTGCGAAAATCCGTTCCCAGGAGGCCGGCCCGGGACCCGGGGCGAGCCTCGATCCGAAAATCGAGGCCCGCCACCCGGGCCCAGGGGGCCATCCTGCCGGCCCGCCCCATCCGCAAACGCCATTCCGTCCGCCCAGCCTCCCCAGCCCAACCTCGACCACCCACCCCGAGCCGCAATCTGGATATTGCTGTCCAGTTTCAAGTCGGTTAGGCTGGGAGGTGGGGCTGGTGGCCGTGCGGCCCCGGAGTGGGACGTGGTCGGGGCCCGGCGGGGAGGTGCGAGCGATGGCCGGACTGAACCGAGGCGGGGACGGGGCAGCGGAAGCCGGGCGCCGGCGGGGGCCGGGCCTCGGCCTGGTCGCGGCGCTGGCGGCCTGGGCCGCCGGCGGGGTCGCGGCCGGCCAGGAGCTGCCCTACGACCGGGAGCCGATCAAGTACCTGACGGCGAAGGCGACCGACCCGATCGCGCGGCTCCAGGAGCGGCTGGACCGCGGCGAGCAGACGCTGGAGCGGGACCGCCGCCGGGGGTATCTGCCGGCGGTGCTGGAGGCGCTCGGCGTGGCGCCCAGCTCGCAGGGCCTGGTGTTCAGCAAGACGAGCTTCCAGCACACGCGGATCTCGCCCAAGGCGCCCCGGGCGCTGTACTTCGGCGACGACGTGTACGTCGGCTGGGTGCGCGGCGGCGATTACCTGGAGGTCTCGGCCGTCGACCCGCAGCTGGGCGCCGTCTTCTACCTGCTGGACCAGGACGCGCCGGAGCCGAAGTTCGAGCGGCAGACGCACTCGTGCCTGGCCTGCCACGCCTCCAGCCGCACCCAGGGCGTGCCCGGGCACCTGATCCGCTCGGTCTACCCCGACCCCGGCGGCCAGCCGGTGTACAACGCCGGCTCGTTCGTCACCGACCACGCCAGCCCGCTGTCCGAGCGCTGGGGCGGCTGGTACGTCACCGGCACCCACGGCGACCAGCCGCACCTGGGCAACGCCTTCGTCCGCGATCGCGACCGGCCCGAGCAGCTCGACCCCAAGGAGGGCTCGAACGTCACCAGCCTGTCCGACCGGTTCGACACCCGCGCCTACCTGACCGACTCCAGCGACCTGGTGGCCCTGATGGTCCTGGAGCACCAGACCCAGGGGCACAACCGGATCACCGCCGCCTCGTACCAGGCCCGCATCGGCGCGGCCTACGACGCCGGCATCAACCAGGCGCTGGGACGACCCGAGGGGTTCGTCTCCGAGACGACCACCCGCCGGATCGACCGCGCGGCCGAGGAGCTCGTGCGCTACTTCCTGTTCGCCGGCGAGCCGAAGCTGACCGCCCCGGTGGCCGGCACCACCGACTTCGCCCGGCAGTTCGCCGCCCGCGGCCAGCGCGACGGCCAGGGCCGGTCGCTCCGCGACCTCGACCTCCAGACCCGGCTGTTCCGGTACCCCTGCAGCTACCTGATCGAGACCGAGGCCTTCGCCGCCCTGCCCGCCCCGGTGAAGACCCGGGTCTTCGAGCGCCTGCTCGCCGTCCTGACCGCCGACGACCCCGGCCCCGACTTCACCCACCTGACCCCCGAGCTCCGCCGGGACATCCTCGAAATCCTCCGCGCCACCCAGCCCGACTTCCCCCCCGCCCCGGCCCCGGCCGCCCCCTAACCCCCGCCCCGCCGGGGAGCCCGGGTTCCGTGTGCGGAGCCCGGATTCCCGGTTTTCGTAGGGCGGATCAGCGGAGCGTCATCCGCCGCGCCCGGAGTGAAGCCCTCGATTCGACCATCGAGACCGTCCGGAGCGTGGCGTCCGCCCCATCCCGGCGGATGACGCTCCGCTGATCCGCCCTACGAAACGGCCCGCCTCGTCGGGTGCCGAGGTCCCGCGTGCGGGGCCCATCGAAGGTTCGTGCGCGCGGGCATGTCCGGAAGCCTTGCGGTCCCGGTACGCCGACGGGCCCGGGGACGACGGGGGTCGTCTCCGGGCCCGGGGGTGGGAGCGTTGCAGTGCGGCGCGGGGCCGCGACGGAACCGGGTCGGGATCAGACCCGCGCCGGGGCGGCGACGACGAAGCTGCGGGTCATCATCTTGCGGAGCAGGGAAATTTCGCCGCTGTGGCGGGCCTCGTCGTGCAGGCCGTGGACGATCGCCCAGCGCACGGTGCGGGCCGGGTTGCTCGGCTCGGGGGCGTCGAGCTGCGCGGGGGTGAGGGCGGCGATCACGCCGCGGAGCCGCTCGTGCTGGGCCTTGAGCTCGGCGACGACCGTCTCGAGGCCCGGCCAGGTCTCGGGCGAGACGTGCGCCGGGTTGCTCTCCCAGCTGAACATCTTGAGCCAGCCCTCGGGCAGGACCGGCTCCTGGCCCAGGGGCTTGAGGGTGAGGAACTCGGTGACGACGTAGGCGTGACCGGCGTGCCAGAGGCACGAGTTCTGGAGGTTGGGCGGGGCCCAGCGGGCCTGGGTCGCGTCGAGGCCGTCGAGGACCGTCAGGGTCTTGCCGCGCACGTCGTCGAGCAGGGTCAGCAGCGTCTGGTCAGACATGAGCTTGGATCCAGCCCGGAGCGCGCCGGGCAGCGCCCCCCGTTCCGGGGGGATCAAACCGAACCGCAAGGGCCGCCGAGGCGGCCGGGGCCGCGGGCTGGAACCGCCGGCAGGCCGCCGGCCGACTCGCGTCGTCCCACGGCCTCCGGGTTGGCTCCGTTCCCTCGCACGCGACCCGTCACAGCCCCCAATATCGCGGACGGGGCCGCCGGGGTGCAACCCGTCTCCCGCCGCCCGCCCCGGGCGCGGGGCGGGTCGGGGCGACAGCTCAGGCCAGCACCAGCGCCAGGTCGGCCTCGGCGTGCTTGCCCGTGAGCCGCAAGTCGAACTTGTCCTTGAGGATCTGGAAGACGTTCGCCGTCACGAACGCCGGCGGGTTCGGGCCGATGTTGACCCCCTTGACCCCCAGGCTCAGCAGGGTCAGCAGCACGGCCACCGCCTTCTGCTCGAACCAGCTGACGACCAGCGTCAGCGGCAGGTCGTTGACCGAGCAGTTGAACGCGCCGGCCAGGGCCAGGGCCACCTGGATGGCGCCGTAGGCGTCGTTGCACTGGCCCATGTCCATCAGGCGCGGCAGGCCCAGGTGGGTGCCGTACTCGTGGTCCATGATCCGGAACTTGCCGCAGCCGAGGGTGAGGATGAACGAGTCGGGCGGGGTGTGCGCGGCGTAGTCGGCGAAGTAGTTGCGGCCCGGCTCGGCGCCGTCGCAGCCGCCGATGACGAAGAACCGGCTGATCTGCCCGGCCTTGACCGCCTCGACGATCGTCGGCGCCGCGTCGAGCAGCACGGTGCGGTGGTAGCCGACGGTGATCGCCTTGCCGCGGGTCTCCGGCAGCGAGCCGCACTCGCGGGCCTTGGCGATCACGGCCGCGAAGTTCCCGTCCTGGATCTGCGTGCCGCCCGGCACGGCCGTGAACCGGGTCGTGAAGATCCGGTCGGCGTACTCGGCGCGGGGGATCAGGATGCAGTTCGTGGTGGCGACGACCGGGCCGCCGAACTTCGGGAACTCCTGCTTCTGCTTCTGCCAGGGGCCGCCGTAGTGGCCGGCGAGGTTCGGGTGCTCGCGGAGCTTCGGGTACATGTGCGCCGGCAGCATCTCGCCGTGCGTGTACACCTTCACCTCGGTCCCCTCGACCTGCTGCAACAGCTCCCAGAGGTCGACCAGGTCGTGGCCAGTGACCAGGATGCCGGGGCCGGGTCGCGTGCCCTCGGTGATGACCGTCGGCGACGGCTTGCCGAACGTCTCGACGTGGCCGGCGTCGAGCAGCTCCATGACCCGCAGGTTCTTCTGGCCCAGCTCCATGGCGATGGCCAGCAGGCTCTCCAGGTCGAAGTTCACGTTGGTCATCGTCGAGAACAGCGCGTCCTCGATGAAGGCGCTGACGCTCTCGTCGCTCTTGCCGAGCCGGCGGGCGTGGCTGGCATACGCGGCCATGCCCTTGAGGCCGTAGAGGATCAGCTCCTGGACCGACTGCACGTCGGCGTCTTTGCCGCAGACGCCGGGGCTGATCACGCAGCCGCTGCCGTGGGCCGTCTGCTCGCACTGATTGCAAAACATCCGTCGCGCTCCCGGGGCGCAATGGCCCCCGATTGGCCTGTGCCGGTCGTGCTCCGTCGCCACCGTGCCCCGACCACGGTCCCCTGGACCGCTGCGGCCATCGCGCGTCGAGACCCTTCAACTCCGACTCTAGCTCACCCGATTCCGGAGTTCAAGACAACCTTGTCCAATTTCCGCGAGGACGGGCTGGGACCATGCGAACGGCCCGCCGTCCGGCCGCCTGGGGAGGCGGGGGATGGCGGGCCGTTTTCGGGGTTCGGGTCGGGTCGGGTCGGGCGCGGCTCAGGGTTTGGCGGCGCCGGTGACCTTGCGGATGTACTCGACCTCTTCGGGCCGGTAGGCGGTGCCGTCGGCGCGGAAGATGTCGTGGAACCAGACGGGGGGCTCGGCGTCGTAGGGCTTCTGCCACGAGTCCCAGGGGAAGATCGTGTTCGACTTGCCGGCGACGAAGCCCCAGTTGTAGGCCCCGACATTCTCGGCCTTCATGGCGCCCAGCATGGGATCGAAGTTGCTGCCGGCCGGGCGGGCCATGTACTCGGTGCAGAGGATCGGGCGGCCGTAGCGCTTCAGGGCGTTGATCCGCTTCTGGAGGCCGGCCAGCGGGCGGTAGTCGTGGAAGGTGATGACGTCGGACTCGTCGAGCTGTACGCGCTCGATCGGGCGCATCTTCGCCTCGTCGTCCCACTCGCCCATCCAGACGCCGCAGGTCAGGGGCTGCGAGGGGTTGACCTCGCGGGCCCAGGCGAAGGTGCGCTTCAGGAGCAGCTCGGCCTTGGCCGCCTTGTCCTTGAGCTCGACCTTGCCGTAGCTGTTCGTGTTCGGGTTGTCGGGCTCGTTGAAGACGTCCCAGGCGTGAATCCGGGGGTCATCCTTGAAGTGCCCGACGATGCCCTTGACGTACCCCTCGAGCTCGCCGTGGCGGGCCGGGTCGCCCAGGATCTCGGCGCCGGGGCTCTGGACCCAGCCGCTGTTGTGCAGGCCCTTCTTGGGCTCGCGCTGCTTGCCGGCCTTGGGGTGCGGGTCCCAGACGGCGTCGAAGAGCACGAGCATGACGCCGATCTTGTGCTTGGCGGCGATGGCCAGGAACTGGTCGATCCGCTTGAGGAACCCCTCGCGGTCGTCGCGCCAGGGGATGTCGTGCAGGAAGACGCGGACGCTGTTGAAGCCGAGGCTCCGGGCCCAGCCGAGCTCGCGGTCGATGGTCTCGGGATCGAAGGTGTCGGCCTGCCACATCTCCAGCTCGTTGATGGCATTGCTGGGGATGAAGTTGGCGCCGACGAGCCAGCCGGTGCGCTGGCCCCAGGCCTGGGCCTGCTCCTGGGTCCACTTGTCGCGGGCCAGGGCCGGCGCGGCGGCCAGCAGCGCCACGACCGCGGCCAGCGCGGCGGTCCGACGAACGATGCTCATGATGTGGAGAGACTCCCGCGCAGCCATGGTGCGCAATCGGTTGCCGTGGCCCCGGACGACCCCCGCCGGGGGCCCGGCTGGTGTCCGGTCAGTCTGACGCCCGCCGCCGACCGCCGCAAGCGGTGCCCGGCCCGGCCCGACCGCCCCCGCGTCCCGCCCGGCCAGCGTCGCCTCGAGGACCGCTGGCTGCGGGCCCGCCGCGCCGGCGGTGCAACTTCCTCACCTGACCTTCCCCACGAATGGTGGGCGCGGGTGATGTTACCGGAAGCGGGTTTCG
>CAZUZD010000346.1:0-6391 GCA_964624465.1 uncultured Isosphaeraceae bacterium
ATCACCGGAGAGAATATAGCGTCGATCGGGATGGCGCCGACCTCGAGGTCCTCGGTGTGGCCCTCGGCGGCCGGGCGGTAGCCGCGGCCGTTCTCGACGGTCATCTCGATGTGGAACGGTACGTCGTCGGTGAGCGTGCAGAGGATGTGGTCGGGGTTGATCACCTCGACCGAGTCGTCGTGCAGGATGTCGGCGCCGGAGACGACGCCGCGCTTGTCGCGCTCGATCCGGATCGTCTTGGACCCTTCGGTGTGGTTCTTGACCACCAGGCCCTTGATGTTCAGCACCAGGTCGGTGATGTCCTCGACCATCCCGGGGATGTTCGAGAACTCGTGCTGCACGCCCTGGATCTTGATCCGCGTGACGGCGCTGCCCTCGAGGCTCGAGAGCAGGACGCGGCGGAGGCTGTTGCCGACGGTGTGGCCGAAGCCGCGCTCGAACGGCTCGACGTGGAACTCACCGTAGTGGGCGTTGAGCGTCTCGCGGACGCAGATGACCCGGCTGGGCAGTTCCAGGCCACGCCAACGGATACGCATCGTGGTGGGTCCTCGGTCAGGTCGTCGCCGTGGTGATGAAACGCTCGGGGGCACCGGCGGGGCCGCGTGGCCAGGCCGGGCCGCTCGCTCGCGGGGCCCCCGGGATCGCAGCGGACGACAGCAGGTCGGAATCGGGGTCGGGAGGACGGGTGCAAAGCGGGGTCGGCCCGGCGGTCAGCACCGCCACGAGGGGGCAGGCGACCGGGCCGGGCCCGGGACAGGTCGTCCGACCCGCGGCGCCCGGGTGCGGGCGCCGCGGCGACGGGACCTCAGCGGCTGAGCAACTCGACGATCAGCTGCGGCGTGACCGGCAGCGAGATGTCCTGCGGCGCCGGCAGGCGGCTGACGCGGCCCTCGGCCGGATCGGAGCTGGTCCGGTCCAGCCAGTCGGGGACCGGCGGCAGGCCGTCGAGCTGGAGGTTGTTCTGCGCCAGCTTCTTCGACGCCTCGCGGTCCTTGACCGTGATCACGTCGCCGGCCTTGACCAGGTAGCTCGGGATGTCGAGCTTCTTGCCGTTGATCAGGACGTGGCCGTGGTCGATGATCTGGCGGGCCTGGGCGCGGCTCAGGGCGAAGCCCAGCCGGGTCACCACGTTGTCGAGCCGCCGCTCCAGCAGCGCCATCAGGGCGTCGCCGGTGTTGCCCGTCTTGCGGCTGGCGATGTCGAAGTACTTGCGGAACTGCCGCTCGAAGACGCCGTAATACCGCTTGACCTTCTGCTTCTCACGCAGCCGGATCGAGTACTCGCTCGGCTTGCCGCGGCGGAATTGGTGCATGCCCGGGACGCCCTCGCGGCGCTCGATGGCGCACTTGGGGGAGTCGCAGCGCGTGCCCTTGAGGAAGAGCTTCAGGCCTTCCCGACGGCAGAGTCGGCAGACCGGTCCGGTATAGCGTCCCATGGTTCTCGCTTCGCTTGGGCTGGGCTGGCGGGGGTGTCAATTGTCCGGGGTTCAGAGCGGGGCCGGGTGAGGCGAGGCACGGTGCGAGGTGGCCACGGGCGGGGGCCGGAGCTCCGCCGGGGTCCGGCCGCCTGAGAGCGCCGGGGCCAGCTGTCGCACCGCCATCGACTCAGACGCGGCGCTTCTTGGGCGGGCGGCAGCCGTTGTGCGGCAGCGGGGTGACGTCCTCGATCGCCTTGATCGAGAGCCCCGAGGCGGCCAGGGCGGTGATGGCGCTCTCGCGGCCGGAGCCGGGGCCCTTCACCTTCACCTCGACCTCCTTGACGCCGTACTTCGTCGCCGCCGAGGCCGCCGTCTCGGCCGCCCGCTGGGCAGCGAACGGCGTGCTCTTGCGGCTGCCCTTGAAGCCGACCGTACCGCTGGAGGCCCAGCAGAGCGCGTCGCCGTTCGGGTCGGTGATCGTCACCAGCGTGTTGTTGAAGGTCGCCTTGATGTGCACCACCGCCCGCGCCACATTGCGACGGGTCTTCCGCTTCTTGGCCTTGGCCACGGCTCGGCTTCTCCCTGCTGGGGGCCACCCCCGGCGCTCCGGGCGGGCCCGCGTTCGTCTGCGGACGTTCCAGTCGTTATGTTCGTGCGGTTGGCGACGGGGGGCGTGGGGGTCGGGTCGCCCGGAGGCTCCGACCCGGCCACCCGGGGGGAGGCAGGTCCGGCCGGCACACCCTCGGCGGGGGGCCAGGCCGGCGGCCGGTCAGGCCGCGATCGCATCGACCGCCACCCGCCGGCGGGGGCCACCGCCGGGGCGGATGACCACGCCCGTCGCGACGGGGTGCTGGCGGGCCGGCGGACGGCCGGGGCCGTCCGCGATCGGTCCGACTCAGCGCATGTCCTTGACGCCCTTCTTGCCGGCGACCGTCTTGCGCGGGCCCTTGCGGGTCCGGGCGTTGGTCCGGGTCCGCTGGCCGCGGACGGGCAAGCCCTTGCGGTGACGCAGGCCGCGGTAGCAGCCGATGTCCCGCAGGCGGGCGATGTGCTGGCCAATCTGGCGACGCAGTTGACCCTCGACCACGTACTCGTTGTCGAGCAGGTTCGCGAGCTTGGCCAGGTCGTCTTCGGTCAGATCCCGAGCCGGCTTGTCCGGATCGATGGCCGCGCGATCACACAACTGCTCCGCCAGGAACGGCCCAATGCCGTAGATGTAGCGCAGCGAGATGATCGTCTTCTTGTCGTTCGGGATGTCCACACCCAGGATACGAGGCATCCGTCCCGGTCTCCGTCGGTCGGGGCAGGGCCGGGCCGATTAGCCCTGGCGCTGCTTGTGCTTGGGATTGGTGCTGCAGATCACGTAAATCTTGCGTCGGCGGCGGACGATCTTGCAGTGCTCGCAGATCCGCTTGACGCTGCTTCGGACCTTCATCGCGTCACCTACGTGCGTTCGGTCGATTGCGATACCACGGCGCCAGCGCCTCAGAACAGGCGCCGGCAGGTGCGGCGACTCGCGCTCGCGCCCTCAGGGGTCGGGACCGGAACCTCCCGGGGGGAGAACTCCGCTCCACGGAACCAGTTTCAACAGCAGGGCCGCCCGCGCAGCGGGTGGGGATTCCGACTATATTAGCGGACCCCACCGCCCGGAGCAAGACGGCTGCGACCCGGAAATTCCGGTTTTGCCGGCCGGATCCCCCGGACCCGGGTTCTCGGCCCACCACACACGGCGGCTCAGTCCTCCAGCAGGGTCAGGATGCGGGGTCCGTCGGCGGTCAGGGCCACCGTGTGCTCGAAGTGGCAGCTCGGGCTGCGGTCCTTGGTCTCGATCGTCCAGTCGTCGCCCAGCAGCCGCACGTCCTTGGTGCCGTACGAGACCATCGGCTCGATGGCCAGCACCAGGCCCGGCTCCAGCTTGATGTCGTGCTTGCGGAGCCCCTTGCTCACGAAGTTGGGGACCTGGGGCTCCTCGTGCATCTGCTGCCCGATGCCGTGCCCGACGAACTTCTCGACGACGTGGAACCCCTGGCTCTTGACGTACTGCTCCATCAGACCCGCCACCTCCGACCAGAGCTGGCACCGCCCCAGGGCGCGGATCGACAGCTCGAGGGTCTCGCGGGTGGTGTCCACGAGCTTCTGGACCTCGGGCGTCACGGCGCCGATGGTCAGGGTGATCGCCGCGTCGCCGCACCAGCCGTTGAGGCGGCAGCCGGTGTCGACGGAGACGATGTCCCCCTCGCGGAGCGGCTTGCGGTTCGGGATCCCGTGCACCACCTGCTCGTTGAGGCTGGCGCAGATGACCGCCGGGAACGGGGCCTTGCCGCGGGTCGGGTTCGGGTAGTTCAGGAACAGGCTCTCGGCGCCGGCCTCGCGGAAGGTCTCGGCGACCGCGTCGTTGAAGTCGGCGGTGCAGGCCCCCGGCACGGCCAGGGCCCGGACGCGGTCCAGGGCCCGGGCCACCACGCGGCCGGCCTCTCGCATCAACCCGATCTCGCGGGTGCTCTTGAGCTTGATCACGCGTCCGCTCTGTCGGTCCGAGTTCGGGGGAACGCCGCGAGAGACCCCGCGGCCGACCGGATCACGCCGCAACGCCGGCCGCTCCTGCGAGGGTCACTGGCGCTCGACCCGGACGTCCGCGGACGCCCGGCACTGCTCCGTCAGGTGGCGGCAGGCCGCCCCCCGATCACTTCTTGCCCATCAGACCCGAGTAGTTCCGCATGATCAGGTGGCTGTCGATCTTCTGCACCAGGTCCAGGCACACGCTGATGACGATCAACAGGCCCGTGCCGCCCAGGAACGACGCCACCGTGAAGTCGACGGCGAACTGGCTCTGCACCAGCGTCGGGATCACGGCCACGATCGCCAGGAACGCGGCGCCGACGTAGGTGATCCGGAGCATCACCTTCTCGAGGTAGTCGGCCGTGCGGCGGCCCGGACGGTACCCCGGGATGAAGCTGCCGTAGTCCTTCAGGTTCTCGGCCATGTCCTTCGGGTTGAAGGTGATGGCCGTCCAGAAGTAGCAGAAGAAGTAGATCAGGATGATGTAGAACAGGTTGTAGATGTACCCGTGCGAGCGGAAGGCGTCGGCCCCCTCGCGGAAGATCCAGCCGAAGAACCGGGCCACCGGGTTGGCCTCGGCCGATCGCCAGGCCCCCGTCGCCCCTTCCAGGCCGCCCAGGATCAGCGCGGGGAACATGAGCAGGCTGCTGGCGAAGATGATCGGCATGACGCCGGCCTGGTTGACCTTCAGCGGCAGGTACTGCTTGTTGCCGCCGTAGACCCGACGGCCGCGGACGTGCTTGGCCGACTGCGTCGGAATCCGGCGCTGGCTCTCGGTCATGGCGATCACGCCCACGACCACCGCGATGAACAATGCCAGCAAGAAGAGCAGGCTCACCAGGCCCAGCCGGCCCGCCTCACCGGTGAGCCGGGGCGTGGCGTTCTGGAGCAGGGCGGCCAGGGCCGACGGCATGCGGGCCAGGATGCCGGCCATGATCAGGAGGCTGATGCCGTTGCCGATGCCGTACTCGTCGATCTGCTCGCCGATCCACATCAGGAAGATGGTGCCGGCGGTCATGATGCAGACGCAGACGAAGCCGTGCCAGAAGGTCTGGTACTGCACGGGCACGACCTGCATCGAGCCCATCATGTAGCGGACCCACATGGCCGACTGCCCGATGCAGAGCAGGACGGTGGCGTAGCGGGTGTACTCGTTGATCTTCTTGCGGCCGCTCTCGCCCTCCTTCATCATCGCCTCGAGGCTCGGGACGACCGAGCCGAGGAGCTGGAAGATGATGGAGGCGGAGATGTACGGCATGATGCCGAGGCCGAAGATCGTCGACATGCCGATCTGGGTGCCGCCGAACATGGCCACCGTGCCGAAGATCCGGCCGGCGCCCGAGCGGCTCATGCCCTCGATCCAGTTCTGGAGCTTGGACTGGTCGACGATCGGCAGCGGGATGTAGAAGCCGATCCGATAGATGGCCAGGAACATGGCCGTCATCAGGATCTTGCGCTGCAGCTCGGGGACCTTGAACAGGATCGTGTAGAGCTTCTGCACGGCGGCGGACTCCTGGCTCGTCGGCTCGACCTGGCCTATGGGCACGCCGCCCGCGGAGGTGGGGCGGGGCAGGGCCACCATCCTGGGGGCGGGGGCGGTGTTCGGGGAGGGGAGCCCCCTGGGGCCCGCGAGGGGCGCCCGGGAATCTCCCCGCTGGATAGGGACGGGGACGGACGGCTCGATCGCCACCCGCCCCCGGAATGCCGGCAAAAGTTGCGGCCCGGTATCGCAGCGAGGCCGGCCAGGGCGGCCGGCCTCGTCGCGAACCGTTCCGGGTGGGTCAGGCCTGGGCGGCCTGGGCCCGCCGCAGGGCGCCGTTGCGGCCGCGCGACTTCTGTCGCTTGCGGCGCTCGGCCTCCTCGGGGGACCAGACGCGGAGGGCCCGGCGGGGCGGGTCGACGACGACCGCCTGGCCACCGGCCTTGGCGATCTTCTCGGCGGCCTGGGCGCTGAACTTCACGGCCTTGACCGTGAGGGCGACCGTCAGCTCGCCGTCGCCGAGGATCTTGAGGCCGTCGTCGTGCCGGCCCTTGACCAGGCCGACGGCCCGCAGGGCGGCCTCGTCGACCACGCTGCCGGCGGCGAAGACGCCCTCGAGCTCCGCGATGTTGAGGATCGCGTACTTGGTGGCGTACTCGGCGTTGTTGAACCCGCGCTTGGGCACCCGGCGGATCAGGGGCATCTGGCCGCCCTGATTCAGCGGGTTGTTCTTGTAGCCCTGCCGCGACGAGTGGCCCTTGTGGCCCTTCGACGAGGTCTTGCCGTGGCCCGAGCCCACACCGCGGCCGATGCGCTTGCGGCGCTTCCGCTTGTGGATGCCCTGGGTGATGTCGTGAAGTTGCATTAGAGGGTCACTCCTCGCAGCCGCGCCACCTCGTCCTTGGTGCGCAGCTGATTCAGGCCGTCGATGGTCG
>CAZUZD010000347.1:0-6345 GCA_964624465.1 uncultured Isosphaeraceae bacterium
GCCGTCGAGCTGCTCGCCTCCCGCCAGGTCCGCCCCGGCGACGGCGTGACCTCGGGACCCGACCTGCCCCCCGGCGGCGGCCCGGTCGCGGGCTTCGACCCGGCGATCCCGCCGCTGGTGCTCAAGTTCGCCCGCGCCCTGCTCGGCGCCGGCGCGCCGCCGCTGGCGGCCGATCCGGCGCTGGCGTGGGTGGCCATCGCCGGCGAATCGTCGCTGTTCAACCTGCTGGACGACCCGGACAGCCTGCCCGAGCCCCAGGCCCTGGCCCTGCGGACCCGGGCCCGTCGCGGCGAGCTGGGCGCCGGCCGTCGCTTCTGGCAGGAGACCGAGTCGGCCCAGTGGCGGACGATTGCCGAGGGCCTGCGTCGCGACGGCCTGAAGGCCCTGGTCGCCGGCGGCTCGCACTGGCGCCGCGAGCCCGAGTTCAACGCGGTGCAGGCCGCCGCCGGGCTCGACCTCGTCGACGACCGGCTCTACTGGCCGCCGCCGCGCTACGCCACGGCCGAGCAGCGCGCGCTGATCCGCCGCCCCGGGGCGCTCCGCGACGACGCCAACCGCAAGCGCGCCGCCGACCGCCCGTATGTCGTGGGCCAGTGGGGCGAACACACCGAGGGCGCCTGGGCCCTGCCGTACGAGGGGGCCGACCTGCTGCTGGCCTCGGCGATCGCCGCCACCGACGACTGGGATGCCCTGGTGCGCCGCGGCGTGTTCCTGTTCCCCGGGCGCTGGGGTGCCTCGGCCCCCGGCACCGCCGGCGGCGCCGACGTGTTCGCATTCCCCGGGGTCCTGAATGCCAACCCGGCCGTCTTCGCCCTGCTGCCGCACGCCGCCTCGATCTTCCTCCGGCCCGCCCCGGCCCCGGCCGCGCCCGCGTCGGATCGCGGCGGCCGGCCGGCGCGCGACCGGATTCGCGGCGGCGAGTGGGACCCGAGGCTCGGACGCCTGGTCGTCGACACCCCGCACACCAAGGCCCTGGCCGGCTGGGTCGGCCTGCCGGGGGCGAACTTCGCCGAGCTGGACCTCGAGCACGAGAACGACTATGCCGTGATCGCCGTCTCGGCCCCCGGGCCCGAGCCGATCGCGACGGCCCGCCGGCTGCTGGTGACCGTGCTGGCCCGCTTCGAGCCCACCGGGCTCCGCTACGCCGACGCCTTCCGCCGCGAGGTCGCCGACCCCGGCCTGCCGCCGCTGCGGGCCGAGCCGGTGAAGGCCCGCGTGCTCTGGAAGCGGCCCGGCGGTCGGGTGAAGGCCTATGCCCTTGATGCCGCCGGCCACCGCCAGGCTCCCATGCCGCTGGAGGCCACCCCCGAGGGCGTCCGACTCGTGCTCGACGGCAAGAGCCCGGCGCTGCATTATGAGCTGATTGAGGAGCCGGCGGCCCCCGCCGGCCCCTGACCCCCTGGCCCTCGAGGCCCTTGAGGGACCCGCCCCGGAAGCGGGGCCCGTCCCGCACCGTGGAGTCCGCATGCGCATCCTGGTCACCGGCGGCGCCGGTTTCATCGGCTCGAACCTTGTCGACCGCCTGCTCGCCGACGGCGCCGAGCAGGTCGTCATCGTCGACAACTTCGACTCCTTCTACACCGAGGCCCGCAAGCGGTCGCACCTGACCGGGGCGCTCCAGAACCCGCGGTGTCGGCTGGTGGAGCTGGACATCCGCGACGCCGCCGGCGTCGACCGGCTGATCGCCGAGTCCCGGCCCGACGCCATCGCACACCTGGCCGCGCGCGCCGGCGTCCGGCCCAGCATCGAGCAGCCGGCGCTCTACGCCGAGGTCAACGTCACCGGCACCGTGAACCTCTTGCAGGCCGCCTGCCGGCTGGCCACGAAGCCGCGGTTCGTCTACGCCTCCAGCTCCAGCGTCTACGGCGACCGCGACACGGCGCCGTTCCGCGAGACCGACAACGTCGACCTGCCGGTGAGCCCCTACGCCGCCACCAAGAAGGCCTGCGAGCTGCTCGCCCACACCTTCCACCACCTCTATGGCCTGCCCGTCACCGGCCTGCGGTTCTTCACCGCGTATGGCCCCCGCAACCGGCCCGACCTGGCCATCGCCAAGTTCACCGACCTGATCGAGCGCGGCCAGCCCGTGCCCATGTTCGGCGACGGCTCCACCCGGCGCGACTACACGTACGTCGGCGACATCGTCGACGGCATCGTCCGCGCCGTCGAGCGCTGCACCGGCCACCACCTCTACAATCTCGGCAACTCCAGCCCGATCGAGCTCAGGGACCTGATCGCCGCCATCGGCCACGCCGTCGGCAAGCCGCCCATCATCAACCGCCTGCCCGAGCAGCCCGGCGATGTGCGGCAGACTTATGCCGACATCGGCCGCGCCCAGGCCGAGCTGGGCTACGACCCCCAGACCCCCTTCGCCGAGGGCCTGGCCCGCTACGTCGCCTGGTCCCGCGCCAGTCGCTGACGGGCTCGACCTGGCTCCGGGCCGTGACCGACCCGGAGCCGAACCGCGACATCAGCGCGTCTTGTTCTTCTCGACCAGCTCCTTGACGTTGATCGAGCCGCCCGTGCGCTCGAGGTACTGCTGGAGCGCCGCGCCACCGGCGACCGCGCGGGGCCGGGGGCCGTCGCCGTTGGTGACGATCCCCACCCCCACGGCCAGCGCGAACAGGGCCAGGGTCCCGAAGAGGATCGCCATCCCCGCCAGGAACTGGCCGCCGACGGCGAGGGCCCGCTCGGGACTGGCCGCTCCGCCCCAGCGGCGCTGGAAGTACGAGCCGAGGATCGACCGGACCCCGAACCGGTCGAGGCGGTAGGCCCACCACAGCGCCGCGAACCCGGCGCCGGCGGCCCCGACCAGGAGCGAGACGGCCAGCGGCGACTCGATGTGGAACGGGAGCTTGAGCATGAAACGGCCTCGGGGTTTCACTACACTGGGACGAAGGTTGAAATCGGCCACGCGCCCGCGGGCCGGTTCGTGCCGGTGCGGCTCAACGGGGCCGGCTCCGGCACGGCTCGGTTCGCCCGGAGCATAAATGGGACATCCGCGATTGGCAACCATTGCCGCGTCGCTCACCCGGATCGGGATCGAACACTCATGGCCATGACCCCCTCGACCATGCTGCCGCTGGGCACCGTGGCCCCCGACTTTTCGCTGCCCGACATCGACGGTCGCACCGTCGCCCTGGCCGACCTGCCGCCGGCGCCGGCGCTGCTGGTCATGTTCATCTGCAACCACTGCCCGTTCGTCAAGCACGTCCGCGACGAGCTCGCCCGCCTGGGCCGCGACTACGGCGCGCAGGGCGTGCAGGTGGTCGCCATCAGCGCCAACGACGCCGTCGCCTACCCGGCCGATGCGCCCGAGGCCATGGCCCGCGAGAAGGCGGAGGCGGGATACTCGTTCCCGTACCTCTTCGACGAGTCGCAGGCCGTCGCGAAGGCGTACCACGCCGCCTGCACGCCCGACCTGTACCTGTTCGATGGCGATCGTAAGCTCGTCTACCGCGGCCAGCTCGATGACAGTCGACCCGGCAACGGCAAGCCCGTCACCGGCGCCGACCTGCGGGCTGCGCTCGACGCCGTGCTCGCCGGCCGCCCCGTCGCGGACAAGCAGACGCCCAGCATCGGCTGCAACATCAAGTGGCGGCCGGGCCACGAGCCCGACTACTTCAACCGCTGAGCCGCCCGCTCGCGCTCGCCCCTGGACCTGCCCCGTTTTCCACTCTCCCGGGAACCGCCCATGCGCCGCCATGCTCCGCTCGCCGCCCGCCTGCTCGTCCTCGGCCTGGCGCTGGGCGCCCCGGCCGTCGACGCCGTCGCCCAGACGCCCGCCGCCGACGCCTCGGCGTCGTACACTCGCCGCGAGGACGTCATCTACGGCCGCAAGCACGGCATGGCGCTGACGATGGACGTCTTCACGCCGAAGCAGAACGCGAAGGGCGTCGGGATCGTCTACGCCGTCAGCGGCGGCTGGTACTCGGCGCACGAGGCGATCGCGCCGCCCCTGATCCAGCCGCTGGTCGATCGCGGCTACACCGTCTTCGCCGTGGTGCACGGCAGCCAGCCGAGGTTCACCATCCCCGAGGTCGTGCAGGACATGAACCGTGCCGTGCGGTTCATCCGGCACCACGCGGCCGAGTACGGCATCGACCCCGACCGCCTGGGCGTCACCGGCGCCTCGGCGGGCGGGCACCTGTCCCTGATGCTCGGCACCGCCGGTGCGCCCGGCGACCCGACGGCGAAGGACCCCGTCGACCGGCACTCCAGCCGCGTGCAGGCCGTCGCCTGCTTCTTCCCGCCGACCGACTTCTTCAACTACGGCAAGCCCGGCGAGATCGCCCTCGGCACCGGCATCCTCGAGAACTTCCGCGCCCCGTTCGATTTCCATGAGATCGACGGCAAGCGGAACATCTACCGCGAGATCGTCGACCACGCCCAGCGCGCGAAGATCGGCCACGCGATCTCCCCCTACTACCAGGCGAGCTCCGACGACGCGCCGGCCCTCATCATCCACGGCGACGCCGACAGGCTCGTCCCGATCCAGCAGGCCGAGCGCATGGTCGAGGCCCTGAAGGCCGCCGGCGTCGACGCCAAGCTCGTCACCAAGCCGGGCGCGCTGCACGGCTGGCCCGACATCGTGAAGGATCTGCAAACCTTCGCCGACTGGTTCGACGCCCACCTGGCCGCCCCGGCCCCGGCCAAGGCCAGCCAGTGAGCGCCCCGGCCGCACGCATCCGGCCCCCCGGCCCGAAGGGGGCCTGGATCGTCGGCAACACGTTCCAGTACCTCCGCGACCCGCTCGGGTTCCTGCTCGCCGCCGTCCGCGACCACGGCGACGTCGTCCGCCTGCGCCTGGCCGACACGACCGCCTACCTGCTCGGCCACCCCGAGCCGATCGACCAGGTGATGCGGCAGCAGGCGCACCTGATGGTCAAGGATCGCGTCACGCGCGGCCTCGTCCCCCTCGTCGGCCACGGCCTCTTGACCAGCGAGGGCGACACCTGGCGCCGGCACCGCGCCCTGGCGCAGCCGGCGTTCGGCCACGCGCAGGTGCAGCACTATGGCCGCGTCATGGTCGAGCACACCGAACGGATGCTCGACCGCTGGTCGCCCGGGGTGCCGTTCGACGTCCACCCCGAGATGATGCGGCTCACGCTCGGCATCGTCGCCCGCTGCCTCTTCGGCGCCGATTTGGAGGCCGAGAGCGCCGTCATCGGCCGCTCGCTGGAGACGGTGATGGACCACTTCCTGTCGCCGACCCAGTGGTTCCCGATCCGCGACTCGCTGCCGCTGCCGAGCACGATCCGGTTCCGCCGCGCCATCGGGCGGATCGACGCCATCGTGCTGCGGCTGATCGCCGAGCGCCGCCGGTCGGGCGACGACCCCGGCGACATGCTCTCGCGGCTGCTGGCCGCCCGCGACGAGACCGGCCGCGGCCTGACCGACCGCCAGGTGCGCGACGAGTGCGTGACGCTGATCCTCGCCGGCCACGAGACGACCGCGCTGGCCCTCTCGTTCACCTTCGACCTGCTCGCCCGCCACCCCGAGGCTGACGCCCGGCTCGCCGCCGAGCTAGTCGACGTCCTGGGCGACCGGAGCCCCACCCCCGACGACGTGCCCCGGCTGCCGTACACCACCTGGGTCGTCCGCGAGTCGATGCGGCTGTACCCCCCCGCCTGGGCCGTCGGCCGCGAGGCGTTGCAGGACGTCGAGGTCGGCGGCTACCTGGCCCCGCGCGGGACGCAGTTCTTCGTGAGCCAGTGGGTCATGCACCGCGACGCCCGCTACTTCAACGCCCCCGACCAGTTCCGCCCCGAGCGCTGGGACGGCGACCTGATCCGCCGCCTGCCGCGCTGCGTCTACTTCCCGTTCGGCGAAGGCCCCCGCATCTGCATCGGCAACCACTTCGCCATGATGGAAGCCGTCCTGCTGCTCGCCACCATTGCCCGCCGCCACCGCCTGAGCCGCACCGAACCCGACCGCCCCCTGCGCCTCTCCCCGTCGGTGACCCTCCGCCCCGCCGACCCGGTGCAGGTCATCGCATTGCCGCGCTGATCCAGCCGACGAATTCGTGCCGTGAGGCGGGGGCCTCCGAATCGTCGACGTGGCCACGCTCCGCTCAGGCCACGCCACACAAGAACCCGGTCCGGGGCTGGGGTTGCGGGCTCCGCACGCGGAACCTGGATCCCCGGCCGGGTGGCTGGGGTTGCGGACCGCCGCAACCCCGGCAAGCGCTGAGGAACCGGGGTCCGAAGCCGGACCCCAGCCACCCTCCACCCCGCCGACCCGGTGCAGGTCGCCACCACCCCGCGCTGACCGTTCTTGATTCGCATTTCGTAGGGCGGATCAGCGCAGCGTCATCCGCCGGGCTGGGGCGGCCGCCTCCCGGAA
>CAZUZD010000348.1:0-6291 GCA_964624465.1 uncultured Isosphaeraceae bacterium
AGGATGAACAGGCCGATGCCGGCCGAGAAGAGCGGGTCAGCATAGTACCAGCCGGTCGTCCACATGATCAGCCCCGCGGCGATGACGCCGATCGAGGTGAGCATGTCGGAGAGCACCTCGAAATAGGCCCCCTTCATGTTCAGGCTGTCGCCCGCGCCCGAGCGGAGGATGGCCATCCCGGCGAGGTTGACGGCCAGGCCGATGGCGGCGACGAGGAGCATCCCGACGCTTTCCACCTTCGGCGGGTCGAGGAACCGCAGGTAGGCTTCGTAGAGGATGTAGAAGGAGATGGCGAAGAGCACGACCGCATTCGCCAGCGCGGCCAGGATCTCGGCGCGGTAATAGCCGTAGGTACGCTCGGGCGTCGCGGGACGCCCGCCGAACCAGATGGCGAACAACGCCATAGCAATCCCTGCCACGTCGGTCATCATGTGCCCGGCGTCGGCCAGGAGTGCCAGGCTCCCCGTCATCAGGCCGCCGACGACCTCCGCCACGAGGTAGACGGTGGTCAGGCCGAGCACGACGGCGAGCCGTCCCTTGTTCCTCCCTGCGGGCGTGCCGGCGATCTCCGATCCCATGATGACCCTTCCGGATTATTGAGTATTGATATGCAGGGTGATGCTATCACCACTCCCGGGTGATGTCACCGGGATAACGCCCCCCGCCCGGGGTCCGTCCCGGGCGGGCGCCGCCGTCAGCCTTTCTTCTCGTGGTGGTCGGCACCGCCCATGGCCTTGACCATCTCGCGGCAGCTCGCGGTGCACGCCTTGAGCGCCTCGACGACCTCCTTCATCTCGGGGTCGTTCAGCTTCTGGCACTCGGCGACGCAGTCGTCGCAGCACTCGGCGCAGGCGTGGCAGGTGTGGACCATCAGCGGGCTCATGCCCCCGACCAGCTTGCCCGCCGTCGCGCAGACGTCGGCGCAGTCGCGGCAGAGATGCATCGCCTTGGCGTAATTCTTCTTGCCGGCCGCGACCTGCTCGAAGCAGTGGTGGAAGCCTTCGCTGCACTCGTGGGCGCAGTCGAAGCACGCCTCGGCGCATTTGTGGTGGACATCGCCCTTCTTGTGGTGGTCGTGGCCTTTCTCCTGCTGCGCGTGGGCCACGCCGCCGGCGGCGGCGAGCCCCGCGGCGGCCCCCAGGGTGCCGAGCATCTGCCTGCGGTCCATCGGATGCCTCCTTGGTAGTAATACGCGGTGCGGGCGGCCCGCCCTGTGCGGGCCGCCGGGAAGGCGGGCGGCCTGGCGACCGCCCATGCCCGGATCGGGACGAGAGTCCCTCGCCGGGTGTACGTCGCACCCGCCGGCACGTCCGGTGCTGGGGATGCCTAGATTCGCGGTCATGCGCGCCTCGACGTCATGCCATCCGAGAATTCGGAAGGGTGCATGATCCCGCGGCCGGAGCGGGCTTCAAGGCGCCGGACGCGACACCGGAGCTCGTCATTTTCCCCACGCAGGCGACCGATCTCGTCCATGATAAGTACGAACATGTCCTGTTCATCGCCGCCCGCATCGGCGGCCCGGCCTGCGTCCTGCCGGGTCTTGTGATCGGGCATAATCCGCCCTCCCTTGTCGCCTTGATGGTTCGTCAACGGCATGATGTCGCCCCCTGCGTTGCGCCCGCGCCGCAGGCGGTACGGACCCGGGTTTCGGCCGGAGCGACCCGGCGTTGCAGGCTGTCCAGCCACCGCGTGAGCGGCGTCGGCGTGGGGCCGCTCACGCGGTCCCGGATGGCTTCGATCCGTGCCGAAAGCGTGGCGACTTCGGCCGCCGAGCCGCCCCGGACGACGAGCCGTCGCGCGTCGCGCGTCAACGCCCGCAGGACAGCGGAGATCCCCTCGTGATCGTGGTCCCGCATGCGGTCTCCTGCCCGAATGCTCCCTCCGGTGGTGGCCATGACTAGACCCCCACCGGTTCGGGGGTCCTGGGCATCCTCGCCGGTCGATGCTCTCCATTGGCGTCGGAACTCGGCTCGGGGCCGGGCTCGGGCTCCGGGTCGCGGCGGTCGTCGTCGCGCGGCCCCGCCTCGACCCGCGGGCCCTTGCCGAAGAGGAGGTACAGGACGGGAAGCGCCAGCATGGTCAGGAACGTGTCGCAGACCATGCCGAAGAAGACGACGGTCGCCAGCGGCCGCTGGACTTCGGCCCCGACGCCGGTGGAGAGCATCATGGGCACGAAGCCCAGCGCCGCGACGGTCCCCGTCATGAGCACCGGCCTCAGCCGGGCGAGCCGGGCCGCCTCAATGGCCTCGCGCTTGGGCAGGCCGTGGGCCATCTTGTCGCGGATGTAGCTGACGAGGATGAGCCCTTCGAGCATCGACGCCCCGGCCAGCGCCACGAAGCCCACGCCGGCCGAGATCGTGAACGGCATGCCGCGAATCCACAGCCCGAGGACGCCGCCGACCCGGGCGAAGAGGA
This sequence comes from uncultured Isosphaeraceae bacterium, assembly GCA_964624465.1. GTDB lineage: Bacteria > Planctomycetota > Planctomycetia > Isosphaerales > Isosphaeraceae > CAZUZD01. Next base: position 2,416 of record CAZUZD010000348.1, read on the forward strand.
CGCCGCTGAAGATCATCAGCGCGTCGCGGAACGAGTGGAAGGTCAGGTAGAGCAGGCTCAATATGAGTGCCAGGGCCAGCGGCACGACGATTAAGAGCCGGGTCTCGGCCCGCTTCATGTTCTCGAACTGGCCGCCCCACTCGATCCGGTAGTCGCCGTCGAGCTTGACCTGGGAAGCGATCTTCTTCTGCGCCTCCTCGACGAAGGAGCCGATGTCGCGGCCCCGCACGTTCGACTGGACGATGATCCGCCGCTCGCCCCACTCGCGCTGGATCGTGGACGGCCCTGTGACCTCCTCCAGCTTGGCCAGCCGGGTGAGCGGGAGCCGCTGTCCCGCGGCGGTGGTGAGCAGGATCTTCTCGAAGGCCCGGGGGTCGTCCCGATAGGACAGCGGCAGGCGGATCGCGAGCGGGAACCGCCGGTCGGGCTCGATGACCTCGCCGACCTTCAGGCCGCCGGCCTCGGAGACGGCGTCGAGCACCTGCCGCGCCGACACCCCGTAGCGGGAGAGGGCCTGGCGGTCGACCACGATGCGCAGCACGGGCAGGCCAGTGATCTGCTCGGCCGAGACGTCGGCGGCGCCGGGGATCTCCTTGACCACCCGCTCGACCTCGGCGGCCTTTTCTTTCAGGACTTCAAGATCGGGCCCGAAGATCTTGATCCCCAAATCGGCGCGGATGCCGGCGACCATCTCATTGATGCGCAGCTCGATCGGCTGGCTGTAGACGGCTCGCATGCCGGGGAGTTTCTCGGTCACCTCGGCCATCTTGGCGACCAGCTCGTCCTGCGTCTCGGCCTTCTTCCAGCCGCCGACCGGCTTCTGCCTCCAGTAGCGCCACCACGCCGCGGGCGGGCTTAAGAGCGGCGGGCGGGCGATCGGGTAGGTGCCCTCGCGCGGCTTGAGCATCAGGTAAACGTCGGACACCTCGAAGCCCATCGGGTCGGTGGCGACTTCGGCCGTGCCGGTCCGGCTCCAGATGGATTCGATCTCGTCGGGGAACTCGTTCTTGAGGAGGGCCTCGATGCGGGTGCCGTATTCGAGCGACTCCTCCAGGGAGACGCTCGCGAGCCGCACGGTGTTGATGACGATGGAGCCCTCGTTCAGCCGAGGGACGAACTCCGACCCGAGGCCGAGACCGAGGATCGTCGCGCCCAGGGTGATCGCACCGACGATGATGAGGGTTGGCCACGGGAATTCGAGGCCGAGGCGGAGGATCGGCTGGAAGATCCTGTGGGCCATCCGGTCGATGAAAGTTTCCTTATCTTTCACCCTCCGCGAGAGGCCGAGCGACGCGAGTACGGGCATGAGGGTCAGCGACATCACCATCGAGCCGGCCAGCGCGAAGATGACCGTCATCGCCATCGGCCGGAACAGCTTCCCCTCGATCCCCTGGAGGGTCAGGATCGGCAGGTAAACGATCATGATGATCAGCTCGCCGAACATCGTGGGCTTGCGGACCTCGACCGCCGCGTCGCGGATGATGTCGAGCTTCGGCCGGTCGGTCCGGTCGTGGGCGATATGCCGGACGCAGTTCTCGACCATGACGACCGAGCTGTCGACGACGAGCCCGAAGTCGATGGCACCCAGGCTCATCAAGCTGCCGGCGATGCCGACCCGCTCCATCATTGTGACGGCAAACAGCATCGAGAGCGGGATGACGCTCGCTACGATGAGCCCGGCCCGGAGGTTCCCGAGGAAGGCGAAGAGCACGGCGATGACGAGCACCGCGCCTTCAAAGAGGTTACGCTCGACGGTTTCGAGGACGTGATTGACGAGGTCGGTCCGCTTATAGGCGACTTCGATCGTGACGCCGGCGGGCAGGGCCCGCTTGATATCGTCCATCGCCTTATCGAGCGCGATGGTAACGTCTCGCGAGTTCTCGCCCATCCGCATGAAGGCGAGGCCCAGGACCACCTCTCCCTTGCCGTTGGCGGTCGTGCCGCCACGCCGGATGACGTGGCCGACGGCGACCTCGCCGATGTCCTTGACGCGGATCGGCACCCCGTCGACCGCCTTGACGACGACGGCGGCGATCTCGTCGAGCGTGGTCGTCCGGCCGACGCCCTGGACAAGGCTCGACTCGCCCGCCCGGACGACGTAGCCGCCGCCCACGTTCTTGTTGTTCTCCCGGAGCGCGAGGGCCAGTTCGTCCAGCGTCAGTCCGAACTTGGCGAGCTTCATCGGGTCGGCCCGCACCTCGAACTGCTTGGCCAGGCCGCCCCAGGGGTTGATCTCGGCGACCCCCGAGACCCGCCGGAGCCGGGGCCGGATGACCCAATCCTGGAGGGTCCGCAGCTCGGTCAGGCCGTATTCGGGGTTCTCGCTCGACAGGAGGTAGTGGTAGACCTCGCCCAGCCCCGTGGCGACCGGGCCCATCGTCGGGCGGGCGGTCCCCTCGGGGAGTTCGACCTCGCCGAGCCGCTCGCTGACCTGCTGGCGGGCGAAGTAGATGTCGGTGTCGTCCGAGAAGATGAGGACGACCTGGGAGAGGCCGAACTTCGAGACCGAGCGGACCTCTTCGAGGCCCTTGAGCCCCCCCATCGCGTATTCGACGGGGAAGGTGATGAGCCGCTCGACCTCCTCGGGCGACAGCTCCGGGACGTTCGTGTTGACCTGCACTTGGACGGGCGTCGTGTCGGGGAAGGCATCCAGCGGCAGGCGCGTGGCCGCCCGGACCCCGAGGGTGACGAGGATGCCCGCCATGAGCAGGACGACGAACCGGTTCTTCAGGCTGAAATCGATCAGGGCATTGAGCATTGACGCGGCCTCCATGGACGTCGGGTTTATTCGCAGCACCCGGCGCCGATGGCGCCCTTCATGATCTCGGTCTTGAGCAGGAACGCCCCCTTGGTGACGACGCGCTGGCCGGGCTTGAGACCCCAGGCCACTTCGAGGACGTCGCCGCGGTCGGTGGGCTTCGTCATGACCCGCTGCGGGCGGTAGACTCCCCCCTCCTCCTGGGGGAGGAACACGACGTCGACGCCGTCCTTGCGCTGCACGGCGGCCTTGGGGACGATCACCGCCTTGTGCTCGTCGCCGACCTGGATCTCGGCCTGGCCGAACTGGTTGGCGCGGAGCCGGCCCTCCGGGTTGGCGAGCTCGGCCCGGACGCGGGTGGTCCGCGTCTGCTGGTTGACCTCGGTGCCCAGCCAGTTGAGGGTGCCGGTGGAGGCGGGCGTGTCATTGCCCGAGATGGTGAAGGCGACCTTCTGTCCCGGCTTCACCGCGGCGATGTCGGACTCGTAGACGTCGATCCAGAGCCACATCTTCGAGGTGTCGGCGACGGCGAAGATCGGCGTCGTCCCCTGGACCGGCTCCCCCTTGACGGCGTGCCTCACGACGACCACGCCGTCGAGCGGTGCGACGATGTTCAGGGAGGACGTCGCGTCGTTGTCCTTGACGATGCGGGCGAGCTGGGCCGCGTCGAAGCCGAAATTCCTGAGCTTCTGCTCGGCGTCGAGCGAGGACGCCTTGGCCTGGTTCAGCGCGGTGAGGGTTTCGAGTTCGGACTTTGCCGGGACGGACCCCGACTGCGCGAGCGACTTGATCCGGTTGTGCGTCACCTGGGCGAGGTTCACCGCGGCCTGCGCGGTGATGTACTGGGCCTTGGCGCCGCTGACCTCGGCCGAGTCGACGACGGCGAGCACGTTACCCTGCTTGACGGCTTTGCCGAGGTCGGCGCGGACCTCGCGGAGGAACCCGGTGACGCGCGGGGTGATGTCGGCGTAGCGGTTGGCGTCGTAGGCGGTCTCGGCGTTCGCCGTGAGCTTGTGGGCGTGGCTCTCCTCGGTCGCCTCCGCCGTCTGGATGCCGACCTGGCCGGCGAGCTTGGCGGAGGCGAGCCGCACGGTCGGCAGCGGCTGGCGGCAGACCTT
>CAZUZD010000349.1:0-6287 GCA_964624465.1 uncultured Isosphaeraceae bacterium
CCGCGGCCCCGGGTGCTGCTGCTCGACGAGCCGTTTGGCGCCCTCGACAGCCAGGTGCGCGACGAGCTGCGCACCTGGCTGCGGCGGCTGCACGACGAGGTGCACGTCACGAGCCTGTTCGTGACCCACGACCAGCAGGAGGCGTTCGAGGTCTCCGACCAGATCGTGGTGCTGAACCGGGGCAAGGTCGAGCAGATGGGCCCGCCGCAGGAGCTCTACGAGCACCCGGCCACGCCGTTCGTCACCGAGTTCCTCGGTCAGGTCAACGTCCTGAACGTCGAGACCGTGCTCACGATGGACCTCGGCGGCGACGAGCGCCCGCTGCCGCTGGAGGTGCCCGGCTCGCAGGGGGCGGCGATGGTCTACGTCCGCCCGCACGACCTGGACATCACCCGCCACCGCGACGGCCGCCCCGCCTGGCCCGCTCGCGTGCAGCGGCTCACGCCCCTGGGCGGCACCGCCCGGCTGGAGCTGGCGCTGACCGACGGCACGTCGATCACCGTCGTGCTCACCCGCGAGCGGTACCACGAGCTGCGCCCCATCAGCGGCGACGAGGTCTTCGTGGCCCCCAAGGACATGAAGATCTTCCGCGACCCCGGCTCGTTCGTCGAGAACTACGTCATCTGACGCCGCCCGGCCACCGATCGAAGGGCGCCGATCCCGGCCGTTGCCGCCCGGGGCGCCTCGGGGCATGATGGGGCCCGACACCGGCCCCCGATCCCTCGCCCCGAGAGCCGTGGACCCACCCATGCGCACCCCGACCCGCCCCCTGGCCGTGCTGCTCTTGCTCGGCACCCTGGCCGCCGCCCCGGGCGCCCGCGCCGACGGGCCGATCCGCCTGCACCCGGACAATCCCCGCTACCTGGAGTTCCGCGGCCGGCCGACCGTGCTGCTGACCTCCGGCGAGCACTACGGCGCCGTGCTGAACCGCGACTTCCGCTTCGGCCCGTACCTCGACGAGCTCGCCCGCCACGGCCTGAACCTGACGCGGACCTTCGCCGGCACGTACCGCGAGGTCCCCGGCTCGTTCAACATCCGCGAGAACACCCTCGCCCCGAAGCCCGGCCGCTACCAGTCGCCCTGGGTGTTGAAGGACCAGGACGGCGAGCGGTACGACCTCGACGCCTTCGACCCCGCGTACTTCGAGCGCCTGAAGCGATTCCTGACCGAGGCCGACCGGCGCGGGATTGTCGTCGAGCTCGTCCTGTTCTGCCCGTTCTACGAGCCGGTGCTCTGGGACGTGAACCCGATGAACGCCAGGCACAACGTCAACGGCGTCGGCGACTGCCCCCGCGAGGAGGTGTACACGCTCAAGCACCCCGAGCTGCTGAAGCGCCAGCTCGCCTTCGTGACCCGGGTCGTCACCGAGCTCAACGGGTTCGACAACCTGTACTACGAGATCTGCAACGAGCCGTACTTCGTGGGCGTGACCCCCGAGTGGCAGCGCAAGGTTTCCGAGACGATTGTCGCCGCCGAGCGGGGGCTGCCAAAGCGGCACCTGATCGCGCAGAACATCGCCAACGACCAGGCGAAGGTCACGGACCCCGACCCCAACGTGGCGATCTTCAACTTCCACTACGCCACCCCGCCGGTGACCGTGGCGCTGAATGCCGGACTGAACAAGCCGATCGCCGACGACGAGACCGGCTTCAAGGGCACCGCCGACCGGCACTACCGCACCGAGGCCTGGGAGTTCCTGCTCGCCGGCGGGGCGGTCGTGAGCCACCTCGACTACTCGTTCACGACCGAGCGTCCCGACGGCACCGCCCCCGTGCAGGACCCGACCCCCGGCGGCGGCGGCCCGGCGCTGCGGTCGCAGTTCGCCTTCCTCAAGCGGTTCGTCGACGGCCTCGACCTGGCGCGCATCCAGCCGTCGACGGCCATCCGCGTCGCCCGCGGCGGCGCCGACGGTGCCCGCGCCTGGTGCCTGGCGGTGCCCGGCCGCCAGTACGCCGCCTACATCCGAGGCGGCCAGGACCTGGTGCTGAGCGTCGACCTGCCCGATGGCGCCGGCACGTACACGTACACCTGGTTCGACCCCCGCGACGGCCGCCCGCTGGGCGAGGGGCAGCTCGTCCGTCTGGGCGACACCAGGGGCCCCATCGAGCTCCCCGCCCCCGGCTTCGCCGAGGACCTCGCCGTGCGGATCCAGGCCCGCTAGGGTCCCGCGCCACCGGGCCGTCCAGGCGGACGACGGCCCTCCGGGGTGGCTGGGGTCCGTCCTCGGACCCCGGCATCCCCGGCGCCCTCCGGGGTTGCGGCCGACCGCAACCCCAGCCACCCCGACGCGAAGCCGGACCCGAAGCTCGGGACGGCACACACCCGGGCTCAGGCGATCAGGACGTCGCGGACGAGTTCGAGGGCCTCGTCGGTGCGGGGGGTGGACAGGGCAATGATGCTCTGGCCGTCCTCGCGGCGGACGATGCGGACGCTGCGCAGCGGGATGTCCGCCTGCTTGAAGCGGTGCGCGATGCCGGCCAGGGCGCCGGGGTGGTCGTCGAGGCGCACGAGCAGGGCATCCTCGCTCACGGCGTGCAGGCCGCGGGCGGCCAGGGCCCGCAGCGCCAGGTCGTAGCGGTCGACGGTCAGGATCGCCACGACCAGGCCCTGGACCGTCTCGCTGTCGAGGGTCTCGATGTTGGCGCCGGCGTCGCTGACGATCTCGATCAGGTCGGCGATCAGGTTCGGCCGGTCCGCCTCCACGATGCTGATCTGCTTCATCGCTGGGCCTCCGCGGGGGTGCCAACGTCGGCCAGGGGGGCGGGAGCGACCGCGACGGCCGCCGGCGGCCGGCCCTCGGCGAGCGAGGCGACGAACCGGTCAATGTGGTCGGTCGTGACGTGCGGCATGGTGATCACGTGCGCGATCGCCCCGTGCGCCGCCAGCTGCCAGTACGACACCAGCGCGTCCGACGGCCGGTCGAACACGACGATCGGCGAGTTGGCGTGCCGCCACGGGTGCACGCCCAGCGCGGTCAGCCGCTCGATGGCGTGGTCGGCCGTCGCCAGGCAGTGCCGCACCCGCCGCTCGAACCCGGCGCGACCCTCGCTCCGCAGCGCGTACCACAGATACAGCGGAGCCAGGGCATTCCGCGAGCCGCTCAGGGTCGTGTCGAGCGAGCCGATGTACTCGACGCTGCGGGCGATCCGATCGACGTGCGCCCGGCGGGCCAGCACCACGCCGCAGGGCATCGGCGATCCGATGAACTTGTGGCCGCTGATGGCCAGGCTGTCGACGCCGGCGGCGAAGTCCCACACCGGCGGGTGGTCGACGAACGGCAGGATCATGCCGTGCAGCGCCGCGTCGACGTGCAGGTACGCCCCCGGGATCGCCAGGTCGTGCAGGATCGCCCGCACCCCGCGCACGTCGTCGACGGCCCCCTTCATGGTCGTGCCGGCGTTCAGGAACAGGATCGGCGGCACGTCGCGGTGGATCCGGATCGTGGCCCGCAGGTCGTCGAGGTCGAGCCGGCCGTCGGGCTGGCTGCGGATCATGATGCTCCGCGCGTGCAGCACCCGCAGGATCTTGCTGACCGAGTAGTGCGTGTCCTCGGAGTAGTAGACCAGGCCCTCGGGGTACAGCTCGCGCGCCAGGTAGAGGCCGTAGTGGTTCCCCTCGGTGCCGCCGCCGGTGACGTAGCCCCAGGTCTGGCCCTCGGGGGCGTGCGTGAACCGGCCGAAGTCGGCGAGCACCTCGCGCTCGAACTCGTGGGTGTTCGCGTGGTAGTTGCTGGGCACGTACGGGTCGCCGACATTGTTCATCGGGTACCGCAGGAACCGGTCCAGTTCCCGGTAGTCGAACCCCGCGTTGCAGGGGTACCCCAGGAACCGGCCGACCTCCGCCTGCATCCGCGCGTCAAAGGCCTCCAGCCGCGCCCGGTCGGAGGCGTCCAGGCGTGGTGTCGGAGCCAGGTCGCGAGCCCAGTTCTCCATCTCCGGAGCCTCCCCGGTCGGGACCGTTGATCCCCGCCAGCGTCCGCCCCACCCGATCCCGACCGCATGGCCGGGCGGTCTGCGGTTGCGAACGTCGCGCCCGTCCCTGGTACGTCCGCCCCGGCCCCGCCGGTTCATCCATTGTCGCTCCTGACCGGCGATCCCGCGCCAGATTTTCCGGGCGCGTGGCCGGAGGGCATCGGACGCACGCCCCGAAAAACGCTGGTGCCAGGCGGGCGACCGGACGATCCTGTGGGGGGGGGTCCGCGAACCTCGCACCAGCACTCGCCAGGGAGTCGACCGATGGATCCTCTCGTGACCCTGGGCGCGGCCGCCGGCCGCTGGCACGGCCAGAGCACGCTGCACGACCCGATCCGGGGCGCGGCGGAGGTCACCGACTCGACGGTGACCCTCACGCCCCTGCTCGGCGGCCGGTTCGCGCGGCTCGACTACACCTGGTCCTACCAGGGCGAGCCCCAGGAGGGTTCGCTCCTGATCGGACATCGGCCGAAGGCCGGGGTCGTCTCCGCCCACTGGATCGACAGCTGGCACATGGGCCGCGACGTCCTGGCCTGTACCGGCACGGTCGCGGCCGACGGTTCGATCGCCGTCCGGGGCTCGTACCCCGCCCCCACCGGCCCCGACTGGGGCTGGCGGATCACCGTCCGCGCCACGCCCGACACCCTGACCATCACCCACACGAACATCGAGCCCGAGGGCGCCGAGTCCCCCGCCGTCGAGTCGTCGTACACCCGGGCCTGACCGCAACGCTACCGCGGTCGGAGCCGGGGCCACTCGGTCTCGATGCCCTGGCCGGCGAGCTGCTTCTGGAACGCCTGGAGCCGCGCGGGGGTGCTGCGCACCTGGCGGGGGGCGGCCTGGATGTCGAGGCAGAAGGCGGCCAGGGCTCCGGCCGCCTCGCCGATGGCCCACTCGACGGGGTGCAGGCGATAGCAGCCGTTGGTGATGTGCGTCACGCCCAGGTTCTTGCACGCCGGCAGCAGGTTCTCCAGCCGCACGGGCACCAGCGCCCCGAGCGGGATCTGGAACGGCAGCGAGCTGACGTCGATGTAGTTCACGCCGCCGGTGCTCGGGTGCAGGTCGATCCGGTAGCTGCCCACGCCCACGCTGTCGCCGAACCGCTCGGCCTCGACCACCTCGGGCCCGAGCGCCTGGCGGCGGGCGTCGGTGCCGACCATCGGCTCGGTGACGGTGAACTCGGCCCGGATCCGCCGCGACTCGCGGATGTACGGCGCCTTGGCCAGGCCGTCGGCCGTGCCCACCAGGTCGGGGCGCAGCTTGAGGCCCTTCCAGCCGGTGCCGCCGTCGGGGCGGGGGGCCTCGGTCTGGAGCCAGTACAGCAGCGAGAGGCTCAATTGCTTGGCGCGGGCGACGTGCCCGGCGGCGACCTCGGGGGTCACATCCGTGCCGAACAGGTTCCCGAGCCAGTAGTCGTTCTGCGGCCAGTTCACGAGCGTGACGCCGGTGGAGCCCGCGAAGCTGCCGGGGCGGAAGTTCGCCGGGTCCTGGATCCGGCGATAGACCCAGAAGCCGGCGCCCGGCGGGTTCGGGTCGAACGCCAGCGGGCGGCTCTCCAGCGGGTTGATCGGGTACGATGCCGGGCCGAACAGTTTCCCCGGCCAGGCGGGCTGCATCTCGGGCGTGTAGTCGCGCCAGAAGGCATACTCGGCGGGCCGGTCGATCGTGTGGTCCTCGCCGGGCCGGTACTCGGCGGCGAAGCAGCAGGTGAAGGCCTGCATGTCGTCGGGCCGGGCGGCGGCGGGGGCGTGCGGCTCGTGGGTATCGGCCTGCGACTCGAAGCCGGTCACGAACTCGGCGCGGGCCAGCGGCAGCAGGTCGCCGGTCTCGGTGGCGTCGAGCACGTAGGGCGCCACGATCGTGCGGGAGTCGCCCGAGCGAAGGTCGCGCACGCTGACGGCTCGCACCCGGTCGCCGTCGACGGCGACGGCCGTGGGCTCGTGCTCCAGCAGGATCGTGAGCCGACCGGCCGAGGCGTACGGCGCCAGCATGCCGGTGAGCACGGCGAGCGCCACGCGGGGCTCGTGGCAGAGCACCGACACGTTGCCGCGGCCGGGGTTCAATCGCGGGTTGGCGGCGGCCTCGGCGGTGAGGGGGTAGTGCTGGCGGTAGTAGGCGCGGATGCCCTCGCGGAGCGCCCGGTACGAGGCATTGCAGCCGAACTGCTCGATCCAGGGGTGCTCATCCGGCGGCACCGCCTGGCTGGTGAGCTGGCCGCCGACCCAGTCGGTCGGCTCGGTCAGGATCACGGATTTCCCCATCCGGAGCGCCGCCAGCGCCGCCGCGCAGCCGCCCAGGCCGCCGCCGATGACCGCC
>CAZUZD010000350.1:0-6277 GCA_964624465.1 uncultured Isosphaeraceae bacterium
CCCCCCCCCCCCTCCCCCCCCCCCCCGCCACACCTCACCTCGGTTCGATGCTGGAGGATCCGGGCTCCGAGGACGGAACCCGGGCACCCCGGCCGGTTCTCGGTCGTACCGTCGGGCGGATCCGCGGAGCGTCATCCGCCGCGCCCGGTCGGGGTCGTCGACCGCCACCCGAGGCTCATGGGCGCGAGGCGTCCGACGGGGCCACGGCGGCGGCCGGGGCCGGCGTCGAGCCCTCGCTCTCGGCCAGCACCAGCAGCAGCGACTGCTCCAGCTCGCGGGGCTTGAACCCGAACGGGCCGCGGCCGCTCTGGTAGGCGACGGTGCCGGTGCGGTCGATGACGTAGAGCCGGCTGGGCATGCCGCTGTAGCGGGCGCCCACGCGGTCGTTCAGGTCGTCGACGAGCATCGGGAACCCGAGGCTGAGCCGGTCGGCGCAGGTCTGGGCGACGCTGCGGCGCTCGTCGTAGGAGCGGGGCTGGGCGAGCTGGATGCCGTAGCGCCGGCCGCTCTTCGTCTCCCAGCCGTCGGTCGGGTGCGCCTCGCGGACGTAGACCATCAGGAAGGTGGCGCGGTCGCCGTAGGCGCGGTACAGCTTCTCCACGTCGCCGGCGCGGCTGCGGAACGGGCCGCAGGTGAAGTTGCCGAAGACGAGCACGACCGGCCTCGGACCGATCTGCTCGGAGAGCGTGACCGGCGAGCCGTCGGCCACCGTGCGCAGGGTGAAGTCGGGCGCGACCTCGCCGGGCCGCGGCCCGCGCTGCAGCGAGCCAATCTCTTGCGTGAACAGCCCCTTCAGGAGCGTGAGCCGACCCGGCTCGCCCGTGTCGGGCCCGCCGCCACCCAGCAGCCGGGCCCAGAACGACGGCGACGGCGCCGGGGAGCCGGGGCCGCTGGCACCGGCGGGGGCGGGGCGGCGGGGCGGGGTGAAGAGGTCCTGGGTCTCGGTCAGCGACAGGTACCCCTGGCCGTCGCGGTCGGCGCGGGCGAAGAAGGCCTGCACCTCGTCGCGGGTGAGCTTGCCGTTGCCGTCGGCGTCGGCCGCGAAGAAGACGTTCATCCCCATCGACGGCGCCAGCGCGTGCGCCGAGAAGTCGAAGTCGGCGGCCGTGAGCCCGCCGTCGCCGTCGCGGTCCAGCCGCCGGAAGTCGGCGTCGGGGCCCGGGAACTCGGCGCGGGCGATCCGGCCGTCGCCGTCGCGATCGAGCCGCTGGGCGGCGCCCTTCCAGTCGTAGCGCGAGCGGGCCACGGCCTGGCGGAACCAGCCGTCCTCCGGGCCCAGCGTGCTGCCCTGCAGGATGTCGACGAACATCGCCAGGGCCTCGGGGTGCCCCGGCCAGAGCCGTTCGAGCACCGCCACGGCGTTGGGCGGCGGCGGCTGGGGGTCGTCGGCGCGGGCGGGGCCGGCGGCCACGGCGAGCAGGGCCAGGACGGCCGGGAGCAACGCCCTGGGGATCGCGGGGTGAATCATGGCGGGGGCTCCTGGGTCGGGTGAAACACGAGGCGGTGTCGGGTCGGTTCAGGAGGCGGGCCGCCTCAGCCGCACGAGCAGGTCGTGCAGGGCGGGGCGGGCGGTCGGCGTCTCGGGGAGCGTGCTGTCGCGGTGGGCGGCCTCCAGCGCGGCGCGCAGGCGATGGTACTCCGACTCGTGGAACGCCGCGTCGGCGTCGTCGAGGGTCGAGCGTTCGGCGCCGGCCAGCTTGCGAGCGATCAGCTCGTCCACGTGGCCCAGCCGCGCCTGCTCGTTGAGCCGGACGAGGTTGGCCTCGATGACGCCGGTGCGCAGGAGATGGATGCCGGTCAGCAGCACGCGGTACGTGTAGAGCAACGGCTTCACCCGCCGGGGACTCTCCTTGCGGTGGAGCTGCCACTGGTTCTCGGCGAACCCCAGGTAATGGTGCGCGTGGTGCCGGGTGACGCAGTCGCGGGCGATCGCCTTCAGCTCGTCGTGCTCGGGCGTGCTGTGGACGATCAGGGGCGAGTGCAGTTGCTCCAGCACATAGCCATTGGCCTTGAGCATCAGGCCGAAGAACTTGCGGGCCTCGTGCGTGACCAGGTCCAGCTCCAGGCCGGGCTCCACGGTGTCCTGCGTGATCGTCTCGGGGCCGACGTCGAGGCCGACCAGCTCGGGCACCGGCAGGAGGTGGCAGCCACGCAGGTCGAAGTCGGAGTCGGGCGACGGGAAGCCGTACAGGTGCGCGCCGCTGAGGGTGGCGAACAGCAGCGGGTACGGGTGCTCGGCCACCGCCTGCCGCAAGCGCGCGTCCACGTCCATGTCGCCTCCACGCCGGCGGTTCGTCCGGATCGGTCCGGGGTCAGTACAGGTCCCGCACGCGGTCGAGCTCGGCCTGGATGCCGCGGAGGGCGAGCGCGGCGCGGTCGGGGTTCACGACGCAGTCGTCCAGGCGGCCGTAATGCTCCTCCAGGCACTGCAACAGCAGGGCCTTGATCCGCGCCTGGTCGGGGGCCGCGGGCAGGGCGCAGTCGACGTAGAGCCGCTCCAGGTGCAGTTCCTTGTCGGCGAACCACTGGCGGAGCCGCTCCTCGGTCCACTCGCCGCGGCGGATCGCCTTGAGCTGGTCGTTGTTCCGCTGGAGGTCGATGTCCCCTTCGAGCAGGATCTGCTCGACCTCGGAGATGAGCCGGACCACGTGGTAGCCGAACTTGGTGTCGAAGCCGTGCTGCTCCACCAGCTCGGCTCGCTTGCCGCCGGGCTGCTTGGTGCCGAGCTTGTGCAGCTGCGAGTAGGCGTAACCCTTGAACTTCGGCCAGGCGCCCTTGTGGAGGAACAGCCGACGGTGCTCGCGCACCAGGCCGCCGACCCGGGTGCAGTGCACCACGCAATTGGCCGGGGTGAACAGGCTGTCGATGATATTCGGGTTGCACTCCATCGCGAGGCTGAAGAACCGGACGATGCCGAAGATCGTCAGATCGTAGGTCCGCCCCTGGCCGGCGCGGGCCGAGCGGTCGGCGATGTGGTGCTCCTGGAACACCTCGAACCGCGGGGCCGGCGTGCCGAAGCCGGGGATCTCACCGCGGAGGTGCGGGAACAGGTCGTCGCGGGGCGGGATCGCCCAGCCATAGATGTCGACGTCGCTGGAGTCCGACGAGACACCAGAGGCCACCGAGCCCATGATCGTCTCGTACTGCACGTTGCCGGGCAGCCAGCGCGGGGGCCTCAGGGCACCCTGGTCGGTGAGTCGTTGCAGCGTGCTCACGCCAGGAAGCCCCCCACCGGGTCCCGCACGGTTCGGATCGCGGACTCCGCCCCGGCGCCACGCGGGCGCCGGGGCGGAGTCCGAGTCTACGACCGCCGCGGATCCGTGTCGACGTGGCGGCTCAGTCGGCCTCGAGGGTCAGGCCGGCGACCTCGGTGACGCGGTCGAAGAAGGCGGCCTCGGTGATCAGCCAGAGGATCTCGGCGGTCTGCTTGTCGCTGAAGTGCGCGCGCACGGCGGCGATGTCGGCGTCGTCGATGCGCGCCGGGTCGACGGTCAGCTTCTGGGCCAGCGCGAGCACGGCGCGGTCGGCGGGTGCGAAGCCGGCGCGGTCGCCGTCCAGCGCGGCGATCTGGTCGTCGGTCTGGCCCAGGGCCTTCAGCCGCTGCTGGGCGTCGCCCAGGGCGTACCAGGCGCGGTCGTGGCGGGCGGCGATCCAGGCGATCCGGGCGCGGAGGGTCCGGTCGATCGAGCCGACCTCGGCCGAGCCCGCGGCGCGGTGCTGCGCGATCCGCTGGACCCCGACGAGTGGGAACCGGGCGAGCAGGCGCTCCCACTGCGGCGCCGGGCCGTCGGCGACCCCGGCCGGCCGCAGGGCCTTCGTGGCCGCCTCATCGACCAGCGGCAGCCGCGGGGTGCGAACCTTCGCCGCCGAGAGCGCGGCCTCGACCTCGGCCCGCGACTCCCGCTTCGGCCGCGACGCCGCCCGCGCCGGCGCGGCGGTCGTCCCCTTCACGTCCAGCGGCGCCACCAGGCTGATCCGCCGGGCGTCGCCGTCGGCCGCGGGGGTCAGGTACTGGCGGTGCTCCTCCTGCGGGATCCGCAGCGCCCCGGTCCAGCGGTTCATGGCGTTGAAGTTGCCGACGACGGTGGCGATCTCCAGCACCTGCGCCGGGGTGTAATGCGCCCGCAGCGCCTCCACATCGGCGTCGCAGATGGCGTGCGGCTCGAAGGTGAGCTTGCGGGCGAAGCCGAACGCGGCCTGCTCGGCGGGCGTGAAGCCCGACCAGTCGTCGTCGAGCGCCGCCAGGGTCGCCTCGGAGACGCCGGCGGCCGAGAGCTTGCTCTCCTGGTGACCCATGCAGTACGTGCAGTTGTTGGCCCGCGAGACGATCCAGAAGAGCATCGTCTGGAACGGATACCCGAGCGACATGCCGGGGTCGGGCTCGCGGCTCAGGCCCGAGCCGGTGAACTCCGCCGGCAGGTAGAACTTCCGCATCCGGCCGTTGTTGACCACGCCCCAGTCGCCCTGCTTGGCCTTGAGTTCCTCCTCGGCCGTGAGCGGCGGCAAGGGGAGCCGGGGCTGGGCGTGCTTGGAGTCCTCGAGCGCCTGCTTCATGGCCTGGCGGGTCGGCGGCACGACCGGCGGGCCATCGGCCCGCGCCGGGATCGGTGCGGCGGCCAGCGGGCTCAGCGTCAGCATCAGGGCGACCAGCCGGGCGCCTCGAACGCGCGTGTGCATGGAGAGTCGACTCCGTGGTGATGCGGGTGTGGCGTTTGGTGTGGAGTGGAGGGACGTGCGGCCCCGGAGTGCCGGGCGGCGGGTCAGTCCTGGCACACGATCCTGTCAGTGGGCGTGAGGCGGACCGGGTCGCCACACCCCGGCGCGGGCTGGGGAAACCGGGGTCCGCCAGGCGGACCCCAGCCACCCCGGACGTTGGACGGGGAACGCGGGTCAGTCCTGGCGCACGATCATGGGGGTGGGCGCCAGGCTGACCTGGTAGAGGACGGTCCGCTGCGACGAGCGGCCGCGGGCGTCGCGCACGGTGAGGACGGCCGGGCAGGGGACACGCGGGCCGACGGGCTGGCCGGGGTCGGCGAGGCGGAAGTCGATCAGCTTCCCGCCGGCGAGCCACTCCTCGTCGGCCATGCGGATGGCGGGCGACTGGCCGGCCAGCGCGTTGTGCGCGGCGCCGCTCTTCCAGGCGTCGAGTGCCTGGCGGAGCACGGCCTGCGCCTGGTCGGGCTCGGGCGCCGTGCCGGTCGCGGCCGAGGTGCTGCCGCAGCCGCTCAGGGTCAGCAGGCCGGCGGCCAGCAGGGCCAGGCCGCACAGCGGGACGAGGCGGGATCGGGTCGAGGTCATCATCGGGGGGAGGCTCCAGCGCAGGGCGAGTCGGGGATCGTCGGGGCCGCACCGCCGTGATGCGGCCCCGGGTGGCGAACGCCGGCTCAGAAGGCGTCGGCGCTGATGATCTCGCCGCCGTTGCGGGTGCCGAGCGCCCGCCAGGTGCCGATGCTCACGGTCGCCTTGACGAACTTCACCGAGCCGTCGGCGAAGCCCACGTTCACGCCGCCGGGGTGGGCGCTGTTGGCCGTGGTCATGATCCGCGAGGGCGGGAACATGCACGACCGCGAGTTCGGCGGGCCCGAGTGCCAGTAGCTGGTCGTCGAGTGGTAGCCGTAGACCCAGGGGGCGCCGACGTCGCTCACGCGCTGGAAGCCCAGGTTCGTGATGTCCATGGCGCGGCACTGCTGCACGGCCTCGTCGGCGTTGGCCGGATAGGTCTGCGGCCAGAAGGTGTCGGCCCGCTCGGTGGCGCGGGTGTTGTCGAAATCGCCCTTCACATGCTCGCTGAAGGCGGCCGTGTTGCTGGTACCGTCGGTGATCTCCGAGAGCCGGATCGGGTCGCTGGAGAAGAACAGGCCGTTGGGCGCCTGCACGGTCTTGTTCACGCCGGTGGGGTCGGAGGCGCCGTACCACATGGCCACGCTGGTCCCCTCGTTGGAGCGGTAGTTCGTGCCGCCCCAGCCGTTGGGGATCATCGTCACCGGGTCGCTCGGGCACAGGAACGACGAGACGCTGGCGCGGTATGCCGTGGCGTTGGCCGGGGCCGACCAGCCCAGGTCGAAGTTCAGCGCGGCCTGCAGCGTCGTCTGCTCCAGGTACGGCAGCATCCGGGCCAGCGGCGAGTACGAGTCGGCCTGCGGGATGGTGCGGCCCAGCGGCACGGTGCCGAGCGAGTCGTTGTACGTGTGCAGCGCGATGCCGAGCTGCTTCAGGTTGTTCACGCACTGGGCGCGGCGGGCGGCCTCGCGGGCGCTCTGCACGGCCGGCAGCAGCA
>CAZUZD010000351.1:0-6272 GCA_964624465.1 uncultured Isosphaeraceae bacterium
CAACTTGGCGCTGGTTTCATGACCCGCGAAATACAGGGTGGCGAGATGGTCGCGCGGGATGCGCACCACCTGCGGATCGACCGCGAGGCCTACCGCAAGGACATCAACCGGCTCAAGCTGTTCCTGGAGGGGAAGAAGGACGTTGTGCTCCGCGAGCTCGAGGAGGAGATGAAGGAGGCCTCCCGCGAGCTGCAGTTCGAGCGGGCCGCCTCGCTCCGCGACGAGCTCAAGGCGCTCAGGAACCTGAACCTCCGCGGCGACCTGGAGAAGCACGCCCAGCCCGAGGTCTTCTACCAGGACCCGAAACGTGGTTTGAAGGGCCTCCAGAAGGTGCTCGGTCTCTCCAAGACGCCCCGCACGATCCAGTGCATCGACATCGCCCACCTCGGCGGCACCGAGACCGTCGGCTCGCTGGTCACCTTCATCGACGGCCTGCCGTTCAAGCCGGGCTACCGCCGGTTCAAGATCAGGAGCGTGCAGGGGGTCGATGATTACGCCTCGATCCGCGAGGTCGTCAGCCGCCGCCTCAAGAGCTTGGGCGAGCGCGAGGAGTCGCTGCCCGATATCCTCATGATCGACGGCGGCAAGGGCCAGCTCAACGCCGCCCTCGACGCCTTCAAGGCCATGGGCGTGGAGCCGCCGACCCTGATCTCGCTGGCCAAGCAGGACGAGGAGATCTTCGTCCCCGGCCGGCCCGACCCGATCGTGCTCAGCCGGCGCTCGTTCTCGCTGCGGCTCCTGCAGTACACCCGCGACGAGGCCCACCGGTTCGCCCAGCACTACCACCATATGCTCCGGACCAAGCGGACCCTGGGCGAGGAGTGAGCCCCTCGCCCGGCGGGCCGGCTCGAAAACCCCGGCTCTGCGGTTAGAATGGGGCTTTGCCCGGTCCGGCCCCGAGGGCGGCCCGGTCCCCGGTCGGTCCCCACCGCGACATGCCCCACCATGATCCTCGCCTCCGCCACCGGCCTGGGCCGGCAGTACTCGGGTGACCCGATCTTCCAGGGCCTGGCGTTCGACATCCGCGCCGGCGAGCGGATCGGGCTGGTTGGCACCAACGGCGCCGGCAAGACGACCCTCATGAAACTGCTGGCCGGCCTGGAGCAGCCCGATTATGGCTCGCTCTCGATCCGCCCCGGCATCCGCGTCAGCCTGCTCCGCCAGCAGCCCGACTTCGCCCCCGATCAGACGCTCATGGAGGTCGCCCGCTCGGGGCTGGCTTCGCTGATGGAGTTGCAGCACGAGCTGGAGGAGGCCGCCGGCGAGATCGCCGAGGCCGAGACCGACGCCGAGCGCACCGTCGCCAGCCGCCGCTACGAGCAGATCCGCGACCGGCTCGAACACCAGGACGCCTACTCGGTCGACCACCGGATCGAGGAAATCCTGGCCGGCCTGGGGTTCCACACGGGCGAGTTCCATCGCCCGGCCCGCACGTTCTCGGGCGGCCAGCAGTCGCGGCTGATGCTCGCGAAGCTGCTGCTGGAGAGCCCCGACCTGATGCTCCTGGACGAGCCGTCGAATCACCTCGACATCGCGACGACCGAGTGGCTGGAGTCGTACCTGACCCGCCAGCCGGTGGCGATGGTCGTCGTGAGCCACGACCGCTACTTCCTCGACTCGGTCGTGACCAAGATCTGGGAGCTGCACGGCGGGCGAATCGCCGCCTATCCGGGCAACTACACCCAGTACTGGAAGCTCCGCGAGGAGCGGGCCAAGGTGCTGGAGCGCCAGGCCGAGAAGCAGGCGGATCAGATCGCCGACCTCAAGGAATACATTGCCAAGTACGCCGCCGGCCAGCGGGCCAAGCAGGCGAAGGACCGCGAGAAGAAGCTGGCGCGGATCGAGCAGGTCGAGACCATGCGCGAGATCGTCGGCCCGGTGATGGGCTTCGGCGAGGTCGAGCGCAGCGGCGACGTTGTCATCGAGGCCACCGAGCTGAGCAAGGCCTTCGA
The DNA here is from genome assembly GCA_964624465.1 of uncultured Isosphaeraceae bacterium. GTDB lineage: Bacteria > Planctomycetota > Planctomycetia > Isosphaerales > Isosphaeraceae > CAZUZD01. Next base: position 1,953 of record CAZUZD010000351.1, read on the forward strand.
CAAGCCACTCTTCCAGGACTTCAACCTGAGCGTGCTGCGGAGCCAGTGCGTGGGCGTGATCGGGCCCAACGGCGCCGGCAAGTCGACACTCATGAAGGTGCTCATCGGCCGCGAGAAACCCGACACCGGCGCCGTCCGCCTGGGCCACCGGGTGCAGATCGGCTACTACGACCAGGGCCTGGAGGCGCTCGCGCCCACCACCCCGGTCGTGCGCGCCGTCTGGCCCGAGGACGACCCGGACTGGGTCGAGCAGGACGTGCGCGACCTGCTTGCCAAGTTCGGCCTGCCCGGCGAGCTCGTCCACCGCCAGGTCGGCCAGCTCTCCGGCGGCGAGAAGGGGAAAGCCGCCCTCGCCCGCCTGGCGGCGACGGGCGCCAACGTGCTGATCATGGACGAGCCGACGAACCACCTCGACATCTGGTCATGCGAGGCGCTGGAGCGATCGATCCGCGAGTTCGAGGGGACCGTGCTGGTCGTGAGCCACGACCGGTACTTCCTGAACCAGGTGGCCGACCGCCTGATCGTGGTCGCCGACGGCCGGGCCCGGGTCGTCGAGGGGGATTACGAGACGTACCAGCGGCTCGCGAAGCAGGAGGCCGAGGCGAAGGCGGCCAGGGAGGCCGCCGCGGCCGCGCGGGCCGCCGGCAATGCCCCGCCGACCGACGCCGGCAAGGGCCGCCGGAAGCGGCAGTATCCGTATCGCAAGACGGCGGAGATCGAGGCCGAGATCGCCGAGACCGAGCCGGCCCTGGCCCGCGCCGAGGCCCTGCTCGCCGAGCCCGACACCTGGAAGACCGCCGACACCGCCCGCCAGGCGCAGGCGAACTTCGACGCCCTCAAGGCGAAGCTCGAATACCTCTACGGCCACTGGGAGGAGGCGGTCGAGCTCAACTCCTGAGCCGCCGCGTTCCCCGCCCCTGGCCCTGACCGGCCCCCGAACGGAAGGCCCCATGCCCGACCCCACCAAGCTCATCGCCACGATCGGGCGGGCCGCCCGTGCCAGTCGCGCCACCGCGGGCCGCGTCGGTGCGATCGTCGAGCTGCCCGGCACAGCCAGCGACGTGCTCGTCGCCGGCGACCTTCACGGGCACCTGCACGTCGCCGCCGCGCTGCTGAAGCGGGCCGACCTGGATCGGAACCCGGGGCGGCATCTGGTGCTCCAGGAGCCGACCCACGACACCCGCATCGACCCCGATGAGGGGGAGCTCGACCGCTCACACCGGCTGATCGACGTGATCGCCGCCCTCAAGTGCCAGTACCCGGATCGGGTCCACCTCATCCTCGGCAACCACGAACTGTCAGAGCTGACGGGCCGCTCCATCCTGAAGCGGGGGCACCCGCTCAACCGCCTGTTCCGGCAGGGGGTCGAGGCGAGCTACGGCCCGCACGCCGAGGCGGTGATCGCCGCCTACCACGACCTGTTCCGCTCGCTGCCGCTGGCCGTCCGCACCCCGAATCGCGGCCTGCTCTGCCACACCGTGCCCGAGGCGAAGGACCTCGACGGCCTCGACCTGGAGGTGCTCCGCACCGGCGCCTGGGCCGAGGCCGACACCCGTCGCGGCAGCACCGTCTACGCCCTGACCTGGGGCCGCGACCAGACGCCCGAGACGGCCGAGCGGTTTGCCGCCCTGATGGGCGTCGACTGGTGCATCGCCGGCCACGAGGCCTGCGAGCGGGGTTACCTGCGGGCCAACGACCGGCTGCTCATCCTCGACGGGCGCGACCCGTATCCGGCGTACACCCTGTTCCCGGTCGATCGGCCGCTGACGATGGACGACCTCGTCGCGGCCACGACGATCCTGCCCGGCGACGCCGGCGACGGCCCGGGTCGGGGCGCTTGACCGGGAATCCCGCTGGTTTAGACTGATGCGACGCCGCGAGGGCGGGCGCGCTGGGGCGTGCCGCGCTCGCGGCCTCTCCCCCGAACCTGGTGCGTCATGGGCCTTCCCGCGATGTGGGTCATGGTGGGCGTCCTCGCCTGCCTGGCCATCGCCTACCGCTACTACAGCGCGTTCCTGGCCGCCCGGGTCGCGGTGCTCGACGACACGCGGGTGACCCCGGCGCACGCGCTCAACGACGGCCAGAACTACCACCCGACCAATCGCTGGGTCCTGTTCGGCCACCACTTCGCCGCCATCTCGGGCGCCGGCCCGCTGATCGGCCCCGTGCTGGCGATCCAGTTCGGATACCTGCCGGGCCTGATCTGGCTCGTCGTCGGCGTCTGCCTGGCGGGGGCCGTGCAGGACTTCCTGGTGCTGGCCGCCTCGACCCGCCGCGGCGGCCAGAGCCTCGCCGGCATCGCCCGCCAGGAGATCGGTCCGGTCGCGGCGACGGCCACGACCATCGCGATCCTGTACGTGATCGTCATCGCCCTGGCCGGGCTGGGGATCGTCGTCGTCAAGGCGCTCGGGGGCGAGGAGGTGCCGATGCAGGCGGGCACCCGGCTCGTACTGCCGGCCGACGCCCAGCGGGTCGACAAGGTCAGCCAGGTGCGCAGCGGCACCTGGGTCTACTCGATCGGCGAGGGCTCGACCTTCCGCTATGACCCCAAGGATGCCGCCCACGCGCTGACGATCAACGAGGGGTTCCAGCTCAGCGTGCCGTCGAAGAACCCCGCCACCGTCGAGGGGGAGCTCGCGCCGGAGGGTGAGCGGCTGGTGCTGGTGATGCCCGAGGGGGCGAAGCGGCTGGTGCCGGGCAGCTCTTGGGGCACGTTCACGATCGCCTGCACCATCCCGATCGCGTTGCTGGTCGGGCTGTACATGTACAAGATCCGCAAGGGGCACGTCGTCGAGGCGTCGCTGCTGGGGGCGGTCGGGGTGCTGGCGGCGACATTCGTGGGGGCCTGGATCCCCGACTCACCGCTGCGGCCGTACTTCGCCCTGACGCGCGAGCAGACGATCCTGGCCATCGCCGCCTACGGGTTCATCGCGTCGGTGCTGCCGGTCTGGCTGCTGCTCTGCCCACGCGACTACCTGTCGAGCTTCCTCAAGATCGGGACCATCGCCCTGCTGGTCGTGGGGGTCATCGTCGCCAACCCGACGTTCCACGCCCCGGCGATCAACCAGCACTTCGCCGGCGGCGGCGGGCCGAACCTCAAGGGGGCCCTGTTCCCGTACGTCTTCATCTGCATCATGTGCGGCGCCATCTCGGGGTTCCACGCGCTGGTCTCCTCGGGCACGACGCCCAAGATGATCAACCGCGAGGGCGACTGCCGGGTGATCGGCTACGGCGCCATGCTCATCGAGGGCCTGGTCGGCGTGGTCGCCCTGATCGCCGCCGCGTCGCTGCCGAACTCGATGTACTACGACATCAACATCGACCTGGCGCAGCGGCCCGCTTACGTCAACCAGATTGCCGCCATCGAGGCCGAGACCCACGGGGAAATCGGCGGCGCCGACGAGCTGGTGAGCCTGGAGCGCGAGGTGAAGGAGTCGCTCCACGGCCGAAGCGGCGGGGCCGTCACCCTGGCCGTCGGCATGGCCCGGATCTTCACGCGGGCGATGCCGCGGCTCGACGGGCTGGTGAGCTACTGGTACCACTTCGCGATCATGTTCGAGGCGCTGTTCATCCTGACGACCATCGACACCGGCACCCGCATCGGTCGGTTCATGGTGCAGGAGTTCCTCGGCCGGATCTGGAAGCCGCTGGGCGACCTGAGCTGGCTCCCGGCGTCGATCCTGGCGACGAGCCTCGTCGTCTTCGCGTGGGCCTACTTCATCGCCACCAACAGCGTGGCGACGATCTGGCCGATGTTCGGGATCGCCAACCAGTTGCTGGCCCTGATCGCGCTGGCGATCGTGACCACGGCGATGGCCAACGCCGGTCGCCTGCGGTTCGCGTTCGTGACCGTGGTGCCGATGGCGTTCGTCGCCTGCACCACCCTGAGCGCCGCGTACCTGGAGATGACCGGCACCTACTGGGGCTGGGTCCAGAAGGGCGGCGCCGACACGCTCAAGGGATACCTGAACCTGGGCCTGACCGCGATGCTGCTGGTCTGCGTGGCGATCATCGTGACGGGCGCCGTGCGGCGGTGCGTGCAGGTGGCACGGACGGCGAAGCCGGAAACGCGAACCGCCGGGGCCTGAGCCCCGGCGGTCCGGTGGTGATCAGCGATCGGGAGGCCCCGGGCTCACTTGCCCTTGGTCTCGTCGGGCAGGGCCATGACCTCGACCTTGCGGACCTGGACCTTGTAGTCTTTGTTCTTCACGCGCAATTCGGTGCGCCGGAATGTGCCGTCCTTGGCCGGGTTTGACGGCGTGTAGGCCAGTGCGTATTGAGTCCGCATCTCTTCCTGGATCTGGTTGTAGATGTCGGAAA
>CAZUZD010000352.1:0-6255 GCA_964624465.1 uncultured Isosphaeraceae bacterium
GGTGGGAATCTCCATCGCCTGGGTGAGGGCTTCGAAGATCTGGTCGGCCCGCAGCCGGCTCGGGCAGATGGCGGCGAAGGTGGTGCGGCCGGCCTTGGCGTCGGTGGAGCGGAACTGGCGCTGGTAGGCCTCGGTGTTCAGGATCGTGCGGTAGAGCCAGCGCACGTCGTGGCCGCTGCGGACGAAGGCGTCGGCCAGGGCGTCGAACAGGGCGGGCAGGTGCACGTCGCGGGTCGGGCCCAGGTCGTCGATCGGGTTGACGAACCCCTCGCCGAGGAGCGTGCTCCAGACCCGGTTGACGAAGGCGCGGGCGAAGTACGGGTTGTCGGACCCGGTGACGTACGACGCCGCCAGCGCGTGCCGCTCGCGGGCGTTCAGGCCCTCGGGCGGGGTCGCGCCGCTCTCGTCGGCCAGGAAGAACTTCGGCGTGACCGGGGTCGACACCTTGGGGTCCTTCAGGTCGGGCATGGTGTAGCGCACCTTGCCGGGCCGGACGAAGACGGCCAGGCCGGTGGGCCGGGGGCGCGGCTGGCCCTCGACGGCCTCGTAGGTCGGGCGGGCGGCGACGCCGGCGAAGAAGGCGGCGAACTCGTGGAACTGCTCGCGCTTCCAGGGCTCGGTGAAGTGATCGTGGCACTGGGCGCACTGGATCTGCACGCCCAGGAAGACCCGCGAGACCTCGCCGGCGACCTCGACCTCCTTGGCCTCGTGCGCCGCCTGGAGCACGACGGCCCCCTTCTCGACGTTGCTGCCGGTCTCGGTGATCAGGGCGCGGGCGATCTCGTCCCAGGGGCGGTTGGCGGCGAACTGCTCGGCCAGCCAGGTCTCGAGGGTGTCGTAGTGGATCAGGTTGCGGCGCTCGGAGGTGGCGCGGAAGGCGATCACGTCGCGCCAGTACCGGGCCCAGTTGCGGGCCGTCGCCTCGTCGGCCAGGAGCTGGTCGATCAGGTGGGCGCGCTTGCGGGGGTCCTTGTCGGTGACGAAGCCGCGGAGCTGCTCGGGGGTGGGCGGCTTGCCAAGCAGGTCGAGGAAGAGCCGGCGGGCGAACTCGGCGTCGTTGGAGGGCCGCGCCGGGGCGACCTTCTGCTCGGCCAGCCAGGCGTCGATCTGCTGGTCGATCTGGCGCGGGGTCAGCTCGGTCGCGGCCGGGGCCGGCGGGGCCGGGCGTCCCAGGCGTTCGAGCAGGGCGGCGAGCTTCGCCTGCGCCCGGGCGTCGGTCGCGGCCTGCTCCTCGGCGCGGGCGGCCTCGTCGAGCCTCTCGGTCCGCTTCAGCTTCTGCTTCGCCTTGGCGGCGTTCGCCTTCTGGATCTGCTTCGCCTTCGCCGGGTCCTCGGCGGCGAGCTTCGCCATGGCGGCCTTCTTGCCCGCCTGGCCCTTGCCGGCGGGGGCATCGGCCGGGGCCTTGGCGGCCGGCGGCGGCGGGGTGTCGTCGGCGCGGGTGCTGGGGCCGATCAGCCCGAGGCCGGCCAGCAGGGTGGCCAGGGCGCCGGGCAGCAGGGCGACGGGTCGGGAGAGCCGGGGGCGTGCCATGCCGTTGCCATCCTCGGGGGATCCAGGGGCGACCAGGTCACTCGGCCGCGGGGGCCGCGTGCGTCCAGGGGATGAAACCCCGAGGCCGGCCCCCGGTGTCGCCCCTTCCCCGATTTTTCGCCGGGCCGGGCCGGGCCCGGGCTCAGGCCGGCGTGGTCGAGACCAGGAACATGACGATCAGGACGACCAGGCTCAGGATCGCCAGCAGGCCGCTGGGCATGAACTTCGGCTTCAGGGCGTAGCGGTAGCCGAACACCACGGTCATCACCAGCGCCAGCAGCATCCCCAGGGTCCGGCCCAGCTCGGGGTTGGCCGCCAGGGTGACCAGCGCCACCACGGCCAGCACGGCGCTGATCAGGCCCGCGGTCAGCGACGGCCGGCTGCCGGCCTTGACGAACCCCATGATGCCGCCGCCGGCCAGCAGCAGCGCGTAGATCCCCAGGACGACCTGGCCGATGGTGATGTGCATGGCGACGACGGGCCTCGGAGAGGAAGGACGGGGCAGGGCGGCCGGGCCGAAATCCGGGAATGGCCAGGGGTTCGGGTCGGACGCCCGGGGGCGGGCGTGCCCCCGGCTCCACTCTAGGAGGCGCGTCGGATCGCGTCAACGCTCCGGGCCCAGGGGAACGGGCGTTGCCTTGACGAATCGCAGCGATCGCCTAGATCAACTTGCATCGAATCGTGGTGGTTCCATCACGTGCCCGTCCCAACCCCCATGCCGATGGATCGGAGCGCAACGCCCATGCGACCCCGCACCCTGGCCGCCCTGCTGCTGGCCGTCCTGCCCGCGTCATCGACCGTCCTGGCCCAGGACCCGGAGCCGAAGGCCCGGCCCGCCGTCGAGCCCAAGGCCGCCGACGGCGACGCCCCGCTGCCCGTCGGCTTCCCCGACGGCACGAAGCCCGGCGTCATCGAGGTCAAGGCGTACCCCGCCTACCGCAGCGCCATGGCCAAGGGCAAGGGGATGTCGATGGGCTCGGGCAACATGCTCTTCTGGGCCCTGTTCCAGCACATCCAGCGCAACGACGTGGCGATGACCGCGCCGGTGATCAACACGTATCCCGACGCCGAGATGATCGAGAAGCCGAACGCCAGGGGCGAGGTCTCGATGGAGTTCCTCTACCAGCGTCCCGACCAGGGCAAGCCCGGCCCCGACGGCCGGCTCGTCGAGGTGGTCGACCACCCGGCCGGCCAGTACGTCTGCCTGGGGTTCCAGGGAAACATGGGCGACACCGACATGCGCCAGGGCGTCGCGAAGCTCCAGGCCTGGCTCGACGAGCACAAGGGCGAGTGGGTCGCCGACGGCCCCCCGCGCCGCCTGGGCTACCACGGCCCCGGCACCCCCGTCGCCCGCCGCCTCTGGGAGGTCCAGCTCCCCATCAAGCCCGCCAGCGCCGCCGCCGCCCCGGCCCCGGCCGAGGGGAAGTGACCGGCCACCGGCCCGGGTCCCGGTGGGTGGGCTCCGCTCCGCTCCTCGGCCCGCCGCAAACCCGTTGCCCGGCCGCGGCCGTTCCGGTAGCTAAGGGTCTCCCCTGATGGCGCCGGGGCGGGGCGGGCCGTGCCGCGGTGAGTGAGGGCGCGGGTCCGAATCGAGCCGGGCGGCTCTGGGAGCGGATGGGCGTGGAGCGGTCCGCGGACGAGCAGGCGGCCCCCACGGCCACCGATCAGGACCCGTCCCGACCCTGGGTCGGGGTCGCGGCGAACGCGTTCTCGGGCATGGGCTCGGGGCGCAAGGCGGTCGAGCGGCTGCGGGCCGCGCTCCAGCGGCACGGGCTGGCGACCCGGGTGGCCTGGACGGTGCCCGAGCGCGGGGCGCTGGTGGCGGAGGCCGGCGGCGATCCGCTCTGCCGCGGCCTGGTGGCCGCCGGCGGCGACGGCACGGTGGCGGCGCTGATCAACGAGCGGCCGACGGTGCCGATCACCGTGCTGCCGGCTGGGACCGAGAACCTCTTCGCGCGGCACTTCGGCCTGGGCCGCCGCCCCGAGGCGCTGGCCGAGGCGATCGTCGCCGGCCGGCGGCAGCGGATCGACCTGGGGAGCGTCGCCGGCCGCCGGTTCGCGCTCATGGCCGGCCTGGGCTTCGACGCCGACGTGGTTACGCGGCACCACTCGGCGCGGGCACGCGGCGGCCGGCTCCGCACGACGCATCGCGCGGCCTACGTCGAGCCGGTGCTCCGCGCCAGCGTCCTGTACCGGTTCCCGCCGCTGACCGTCACGGTCGAGACGCCGACGGGGCCCGAGACGCTCGTCGGCACGACCGTGTTCCTGTTCAACCTGCCCCGCTACGCGCTCGGGCTGCCGATCGCGCCGTCGGCCCGCGCCGACGACGGGCTGCTCGACGTGATCGTCTTCCGCGACCCCGGGCCGTTCCGGGCGCTGCACTACCTCTGGCTGGTGTTCCGGGGCCAGCACCTGCACCGCGGCGGCGTCGAGCACCGGCTCGCGACCCGCGTCACCGTGCGGTCGCCCGAGCCGGTGCCCGTGCAGCTCGACGGCGACCCCGGCGGCACCCTGCCGGGCGCCGACGCCGAGTGGGTCGCCGAGGTCGAGCCAGGGGCCGTCGAGGTCATCGTCCCGCCGTCGTGACGCGAAGCGGCTCACGCCGGCGGCTTCGGCTCCAGGAAGACCACGCACGACGGGTTGCCCACGGCGGCGTACTGGCCGGTGAAGTTCAGGGCGCCGGTGGCGCGATCGACCCGGAAGATGGCGACGTTGTCCCCGCGCTGGTTGCAGCAGTAGAGGAACGTGCCGGTCGGGTCGAACTCGAAGCTGCGGGGATAGTTGCCGCGGGTCCACTCGTCGGCGACGTGCGTGAGCGTGCCATCAGGCCCGACGGCGAAGATGCCGATGCTGTCGTGCAGCCGGTTGCCGGCGTAGACGAACTTGCCGTCGGCCGAGACCAGCACCTCGGAGCAGAAGTTGCTGCCGGCGAAGTGCGGCGGCAGGGTCGAGATCGTCTGCCTGGGGGCGCCCAGGGTGCCATGGTCGGCGTCGTAGTCGAAGAGGACGAGGGTCGAGCCCTCCTCCTGGATCGAGTAGAACCAGCGGCCGTCGGGGTGGAAGGCGAAGTGCCGGGGGCCGTCGCCGGGGGGCAGGGCCACGGCGTGCGGCTCGTTGGGGGTGAGCACGCCGCGGGCGGCGTCGAACCGCCAGACGAAGATCCGGTCCAGGCCCAGGTCGACGTGCAGCACGAACCGGCCCGCCGGGTCGGTGGCGATCATGTGCGCGTGGGTCCGGTCGTGGCCGCTGAAGGCGAAGCTGCCCGCCGGGGCGTGCGGGGCGCGGGTCGGGCCGATCGGGCCGGCGTCGACCTTCACGTCGCTGGCCGGGCCGAGCTGGCCGTCGGCGAGGATCGGCAGCACGGCCACCGAGCCGCCGAAGTAGTTGGCCACGAACAGGAACTTGCCGGTCGGATGCAGGCTCACATACGTGGGGCCGGCGCCGCCCGAGGGCACGGTGTTCAGCAGGGTCAGGGCGCCGGTGATCCGGTCGACGGCGAAGGCGCTGACGGTCCCCTGCTTGGCGTCGCCGACGCGGTCGGTCTCGTTGGCCGAGTAGAGCCGGGTGCCGTCGGCGCTCAGGGCCAGGTGGCTGGGGCTGGTGCCCAGCTCGGTGACGCCCGCCGGCATCAACGCGCCGGTGCCGCGGTCGACCGTGAACCGGTGGATCCCCCGACCGTTGCCGGGCGGCAGATCGACCTGGGTCGGCAGCACGTCCGTCAGCGGCGAGCTGAACGTGCCCACGTAGGCGAACAGCGGCCCCTCGGCGGCGGCCGACGGGGTGGTGCCGGCGCCGGCGATCCGGGCGGCGGTCGCCAGGGGGGCCGCGCCGGCCAGGGCCAGGGTGGACTGGAGGAAGCCGCGGCGGGACGCGGGGGCGGCGTCGGGTCGGGTGGTCATGGCGGGGGCCTGGCTCGGGTGGGGTGGGGCCGGTCGGAACGAGTTCGTTCGGGGTGGGCCGCGGGGATGCGGGCCGAGGGCCGCATTGTGCGGCCGGCCGGCGCGGGGGGCAAGCGGCCGGCGCGGGCCGGTCGGGCCGATCCCCCGCCCGGCAGCCGGCGTTGACCGGGGGGGGCCGTGGCGGTATCGTCCGGCCTCGTCGGCAGATCGCTCGCAACCATCGGCAGGCGCTCGCGCGTCGGGCGGTCGGCCGAGCGGCGGCCCGGCCGGGGTGCCTGGCAATGCCCGGCCGCGGCGTGCGACGACTCGGGGGCGGGCCACTGGCGGCCGTCCGATCGAGCCACGGATGGAACGATGCACCCGGGAGGCCCGCCGCGCGTGGAGCCCAGCGACCGGCCCCTGCCGAGCAGGATGAGCCCCATGACTCCCCACCAGCGCCGCAGCGGCCCGGCCGCCCGCGTCGCCTGGCTGGTGCAGACGACCCCCCTGCGCCGCGCGCTGGCCGCCGGCGATGGCCTGGGGGCCCCGGCCTACTCCTACCACTTCGCCTTCGAGTGCCTCCGCCCCGCGCTCGAGCGGCTGGGCACGGTCGAGGCGCTCGACGACCCGGCCGGGCTCGCCGCCGCCGCCGACCGGGCCCGCGCGCGGGGCGAATCGCCGATCCACCTGGCCCTGGTGCCGCCCTCCGACGCGGCGCACGTCCCTGGCCTGCCGCGGGCCCTGTTCCCGTTCTGGGAGTTCCCCGACGTGCCCGACCGCCCGCTCGGCGGCGACCCGTCGCAGGACTGGGCGGCCGTGGCCCGCCAGGCCGACGCGATCCTGACGG
>CAZUZD010000353.1:0-6244 GCA_964624465.1 uncultured Isosphaeraceae bacterium
GACGCCCGGTTCCGGATGATCGCCACCGACGGTGTGTTCTCGATGGACGGGATCATCTGCGACCTCGACAAGGTCTGTGACCTGGCCGACAAGTACAACGCCCAGGTGATGGTCGACGACTCGCACGCCGTCGGGTTCCTGGGCAAGACCGGCCGCGGCACCCACGAGTATCGCGGCGTGATGGGCCGGGTGGACATCATCACCGGAACCCTGGGCAAGGCCCTGGGCGGCGCCAGCGGCGGCTACACGAGCGGCCCGGCCGAGGTGATCGGCCTGCTCCGTCAGCGGTCGCGGCCGTACCTGTTCTCGAACTCGCTGGCCCCCCCGATCGTGGCCGCCTCGCTCCAGGCGCTCGCCATCTGCATGAAGTCCCCCGAGCGGCGCGACCGGCTCGAGGCCAACACGCAGTTCTTCCGCCAGCAGATGACGGAGCTGGGCTTCCACATCATCCCGGGCGACCACCCGATCGTCCCCCTGATGCTCGGCGACGCCAAGCTCGCGGGCCAGTTCGCCGAACGCTTGCTCGCCCACGGTGTCTACGCGATCGGCTTCTCGTACCCGGTCGTGCCCCAGGGCAAGGCAAGGGTCCGGGTGCAGATCTCTGCGGCGCACACCCGCGAGGACCTCGAGCGAGCGATCGCCGCCTTCACCGCCGTTCGCCAGGAGCTCGGTTTGAGCGACTGACCCCGAACCTCCCCTGCCCCGAACCCCTGCCCCGCCAGTCCGGCCCGGACGCCCGCCAACCTGCCCGCCGGGTGGTCCGAGCCCCGAGGTGAGCCTCTCCGCATGTCCGAGTCGTCGAAGCCCCTGCGGATCCGTCGCGCCGATTGTGCCCAGGGCGAGGCCCAGGTCCTGATCGCCGAGCTCCGCGCCCAGCTCAGCCCCCGGGGCGATGTCGTGAGCGCCGCCGGCCGCGCCCGTACCATGAAAGCCTTCGGCGCGGCCCTGACACCGCAGCAGGTCGTCGACCGCATCTGTGGCGACGTGCAGGAGCGCGGCCTGGCTGCCGTCCTCGACTACACCGAGCGCCTCGACGGGGTCGCCCTCGACGCCGCGCAGGTCGTGGTGACCGAGGACGAGCTGGCCGAGGCGTACCGTCGGGCCGATCCGGCCTACCTGCGGACGATCCGCCGGGTGCGCGAGAACATCCTGGCCTACCAGTGCGGGATCCTGCACCGCGACGCCAGGTTCCGCCGCGGCCCCGGGGTCGAGCTGCGACTCCGCTACCGGCCGCTGCGGCGGGTCGGCGTCTGCATCCCCGGTGGCGCCGCGGCCTACCCGTCGTCGCTGTTGATGACGGCGGTGCCAGCGCAGGCCGCCGGGGTCGAGCAGATCGCCGTCGTCGTGCCCCCGACGCCGTTCGGCGGCTACAACGACGACATCCTGGCCGCCTGCCACGCGCTCGGGGTCAAGGAGGTCTACCGGATCGGCGGCGCCCAGGCCGTGGCCGCGCTGGCGTACGGGGCCGGTCCGATCGAGGCGGTCGACAAGATCGTCGGGCCCGGCAACCTGTTCGTGGCCCTGGCCAAGCAGCGGGTCTACGGCACCGTCGACATCGACAGCATCGCCGGCCCGAGCGAGGTCGTCCTGATCGCCGACTGGACTGCCGAGCCTCGGTACGTCGCCGCAGATTTGATCAGCCAGGCCGAGCACTCGCCGGGCGCCAGCATCCTGATCACCTGGGAGCCCTCGCTGCTCGACCGCGTGCAGGCCGAGACCGAGCGGCAGCTCGCTCAGCTCGCCCGGGGCGACCTGGCCCGCGAGAGCCTGGAGCAGTACGGCGCCCTGATCCTCGCCCGCGACGAGGACGAGGCCGTGGCCATCACCAACCAGATCGCCCCCGAGCACCTGCACGTCTCGACGGCCGATCCCGAGCGGCTGGCCGATCGCCTGCTCAACGCCGGCGCCATCTTCCTGGGGCACGACACGCCGGTCGCCGTGGGCGACTACGCCGCTGGTCCCTCGCACGTGCTGCCCACGGGTGGCACGGCCCGCTGGGCCTCGGGGCTGGGGGCCAATGACTTCCTCAAGCGCACCAGCCTGATCCAGGTCGATCGCCAGGGCCTGGCCCGGCTCGCCCCCGACATCCAGCTGCTGGCCGACAAGGAGGGCCTCACCGCCCATCGCGCCAGCGTCGACATCCGGCTGGAGGAGCCCCCGGCCGCCGAGGCGCCTGCACCCGCAGCCGACGTCGATCAGCCACCGCCCGAGGTCGAGACGCCCGCCCCCGACAAGCGTGCTCGCCCCAGAGCCAGGCGGCCGACCCGATGAGCCTGCCAGGCGAAGCTGCAGGCCCGGTCGAGATCCGGCCGGCCACGCCCGAGGACGTCGATCTGCTCTTGACCCTGATCCGCGAGCTGGCCGGGTACGAGCGGCTCGAACACGAGGTGCTGGCAACGGCCGAAGACCTGCGTCATCATCTTTTCGGCGAGACGCCCGCGGCGCAGGCGCTCGTGGCTTGCGTCGCTGGGGACGCGGTCGGCCTGGCGCTTTACTTCTTCAGCTTCTCGACTTTCCGGGGCCGGCCCGGCCTCTACCTGGAAGACCTGTTTGTGCGGCCCGAGCACCGCGGCCGCGGGGTGGGTCGGGCCCTGCTCGGTCAGCTGGCGGAGATCGCGGTGACGCGCGGATGTGCCCGCATGGAGTGGTCGGTGCTCGACTGGAACGCGTCCGCGATCGGCTTCTACCGCTCGCTGGGCGCCCGACCGATGGACGACTGGACGGTTTACCGCCTCGACGACGAGGCCCTCCTTCGCCTGGCCCACCGCCCCGGCTGAGCGGACCGGCCTTCCTGCCCCTCGATCTCCTGGAATCTGCACCGCCATGAGCCCGTTCCTGCCCTACATCGACCGCATGCAAGGGTACGTCCCCGGCGAGCAGCCGCAGGGCCGCGAGTTCATCAAGCTCAACACCAACGAGAACCCGTATCCGCCCTCGCCGAAGGTCGCCGAGGCGATCACCGCCGAGCTGGATGGGCGCCTGCGGCTCTACCCCGACCCGGTTGGCACGCGGTTCCGCGACGAGGCGGCCCGGCTCGCTGGCGTGCGCCCGGAGATGATCCTCGCGGGCAACGGGTCGGACGACATCCTGACGATCCTGGTCCGGTCATTCGTCGGCCCCGGCCATCGCCTGGTCTACCCCACGCCCAGCTATGTGCTGTACGAGACCCTGGCCGAGATCCAGGGGGCCGAGCCCGTGACCGTGCCGTTCGACGCCGACTGGCGGCTCGACCCGGAAGCGTTCGCCGCCGTCGGGGCCCGGCTGGCCTTCGTCGCCAATCCGAACAGCCCCTCCGGGACCATGCTGTCCGCGTCCGACCTGGGCGTCCTGGCCCGCCGGCTCGATTGCCCGCTCGTCATTGACGAGGCGTACGTCGACTTCGCCGACGCCTCGAGCGTGGGTCTGCTCGGCGAGCACCGGAACGTGATCGTCACCCGCACGCTCAGCAAGGGATACGGCCTCGCCGGCCTGCGGCTGGGGTACGCGGTCGCGGCGCCCGAGCTGATCGCCGGCCTCATGAAGGTCAAGGACTCGTACAACTGCGACCGGCTGAGCCTCGCCGGCGGGACCGCGGCCCTGGCCGACCAGGCGTATCTGGCCGGGACCCGTCGCATGATCCTGGCCACCCGCACCCGGCTCCAGGACGCCGTGCGAGCCCTCGGATATCAGAGCCCCCGGAGCCACGCAAACTTCGTCTGGTGCGAGGGTGGTCCCGACGCGACCTCGGTGTATCAGGCGCTCAAGGACCGTGGCGTTCTCGTGCGGCTGATGCGTTACCCGGGCCGACCCGCCGGACTGCGGATCACGGTCGGGACCGACGCCGAGATCGACCGCCTGCTCGAGGAACTTGGACCGATCGTCCGGGAAAGCTGAGCGGCGCCGCCCCACCAGGGGCCTATTCTTGTCACAACGGCGATCGTCGCCAGGTCCCGCTTCACGCCCATCGCGAGAGCCTACCGTGTCCGAGCGAGTCGCCGAGATCCAGCGCACGACCCGGGAAACGACGATCCGGCTGAAGCTGTCGCTCGACGGCGCCGGCCGGTCCGAGATCAGCTCGGGGGTCGGGTTCCTCGACCACATGCTCGACCTGTTCGCCAAGCACGGCGGTTTCGACCTCGAGGTGCACTGCCGGGGCGACCTGCACATCGATGACCACCACTCCGCCGAGGACATCGGGATCGTCCTCGGCCAGGCGCTGGAGGCGGCCCTGGGGACCAAGGAGGGCATCCGGCGGTACGGTCACATGGTGCTGCCGATGGACGAGGCACTGGTGACCTGCGCGGTCGACCTGGGTGGACGACCGTACTTCGCCTGGAACGCGGTCTTTCCGAGCCAGAAGATCGGCCGGTTCGACACCGAGCTGATCCCCGAGTTCTGGCGGGCCGTGGCGACGACGGCCCGGATGAATCTCCACGTCCTCCTGCATTATGGCGCCAACTCGCACCACATCAGCGAGGCGATCTTCAAGGGCCTGGCCCGGGCGATCCGCATGGCCTGTGAGCACGATCCGCGTGTGGTCGGCGTGCCCTCGACCAAGGGGAGCCTCTGAGTTGGCCACCTCCAGCGAGTCGCCCCGCCGGGGCCGGGGCCGGTCCCTGGCCACGAACCTGGCGCTGGTGCTGGTGGCCGTCGGGCTGCTGGCGTGGACGGCCAACGGCAACCGGGCCCAGATCCAGAAGGTGCTGGCCGTGCAGCCCAACCGCGCGCTGCTGGCGCTGGCGTTTGGCTGCTACATGACGGGCCTGGTGATCACCTTCTGCCGCTGGTTCGTGCTGGTGCGAGCGCTCCGGCTGCCGTTCCGGTTCGCGGACGCCCTGCGGCTCGGATTCATCGGCAACGTCTTCAA
Source organism: uncultured Isosphaeraceae bacterium (assembly GCA_964624465.1). Lineage (GTDB taxonomy): Bacteria > Planctomycetota > Planctomycetia > Isosphaerales > Isosphaeraceae > CAZUZD01. The sequence goes on from CAZUZD010000353.1 coordinate 4,847, forward strand.
CCTCGTGATCCCCGGCGCCGTCGGCGGCGACCTGATCAAGGCGACGTTTCTGTGCCGCGAGCAGGCCCAGAAGACCCTGGCCGTGGCTTCGCTGGTCATCGACCGCGCCGTGGGCCTGCTCGGACTGTTCCTGCTGGCCGGCCTGGCCGGGCTGCTCGCCTGGCCCACCGCGGGCCCCGAGGTCCGTGGCCTGATCGGGTTCGCCTGGGCGGCAGTCGCGGCCGGGTTCGTCGGGCTGGCGATCCTGTTCTCACCGGCGCTCTATCGTCCGCTGCTCAAGCTCACCGAGGGCCGTGGCAAGCTGCACCTGATCCTCCAGGAGATCGTCACCCTCTCGGCCAGCTACCGCAGCCGCCTGGGAGTGGTGGCCGCGGCCCTGGGATTCTCGGTGGTGAGCCACTCGATGTTCGTCTCGGCCTTCACCGCCGTCGATTACGCCCTGTACGGCGCCGAGGCCCCGACCGTCGGCCGCCATTTCCTGATCGTGCCATTGGCGCTGTTCACGATGGCCGTGCCGCTGCCGTTCGGGGCACTCGGGGTGAGCGAGAAGGCCAGCGAGCGGCTCTTCGACCTCGTCGGCTTCCCGGGCGGTGCGGTCGTGATGATGGCGTACCGGCTGATCATGTTCGCGTCGGTGGTCGTGAGCCTGGTCTTCTACCTGACCAGCCTCCAGCAGATCCGGGCGCTCCGGAATCAGGCCGAGGCGCTCGAGGCCGAGATCGAGCACGGCGACCTGGTCGGGCCCGGAACGCCGCTGGTCGACTGAGCGCCCGCCAGAGGGCCGGCTCAGCCCGACGACGCCTTGAGGAAGAGCACGCCCAGCGGCGGGATCCGCAGTGGGATGTGGAACGGCCGCCCGGCGTGGGGCTCGGGGCGGGCCCAGACGCCCCCCTCGTTGCCGAGGTTCGAGCCGTCGTAGCGCGCCGCGTCGGTATTGAGCAGTTCGCGGTAGTACCCGGGCGACGGCACGCCGATCTTGTAATCCTCGCGCGGCACCGGCGTGAAGTTGCAGACGACGACGATCTCCTCGCCCGGGTTCTTGCCCCGGCGGAGGAAGGCCAGCACGCTGTTTTCCCAGTCGTGCAGCTCGAGCCAGTCGAACCCGGTCCACTCGAAGTCGATCTGGTGCAGCGCCGGCTCGGCCTTGTAGAGGGCGTTCAGGTCCTGGACGAGGTTCTGGATGCCCTGATGCGGGCCCCACTGGAGGAGGTGCCAGTCGAGGCTCTCGTCGTGCCGCCACTCGCGCCACTGGGCCAGCTCGCCGCCCATGAACAGGAGCTTCTTGCCGGGGTGGCCCCACATGTACCCGTACAGGAGCCGCAGGTTGGCGAACTTCTGCCAGAGGTCGCCCGGCATCTTCTCGATGAGCGAGCCCTTGCCGTGCACGACCTCGTCGTG
>CAZUZD010000354.1:0-6199 GCA_964624465.1 uncultured Isosphaeraceae bacterium
CAACGACCGCGCACAGCATCGCTCAAGGCTGCCGAGGTCCTGCGGCTCGGAATCGAGTGCCTCAGCCACTCGGACATCGCGCGTCGGCTGGAGATCGGCCTCAGCTCGGTCCGGCGCATGCTGTCCGCTGGTTGACGGTGAGTCGGCCTGCGCCCGGAGAGTTCAGTCGTCAAGGACGTCGATCACTGGAGAATGATGTCTCCCGGATCGACGACGGGGGTGGCACCGGCCCGGGGCGGCTCGTCCAGATCCTCATGCGTGCGAAGGAGGGACGGCGCTCGAGGGGGTCAGAGGGGCGGGGGGGTACAGCGTGGAGGTGGTGCCGAGCTGATGAGCTCCCGCAAGGGCGGCCGGCGCCTGTTGGGCCACCTCGTCCGCCCCCACGGCAAGGCGCGTGACCACCACCTGTGGCTTCGGCGTCGGCGATTCCGACTGCTTCACAGCGCACTGGGGGTGGATGCCCGCCCGCGAATAGACCGATTCATGACAGACCGGGCAGCGTCCCCTGGTGGAGACCGGCTTCTGGAGTTTGTGGTAATGGCTTGAAGTGTTCAGGATGGCCTTCCGGGTGAGTCGTTTACCGGGACGTTGCACCGGACCCAATCCGATCCAATCAGGCACGCCGATGAGCGGGAGGCTTCACGGCACGCCCGGCGACGGCGACCGAGCCCTCACCCTGCCGCAGCGGCTCCCAGCTCAGTTGCAGCAGGGGCCGGCCCGAGGCGGAGTCGGAAATCCCGAGGTCGGAGACATCGGCCAGAACAACGAGAACGGAATCCCCTCCCTTGACGTAGGTGGGCTGCCGACCCGAACGGGCGTGGGAGTGGGCAAACAGGACGGTGTCACCGGCGGCGAGCGTCTCGCCATCGGGCAAGGACACGATCGCCCGGCAGGTGCGACCACGCTCGACCTGCGAAATCTGTTCTTCGCCCGCAGGGAAGGTGTTCATCAGGGGCTCCACAACGGGTCTGGGGTTTCGAACGACGCCGTTGTCGTCACGCGGGCTGTGGATGGAGCTTCGACCAAGAGAGGTGGGCCGGAACGCAGACTGAACGGCGAAGTTCAGGCTGGTCCGGTCCGGAGGATGTCTCAGGCTGGAACGACTTGCGGACAGGGATACGTTGGTCCGGTTTCACCGGACTCCCGGAATCACTCCCTCCCGCAAACCGACCGCCGGTCGGTCAATAGCGGCTACCGCCACCACCGTAGCCACCGCCACTGCCACCACCGTAGCCGCCGCCGCCACCGGTACGGGGCTCACGAGGCTTGGCTTCGTTGACGGTCAGGTTCCTGCCGTCGTGCTCACGGGTGTTGAGCCCCTGGATGGCCGCCTGGGCCTGATCCTCGGTGTCCATCTCCACGAACCCGAAGCCCTTCGACCGGTTCGTGTCCCGATCGACGATGATCTGGGCGCTCTGGACCGTCCCGAAGGCCGTGAACAGCGCCTCCAAATCGGACTCGTTGACGTTGTAAGTGAGATTTCCGACGTACAGCTTCTTGGACAAGATCAACTCCGAGGGAAAAACACCGACCCGCGGATTGGGCTCTCCGGGTCGAGGAGAAAGCGGGCTCAGGGCGAGCCCGTCGGGCTTCGAACAGCGAGGGGGAGCAAAGGCCGGATCTGAAGGAACCAGCAGTGCGACTCGGTCGACAGCCCAACCATGTGAATCTTATACTAATTTCAACAAATCGGTAGAGGTAATCCGCCCGGTCTCTGATCTGGCCTCGAGTGGAGTGGTCTCCTGGCACGTTGTCGGCGTCGAGGACACAGTCCCGGGAGCCCCGCTCCACACGGGCCTCGTCACGGTGCGGCCCACCCTGGACCTTCTGCCGGGGATGGGCCATCGCACCACCTCCTTCCGCATGCTGATCACCGGGTCCATCCGCCGCCCGATCGTTGCACAGCGACCGGTTGATCGAGATCGTGCTGAACCTGGCCGGTCTCGACAGGGTTTGCCATGGCGCAACAGGTCCCTGCCACCCTCCATCGCAGCCGGCCCGGCATCATGCGGCTGACGCCTTCCGGTTCCAGCCAGGACATCGCCGCGGCCTGCCCGGCGACCGGAAGCAGCCACCGGGATCGTCAAGCCGCCTCGGGATCCGCCGGTCATCAACGGGTTCCTGAACGAGTTCTCCACCCGACTGACCCCGGACGCCCACGCAATGCAGATCGGGGACGGGGCTGGGTTCCACATCAGCGGTTCGCTGCGGGTGCCGCCCAGCATGACGCTCGTGCGGATCTGGAACGACTCGCCGGAGTGGAACCCGATCGAAGCTCTGTGACACGACCTTCCGAGCGACTCTTGGTCGAACCAGTCCCACGAGGACTGGGACACACTTCAAGGCGGCGGAGTGGACTGCCCTGCTCGCCGTCGGCATGGATGCCAAGCGGGTCTATTCAAGTTCTGCAGCCCAGGATCTCCAGGTCCAAAGACGTACGAGAGCGAGATGATCCGGATGACTCCAGCCAGTCCGAGCTTCGGGCCAGCTCGTGCTCTCGTGGCCTGACGTGTTCGGACTGCCGCCGATCCACAGGAACTCCACGGTCGCGTGGGGTTCTCCGAGCCAGGCCCGAAACTCGGCGAGGTCTCGAAGGATATCGAGGCCATTCTTTTGACCACTGACGCTTGACCATCGCGGCCAACCACACCGGCACGTAGGGCGGGGGGCAGCCCCTGGACACCGGCCAGTCGCGGTACAGCCCGATTTTCTCGCCGATGGCGATGGCTTGCTCGCGGTGCTGGATGCCGATCGCTGCGAGCGTGTTGTTCATTGTCCGCTGCACCTCCGACACCGCCGTCGGCAGCTCCGCCTCGATGCGATCGAGCAGCGCGGGCAGGTCGAGGCCGCCGCCTTGGTTTACGCGGCTGGGCGCGAAGTGCCACCCCGCGCGGGCAGCCCTGCGATCCTTCGCCGTCATCCACTGCTCCAGCAGCGTCTCCCATCCGGGATACTCCGCGACGACATGGGAGTTCAGCCAAGCCGCCACCTGGGCGCAGGTGGTGGAGCGAGTCAGCGTGTCGAGCTCGTCGGCAGACAGGGATCGGGGCTCGATGATGAGAGTAGCGAGGAGCTAGGCCTCGACGTTACCGGTGTCCCAGAGCTGGAGCGCCACTTCGTGGTGCGTCCTGATCTTCCTGGCCAGCGCGCGGATGTCGCCGAGCTTCACCCCGGAGTGGTTGTCGGGCGCCCCGGCCTTCGTGTTGTGCTTATGCCGGGCGGAGTCTCCGAGGCCCCTGAGCTGTCAAACGACGTCGGGGACCGTTATTTCGGGTTGCCCCTCCCCTCATCCGGCCATACCCCCATGGACCCGTCCGGGGCTGCTATTTGATCACAGCAGGCAGCGGGTTCCCTCCTGGATAGAATCGCATCGAGACAGAGTTCACACAGTGACGCGTGTTCTTCGCCGTGAACCTCTCGCCCACGAAGACGTGACCGAGATGGCCGCCGCAGTTCTTGCACAGGATCTCCGTGCGGTCACCATCGCTGTCGGGGACCTTTTCGACCGCCCCCTCGATCTCGGCGTCGAAGCTGGGCCATCCGCATTCGCTGGCGAACTTGTCGTCGGAGCGATAGAGCGGCGCGTTGCAACGGCGGCAGACATAGGTGCCCCGCTCCTTGAGGTCGGTGTATTCGCCGGTGAACGGCATTTCCGTTCCCTTCCCGATGATCACCTGCCGCTCCTCGGCCGAGAGTGGGTTGTACTTCGAACCCGATGCAGCCAGACCCTCATTCCCGGACATGACGAGTTTTCCTGTGATGCGATGATTGGAAGAGTCGCCGGCCTTCGGGTCGGTGGGCTGGTCGCCACACCCAGCGAGGGCGAGGAAAATCAACCCGGCTGACGATCGCCATCGTTTGCTTCGTTGCATGAATCGGATCCTGCTGGGCCCGTCGGGTCATGCCGAGCAGTTTACCCGGTGATCGTCTGGAGCGAGATGGAGAATGGGCGATGGCCGAAATCTCCTGAACCGAGCCCTTGCAAGGCTTCCAACTGGTGGGCCTCAATCTCGATCATGGATCGTGTTCACAGTGGAACGGTACGGCGAGACTGTCTCCCCGGTCCGCTCCAGCGGTTATTGACCCTCAGCCGGACAAATTCAGCAGAGGTCTGCCCCCCGTGGCCCAGGATTTGTCTCTCCGTCGGTCATGAGACCCCAAGGCAGCTCACAAGAACTCGAACGGCGCCGCAGACGCGCCGTCCTGGCCGTCCACGAAGGTGACGAGGTCGCTGACGTCGCTCGGATCTTCGGCGTCAGCGAGCGAGCCGTTCGCGGTTGGCTCGCCGCGGTCCGGGACCGGGGGGAGCAAGGCCTGGCTGCCAGACCGTATCCCGGCCCGAAGCCCCGCCTGAACCGCAACCAGCAGCGCCAGGTCCTCTCCTGGCTCAAGAAGCTCCCCTCCGCGTTCGGCTTCCCGACCGAGCTTTGGACTGCCCCGAGAATCGCCCACCTGATCAAGGAGCGGTTCGCCGTCGAGTACCACCCGCGATACGTCAATGAGTGGCTGACGAAGCGGGGCATCACACCTCAGAATCCAGCCACCCAACCTCGCGAACGCAACGCCCGGCAGATTGCCGCCTGGCGGTCCCGGACCTGGCCACGGCTCAAGAAGGGGCAGCCGAGCAGGCACTCACCTCGTCCTGATCCACGAGAGCGGGGCATTCCTGGCGCCGCTGGTGCGGCGCACCCTCGCCCTACGGGGCCGCACGCACATCATCAAGGTTCCAGGCCGCAAGCGGCAGAAGGTCGCGCTGATCGCGGCGCTCTCGGTCGCCCCGCAACGCGGCCGAATCGGGCTCTACTTCGGCACCTACCCAGGCAGTCACATCTCCCAGCATGAGGCAGCCGCCTTCATGCGGGATGTAATGCGGCAACTACGCGGCCAGGTGCACGTCGTCTGGGATCGCGGTAGCACGCAAAAGGGGGTTGCCATCCGGCGGCTGCACGCGGACTACCCGCGTCTGACAAGCCACTGGGTGCCGCCGTACGCCCCGAAGTTGAATCCGGTCGAGCACGTCTGGAACCACCTGAAGTACGGGGTTGGGGCGAACTATCTCCCGCCCAATCTCGAGGCGCTGGACCAGCACGCCTATCGTGTGCTCCTTGAGGCCGGTCGCGATGCGCAGAGAAAGCGGTCGTTCTTTCGCGCGGCGAAACTCAGCCTCGATCAGGTGAATTTGTCCGGCTGAGGGTCAATCGGCCGACGTGACCCCTGAATCGCCCTCGTCACATGCGACCCTTGGGGGCATCGCTGCCTCCAGGCGGCGGAGTCGGGTGCGATGGAAGAGCACGGGCAGCAGCAGGTCGATGAACTCGTCGGCGACGAGGATGCCGCCGAACACGGGGACGACCATCGGGCGGAGGATCTCGGACCCGGGCCCGTCGGCCCAGAGCAGGGGGGCCAGGCCCAGGATCGTGATGCCCTCGGTCAGGAGCTTGGGGCGGAGCCGCTGGCTGGCGCCGGCGAGCACGGCCTGGCGGAGCGATTCGGGGTCGAGGGCGGGCAGGCCGCCGGCGCGGGCGATCGCCTCGCGGAGGTAGACGAGCATGATGATCCCGGTCGAGGTCGCCATCCCGAAGCAGGCGATGTAGCCGACCCAGACGGTGACGCTGAACGGGTATCCGGAGACCCACTGCGCCAGGACACCGCCGGCGATGGCGCCCGGGACGGCCAGCAGCATGAGCGTAGCGTCGGCCAGGTCGCGGTAGGTCCAGTAGAGGATCGCGAAGATCGCGGCGATGACCAGGGGGATCACGACCATCAGCGTCCGACGGGCGCGGGCCTCGTGCTCGAACTGGCCCGTCCAGTCGACCGCGACGCCGGGCGGCAGCGCGACGCTGGCGGCGATCGTCCGCCGCGCCTCGGCCACGAAGTCGAGCGCCCCACGGCCCCGCAGGTTGCAGCGGACGTAGTTGCGGAGCATCCCGTTCTCCCCCTTGATCGTCGCCGGGCCCTCGACGATCCGGACGTCGGCCACCTCCGCCAGCGCGACGAACCGGGGCCGGCCGTCGGGGTCGCGGTGCTGGGTCGGGACCAGGATGGCGGCGGCCGACTGCTCGTCCTCGCGGAAGTCGCGGCCGTAGGCGACCCGCACCGCGTTCCGCTCGCGGCCGCGGAGCACGGTGGTGGCGACCTTGCCCCCGAGCGCGACCTCGACGGCCGCGTTCAGGTCCCCGAGCGCCACGCCCTGCCGCGC
>CAZUZD010000355.1:0-6135 GCA_964624465.1 uncultured Isosphaeraceae bacterium
ACGATCACCCTGGCCCTCGACGACGGCTGCCGCCTCCAGTGCCGGCTCTCGATCGAGACCCGCACCAACGCCGTCCAGGTCCGCACCGGCGACTTCCCCGACGAGCAGCTCAGCGTCTACTTCACCATCCGCCAGTACTGGGGCGGCGGCCCCGAGCGGAGCTTCGTCGACGCCTTCCGCCGCCAGCGCGCAATCGGCGAGGAGCTGCTCGTCGAGCGGATCATCCCCCGCATCGTCCAGCCCCTGGCGCAGGCCATCGCCTCGAAGTGAAGTGAAGTGAAGCGGCCGGCCCGGGGCCTCGGTCAGGCGGGCCGCCGCCCTCGCAGGTGCAGGAAATTGGCGACCGCCCGTGCGTTCTGCACGCGCGGGCACGCCTCGATCGCCGCGGCCGTCGGGCATGGCTCGCCCACGTACTCCAGCCGGAAGCCGACCCCGATGAGCCGGTTCAGCCAGGTGCTCAGCGGCCGGTGGAAGTGCGGGATCCGGAACTTGCCCAGGTCCCGCTTCACGTCCGCCGGCGCCGCCGAGAAGATCCACTCCTGCACGGCGCCCTGCCCCTCGCGGAAGTAGTCGCCCACCTCCACGGCATAGGTCCGGCCGCTCGCGTCCCGCAGGGCCCGCCGGTGGGGCGTCTCGAAGCAGGGATGGCTGATCGAGAACTGCAGGAACCCGCCCGGCCGGAGCACGCGGTACGCCTCGGACAGCACCCGCTCGGTCTCCGGGATGTCCATGAAGCTCATGAACCCGGTCGCGAAGTCGAACGACCCGTCGGCGAACGGCAACGCCACCGCGCTGGCGACCTGGTACGCGATCGCCCGCGGCGCCTCGGCCTCGGCCCGCTCCGCATGCGCGATGAACCGCGGCGCGATATCGATGCCCGTCATCCGCGCCCCGCGATCGGCCAGCAGCCGCGTGTTGTGGCCCTCGCCGCAGCCGATGTCGAGTCCCGTCAGCCCCGCCACCGCCGGCAGGGCCTCGAAGAACGCCGGCGTGTTCAGGTGGTCGCGGTACACGTCGTAGCCCGCCCGCGCCAGCGCGGTCCAGGCCTCCGCGTTCTCATCCCAGTAGCGCCCCGCCGCCTCGTGGTCCATCCGTCCGGTCTCCCGCCGTGGCCGTCCGACCCGCTCGCCAGGGTCCACCCCCGGCCGGGCACACCCGCCGCGACCGGCGACCCAGGGTACCGCAGGCCCTGCGATCCGTCTGCGGCCATGGTTCCGGGGCCTCGGAGGAGGCGGCCGCGCCGCCGGGCCGCGATAATGGATCGCCGCATGCAGACCGGCGACCCGACCCGCCCGCCTTCGCTGCGGAACCGGTCGGACGCCTGGATGCACCCTGACGCCGGACCGACCGGCCCGCGAACCCCTGAAGGACGTGCCCCCCCCGATGCCCGCCGACCTGGCCGACGCCCGGGCGCACCACCGGCGCGGCGATCTCGAAGCCGCCGAACGGCTGTACCGCCACGCCATGGCCACCGAGCCCGACCGCGCCGAGGCGCTGCACGGGCTCGGCCTCGTCCTGCTCCAGCGCGGTGACCTCGCCGGCGCGACGGAATCGCTCGGCCGGGCGGTTTCCCTCCAGCCCGAGGCACCCGATTGCCACGCCGACCTGGCCGAGGCCCTCCGCCAGCTCGGCCAGGCCGGGGCCGCCCTCGATCACCTGCGCACCGCCGTCGGCCTTGCCCCCGACCGCCCCGACCTGCGGGTGAACCTGGGCGCCTTGCTCGTGGACCTGGGCGCGCTCGACGCGGCCATCGCCGCCTTCCAGGCCGCGCTGGCGCTGCGGCCCGACCTCGTCGCCGCCCACAACAACCTGGCCAACGCGCTGCGGCTCCGCGGCGACCTGGCCGGGGCGCTGGTGCACTTCGAGGCCGCCGTGGCCCTGGACCCCGGCTCGTTCGAGGCGCACGCGAACCTCGGCACCCTGCACCTGCGCCGCGGCGATGCGGAGGCCGCCCTGCCCCACTGGGTCCAGGCCGTCCACCTCCGCCCCGACGCCCTCGCCGCCCGGCTCCAGCTCGGCAACACGCTCCTGAGCCGTGGCGACCTCGACGCCGCCGAGGTCCACCTGCGCGCCGCCGTGGCCCTGCGGCCCGACCAGGCCACGGCCCACGCGAGCCTCGCCGCCCTGCTGGAGCAGCGGGGCGACCCCGACGCCGCGCTCGAGTCGCTCCGCGAGGCCCTCCGCCGCGAACCCCGCCACCCCGGCGCCCTGGCCCGGCTCGCCACCCGCCTGCGCGCCCGACTGGGCGCCGCCGAGCGCGCCACGATCGAGGCCCTGATCGCCGATCCCGCCCTGCCCTCCGAGGCCCGCACGCCGCTGCTCTTCGGCCTGGCGCAGGTGCACGACGCCCTCGGCGAGTTCCCCCGCGCCGCCAGGCTCGCCGCCGAGGCGAACACGCGCCAGGCCGCCGAGATCGCCGCCCGCGGCCAGCGCTACGACCCCGACGCCTATCGCGGCTTCGTCGACCAGATCGTGGCGACCTTCGGGCCCGCGTTCTTCGAGCGCGTGCGCGGCTGGGGCCTCGACTCGGAACGGCCCGTGTTCGTCGTGGGCCTGCCGCGCTCGGGCACGACCCTGGTCGAGCAGATCCTCGCCAGCCACCCGCGCGGCTTCGGCGCCGGCGAGCTGCGGCTGGCGCGCCAGACCTTCGCCGCGATCCCCGGCCCGCCCGGCACGATCGCCGAGTGCCTCGACCGCCTGACCCGCGATGACGTGCGCCAGCTCGCCGGCCGGCACCTGGAGGCGCTCACGCGCCTGGCCCCCGGCGCCGATCGGATCGTCGACAAGATGCCCGAGAATTACGTGTTCCTGGGCTTCCTGGCCGCGCTGTTCCCGCGCGCCCGGTTCGTCGTCTGCCGCCGCGACGTGCGGGATGTCGCCCTGTCGTGCTGGTTCACGCACTTCGGCCAGGTGCGCTGGGCCAGCGACCCGGCGCACATCGTCGCCCGGGTCACCGCCTTCTCCAGGCTCATGGACCACTGGCGCCGGACGCTCCCCGTGCCGCTGCACGAGGTCGACTACGAGGCCCTGGTCGCCGACCCCGAGCCCCACGCCCGCGCCCTGATCGCCGCCGGCGGCCTGGACTGGGACCCCGCCTGCCTCGACTTCCACCGCGGCGCCCGCCCCGTGCAGACCGTCAGCGTCGCCCAGGTCCGCCGCCCCATCTACCGCACCTCCGTCGGCCGCTGGGCCCCCTACCGCACCCTCATCCCCGACCTCTTCGCCGGCCTCCCCCCCGGGGCCTGAGTTCCCTCCCGCGCGGTCGCCCGCGGCGGTCGCTCGAACCGCGTCGCGTGCGGGCATTTCCCGGCATTTCTCCAGCTGGGTAGCCCGGACGACCAAGTCGTCCGGGCTACCCAGCTGATGGCGGTCCGAGGGGGGCATTCGGTCTGCCCGCGCTCGGAAGCTTGATCGTCCCAGGGGTCTCCTGCCGAGACCCGGGCGGTGCCAGCACGAGCCGTCCGGTCGCAGCCAGCCGGACGGCTCAGCGAACGAGAGGGGATCAGGGGGCCAGGAACTGGATGGGCTCGGCGGCCTGGAACCGGGTGGTGACGTTGCCGAGCACCTCGTCGTTGCCCTCGACCTTCAAGGCCCGCACGCCGGAGCCGGGGGCGAAGTCGAGCCTGGCGACGTCGACCCAGACGAGGTTCGGGCTCAGGGCCGACTCGAAGTAGTAGCGCCGGTTGGTCTGGTCGAGCACCGAGCGCCAGTACGTCGGCGAGAGGTTCGGGTGCTCCTTGTCGGGCTCCTGCCAGGGCACCGAGACGTTGCGCATCACGCTGAAGACGCCGGCGACGGCGCGCCTCAGGTCGTCGGTCTGCGGCAGCTTGCCGAGGTAGTACGACGCCCGCACGAACCGGTCGTCGGACTGGTGCGAGCCCGGCAGCACCTTGTCGCCGTCGCGGTTGGCCCAGTAGGCGTTCAGGGCGAGCTGCTGGTCATAGGTGGGGCTGTTCGTCATCACCTGGAACTGCCGGCCGTGGTGGATCACCGGCTTGCCGTTGAGGTACTCGATGATCGCCGAGTCGCCGCCGGGGTCGGAAACCGCCAGGTGCACCGTGGCGGGCGCGGCCTTGCCGGGCCCGAAGGCGATCGGGACGATGTGGATCGGGTCGGCCTCGAACGCCTTCACGACCTCCTCGACGGTGGCGAAGCTCGAGAGCACGTAGGCGGCCCAGGCGGCGAACGACACCCGCGGCTTGTCCCCCGTCGGCGCCGGCCCGAAGTCGGCCTCGGAAAGGTACAGCAGGTTGGCGGCCAGGCCCTTCTCGTTCAGGCCGTCGAAGACGCCGTCGATCGGCCCCGCCGGGTCGGTCGTGCCGGCCAGCATCACGCTGCCGTACTTGCCGGTCCACTTCAGCGTGTTGGTGCCGCCGGCGCCGTCGTAGGCGAACCCGCGCGGATACACGTAGTAATGCGTGTTGAACGCATACGGCCAGTCCATCGACCGCCCCGTGATCACCAGCCCCTTCGGCCCCAGCCACGTCACCCGCGAGCACGCCAGCGCCGCCGACGCCGCCACCAGCAGCACCGCGAGCCCCACCACCGCCGCCATCACCCCGCCGCGTCGTCGCATCGTCGTACCCTCCGAATCCTCGGCCGCGGGCCCGCCTTCGTCGGCGGCCGGCCCCGACCGTGTCGCACCCCGGGGCCTGGCGCCGCGCGACCAGCGGCGCAACGCTGGCTCACCCCCTGGCCCACTGTAGCCGCCCCGCCCCGCGCCGCAACAGCCGCCCGCTCGCCAGCGGATTGCATCCGGTCCAGAGACTGCGACAATCCGAAATTGCATGAGTCGGTTTCTCAACCAAGCGAGTGCGCCTGGAACCGATGATCCAGAGGCCGCCCGCGACTCCGCCAGGACGGACGCACATTCCATGGGTCCCTACACCTCGATCGCCGTGCTCCTGGTCCTGGGCACCTGGAACGTCTGGTGCTCCCGCGCCCCGCGGCTCCAGGCCAACCCGGCCGTCGTGATGGCCACCCGCCACATCAGCCTGACCGCCGTCCGGAAGCTCCTGCTCACGACCGGCGTGCTGATGCTCCTGCTCGGCCTGTTCGGGCTCCTCATGGCCCTGAGCGGCTCGCAAGGATCCTGATGGTGGCAGCCTGGAACAACAGATTCACGCGGATGAGCCAGAGCCTGGGTGCCCGGGTTCTCGGCTTCAAGAGCCCGGATTCGGATGCCGTTGTCAGCTCGATCACCCTGGGTGCCCAGGTTCTCGGCTTCGAGAGCCCGGAACGACGGTGGCCACCGCTACCCTTGTCTTCAGGACCTGGTGACCTAGGCTCCTGGATATGCCCCACTCCCATCGGCTCCAGCGGCGCCGTCACTTCGATGAGCCCGGTCACGCCCACGAGCTGACCTTCTCGTGCGTGAACCGGTACCGGTTCCTCGCGGCCGAGCGGACCTGTGCCTGGCTCGCCCAGGCGATCGAGCAGGCGAGGACGAAGCACGACCTGGCGCTCTGGGCGTTCGTCTTCATGCCCGAGCATGTGCATCTGGTCCTCTGGCCACGACGACCCCAGACCGCCATCACCCCGATCGTGCAGTCGATCAAGCAGCCCGTGGCGCAACGGGCCGTGACGTTTCTGGAAAGACACGCGCCCGAGTGGCTACCCCGCATCAGCCGGTCCGTGGGCGGTGTGCCGAGGCGTCACTTCTGGCTGCCGGGCGGCGGGTACGACCGGAACATCCACGAGCCGGCTACCTTGCTGACGATGCTCGACTACGTCCATCAGAATCCGGTCCGCCGCGGCCTGGTCGAGCGCGCGGCCGACTGGCGATGGTCGAGCGCCGGGTGGTATGAGGGCACCCCGACGGTCGACCTGATTCCCGACCCGATCCCGCCGGAATGGGTGACGTGATGCAAATCAGGCGGGATCGGAACTGGGGGGATCGCGGCCCGTCCAGGGCCACATTCGAGCCGGACGCTCGGGGGCCTCCGGATCCGGGCTCTCGAGGACGAGAACCCGGGCACCCCGGTCGACCGAGCGGGCGGCAGCCTCCGATCCGGGCTTTCGAGGACGAGAACCCGGGCACCCCGGTCGACCGAGCGGGCGGCAGCCTCCGATCCGGGCTTTCGAGGACGAGAACCCGGGCACCCCGGTCGACCGAGCGGGCGGCAGCCTCCGATC
>CAZUZD010000356.1:0-6109 GCA_964624465.1 uncultured Isosphaeraceae bacterium
GAGCGCCTCGGGGTCGAGTGCGACCGGGTCGAGGTAGCCGCCGCGGGGCCCTGGCGCCCGGTCGGCCGGCGCATCGGTGATGGCGGACCGGCCGGCGAGGAGGTTGGCCCAGAAGGCGACCAGGTCGGGCGCGCCGGGGAACCGGCAGCCCAGGCCGACGATCGCCACGTCGAGGGGCCGGGGGCCGCGACGGCGGCGCGGGCGCACCGACCCGGTGGCGTCGGAGCCGTCCGACGGCGCGCGGCGGTCGCGGGAGCCCGGGTGATCGGGCGAGCCGCCGCCGGCCGATCCGGGGTCGTGCGCACTCATCGGGCGGCCTCCCCCGTCGACGATCGGCCCACCCGCTCCAGCGGGGCCAGCTCGCCGGCGATGATCACCTCGACCGTCCCCTTCGTCCCCCGCTCCAACTCGTCCCCCAGCCGGCTCCGGCCGACCTCGGGCGGGATCAGCCCCAGACCCCGGCGCCCAAGGTGGCCCTCCAGCTCCGAGACCATGCCGACGCCGGACCACGGGCCCCAGAGCATCGACACCACCCGGCCGGCGATCCGGCCATCGAGCCCGACCGCCAGCTTGCTGAGCGCCTCGTTGGCCGCCGCATAGTCCGACTGCCCCCGGTTGCCGAACCGGCCCGCCACCGACGTGAAGAAGGCCGCGAACCGCAGGCGGTCGACGTCGAGGGCGTCCAGCAGGTTCACGGCGCCGTCGAGCTTGATCCCGAGCACGCGGTCGAACGAGTCGAGCGTCTTGGCCTGGAGCAGCTTGTCCTGGATGATCCCCGCGCCATGCACCAGCCCCGCCGGCGGCCCGAGCTCCTCGGCCCAGGCCCGCAGCACGCGCCGCACGGCGACGGCGTCGCGGACATCGGCCTGGGCGTACCGCACGGCCGAGCCGGTGGCGCGGAGGGCCTCCAGGTTCGCCCGCAGCTCGCGGTCGCGGCGCAGGGCCTGGTACGAGCGCTCGATCTCGGCCGGCGTGATCGGCTGCCCGGCGCGACGATGGCGTTCGAGGAGTGCGGCCTTGAGGTCGGACATCCGATCGAGCCGATCCAGCGCCGGGTCCGCGTCGACGGCGCCTGGCTCGGGCCCCGAACCGATCAGCAGCAGCGTGGGCCGCCAGCGCCGGGCCAGGTCGAGCGCGATCTGGGCGGTGATCCCCCGCGCGCCGCCGGTCAGCACGATGGGCTCGCCCGGCCGGATCGCGACGCCGCCGGTCGGCTCGGCGTCGAGCGGTCGCACGACGTGCCGCACGGTTAGGCGGACGCCCTCGCGGTAGCCGACCTCGATGCGGTCGTCGTCGCCGAGCACCTCGTGGACCAGGTCGGCGCCCAGGACCTCGACGACGCCCTCGGGGTCGAGGTCGACGACCCGGCACCGGACCTCGGGCCACTCGTGCGCCAGCGTCTTGACCAGCCCGCCGACGGCCCCCTGCACCGGGTCGATGTGGGTCGGTCGCGGCCGGGCCACGGCGAATGCCCCGCCGAGCCCGGTGGCGGCGATCACGGTCGCGCCGCCGCGACGGCCGGCGGACGTCAGGTCGTCGGCCAGGGTCCGCGCCAGCAGGAACAGGCCGCGCAGCTCGGGCCCCAGGCGGGCCGGCCGGTCGGGATCGGGCACCGGCCCGGTCGTGGCCCGCAGCGGCAACAGGTGCACCAGCGCGGTGATCGGCGCCCGCGCCCGCAGCCGCTCGGCCAGGGCCCCCACGGCCGAGTCGGAGGTGAGGTTCACGCCGTCGACCTCATCGTCCGACAGGCCGTGCCGCACGATCGCCGTCGGGTGCCCGAGCGCCCGCAGGTCGGCCGCCACGGCACGGGCGATGCCACGGCCGTCGTCGGTGAGCACGACCAGCCCGCCCGGCACCAGCGGCGCCCGCCCCATCGGCCGCGGCGCCGGCACCGCCTCCAGCACGAACCGCTGCACGCCGGCATCGAACGCGAGCGTCGGCCCGGGATCAGCGGGCAGTGGTGCGGCATTTCGCCCGTCCGACACCGGCAAGGCCCCGGCCGACGGCGGCAGCAGGTCGAGGATCGCGCCGAGGGTGCGGGCGCGGGCGAGCTCGTCCATCAGGCCGCCGTCGCGGCCGAGGTCGAGCGCGGGCAGGGCCTCGCGGAGGCTGCCGAGGATCTCGACCCGCTTGATCGAGTCGACCCCCAGGTCAGCCTCCAGGTCCAGCTCGGGCCGGAGCATCTCGGCCGGATAGCCGGTGCGCTCCTGCACCAGCCGGCGCAGCAAGGCGCCAGCATCGACCGGGGCCACGGCGGTGTCCGCGACGGCGACCGGAGCGGGCGCGGCCGGGGCCGGAGTCGGGCGGGCGATGGGGGGCGCCAGCACCGCGGGGGCGGGGCCTGCCGGCGACGGCGGGACCACCGAACCGACGGGACCCGGAGCGAGCGGAGCGGACGGCTCGACACCACCAGCGGCGGCCGGGCGGCCGGCGAGGTATTCGAGCATGGCGGCACGCTGGGTGTCGAGGAACGCCCGCATCGTCTCCTGGAAGGCGGTCACGACCTGCGAGGCCCCCGCCGGTGCGGGCGTGGCGCCGGCGACCACGCTCGTCGGCCGGGCCGGCGGCCGAGGCTGCGAGCCGGTCGCATGGCTCCCGGCCGGCGCGTGCGCCGGATGGGCGACGTGCGCGCCGTGGGGCGAGGTGGGGGGCGACGGCGATGCGGCCGGCTGGGGCGGGACGATCGCAGGGGCCGGAGTGGCGCCGACGGAGCCGCCCAGGATCGTCGGCGGTGCGCCGCCGGCGGGCCGGGCGCGACCGCCGTTGACGAGCCAGAGGGTGGCCGGGTTGGCGACCTCGGCCTCGGTCGGCACGGGGGCCAGGGTGGCGGGATCGAGCGGGCGCCCGTCGCGGCCGGCGGTCAGGGCGTCGAGCCGCAGCGGCACGCCGGCGGCGACCAGCCGCGCCAGGGCCAGCAGCAGGCTGGTCAGGCCGCTGCGACCGGGGCGGTCGAGGGCTACGGCGCGATGCGGGCGGTCGCCGAGGATCTCGCCGACGAGGGTCGTCAGCGTCCCGCCCGGCCCGACCTCGACGAACGTGCGGAGACCGTCGCGGTACATCGCCTCGATCATCGCGGCGAACTGCACCGGGCTCGCCAGGTGCGCCCCGATGCGGTCGGCGGCGACGCGGGGGTCGGGCGGGTACACGTCGGCCGTGACGTTGGAGTAAACCGGCCGGCGGGGCGGGGCGTCGAGCCGCTCGGCGGCCAGCGCGGCCAGGGGGCCGCGGGCCAGGTCGAGCCGGGGCGTGTGGAAGGCACCGGCGACCGGCAGCCGCTGGGCTCGGTGGCCGGCGGCACGGGCCCGCGCGATGGCCGCCTCGACGCTCGCCGTGTGTCCGGCGACGACGGTCTGCCGCGGACCGTTCCAGTTCACGGGCCAGATCGACTCCAGGCCCGCGATCAAGTCGGGCACGCCGGCCGGCCCGGTGACGATCGCCGCCATCGCGCCGGGATCATCGCCGGCGGCGGCGCGGGTCATGAACCGGCCGCGGGCGTCGGCCAGCGCGGCCAGGCCGTCGAGCGGCAGGGCGCCGGCGGCGTGCAGCGCCACCAGCTCGCCGAAGCTGTGGCCGGCGGTCGCGGCCGGCTCCAGGCCCAGATCGCCGAGCAGCCGCAGCAGCGCGGTCGAGGCCGCCGCCAGCGCGGCCTGGGCCACCTCGGGCGGGCGGAGCGCCTCGCGACACGCCGTGCGGCCGGCCTCGTCGAACGCCGGCGGCGGGAAGATCTTTGGGCCCACCGGCGTCAGCCCCTGTGCCCGCAGCGTGGCATCGAACGCCTCGAAGCCGGCGCGGACCGTCGGGAACGCCACCGCCAGCTCGGCGAGCATGTCGGGGGCCTGGCTCCCCTGCCCCGGGAACAGCAGCGCGACGTTGGCCGCACCGGACTCCGGCCGCGACTCGAACGCCAGTCCAGCCGGATCGTCCAGGGTCGAAACCCCGGCGCCGATCGCCTCACGCGCCTGGGTCAGCCGGGCGGCCAGATCCTCGGGCGTGCCCGCGACGATCGCCAGGCGGAACCGGCCGGCGGCGGTCCCATCGGCCGCAGCGCGGTGCGCGGCCAGGTCCCGCAGCGACGGCGGCCGGGAGCCCGCCAGCGCGGCGCGGGCCCGGTCGATCTCCGCGAGCAGGGTCTCGCGGTCGGCGGTCTGCCAGGTGAGCAGCTCGACGGGCCAGTCGGAGCGCGGCGAGGCCGGGGGCATCGGGTCGCGGTCGTACTCCTCGAGCACGGCGTGGAAATTCGTGCCGCCGAAGCCGAACGCGCTCACCCCGGCGCGGCGGGGGCCGGCCTGGGGATCGTGCAGCCAGGGCCGTGGGGCCGTGCTCAGGTGGAACGGCGAGCCGACCAGGCCCGCCTTCGGGTTGGGCTCGGCCACGCCGATCGTCGGCGGCAGCACCTTGTGGTGCAGCGCCAGGGTGGCGTTGATCAGCCCGGCCAGGCCGGCGGCGCACTTGGTGTGGCCGATCTGCGATTTCACCGAGCCCAGGGCACACGAGCCAGGGGCCGCCCCCGCGTCGGCGAAGACGCGGGCCAGCGCCTGCACCTCGGCCACGTCGCCGGCGGCCGTGCCCGTGCCGTGGGCCTCGACGTACCCGACCGAGGCTGGCGCGATGCCCGAGCGCTCGTAGGCCCGCTCCAGGGCGCGCACCTGGCCCTCGATGCGGGGGGCCGTCAGGCCCTTGGCGCGGCCGTCGCTGGAGGCGCCCAGGCCCTGGATCACGGCGTAGATCCGGTCGCCGTCGCGCTCGGCGTCGGCCAGCCGCTTCAGGACCACGGCGGCCACGCCCTCGCTGATCACGATCCCGTCGGCCGAGGCGTCAAACGGCCGGCAGCGGCCGCGGGGCGAGAAGGCGTGCGTCTTGCTGAAGGCCAGGTACGTGAACGGGTTCTGCACCGTGTCGGCGCCGCCCAGCAGCACGACGTCGGCGGACCCCGACTCCAGCTCGCGCACCGCCAGCGCGGCGGCGGCCAGCGACGAGCCGCAGGCGGCGTCGACCGTGTAGTTCGCCCCGCCCAGGTCGAGCCGGTTCGCCACCCGGCCGGCGGCCACGTTCAGCAAGATGCCCGGGAACGAGTCCTCGGTCCACGCCGGCAGCGCGTCGCGCACGCCAGGCAGCGGCACCCCGGCGGCCGACTCGATCATCGGAAGATACGAGCGGATAGCGTAGCCCATCGCGAGCTGTGCCGCGCCACCGCCAGCGCCCAGGATCACGGCGGTGCGGTCGCGGGGGAACCGGCGGTCGCGGTAGCCGGCGTCGTCGAGCGCAGCGCGGGCGACCTCGAGCATGAGCAGCTGCACCGGCTCGATCGACGGCACGCTCGTCGGCGGCATGCCGTAGCGGAGCGGGTCGAAGGGGACCTCGGGCAGGAACCCGCCCCACTTCGAGGTGATCGCGTCGGGCGTCTTCGGGTCGGCGTCGAAGTACGGCCGCCAGTCCCAGCGGTCGGCGGGCACCTCGGTGATCGCGTCGACGCCCCGGAGCGTGTTGTGCCAGAACTCCCGCACGCTGGCCGCCCCCGGCAGCAGCGCGGCCAGCCCGACGATCGCGATCTCGGTCGGTCGGGCCCGCGTCGCGTCGGCGGCCGCGTCCCCCTCGATGGCGCGCCGCAGGTACGAATCGGAGCCGTCGCAGACGTCGTGGTGCAAGGCGTTCAGGTCGGTGAGGCCGTCGCGGAGCATGGCGACCTGGCCGACCATGTACACGCCTTGCTCGCGCTGCCGGATCGGGTCGACGGCGACCAGCGGCGTGCCGGCGCCTGCCGAGCGATCGACCCCCTTGGCGGCCACCCGGAGCCGGCCGGTGTTCAGCCGCTCGAGCGCCTCGCGGACCGCCTCGGCGGGCAGGCCCTCGGCGCGGAGCCGCCGGCGCTCGGCCTCGAAGTGGGCGGCGAACGGCGTCGGGCAGACGCGGACCTCGTGGCCGGGTCCGCTCTCCAGCAGCACCGTGTGGCGGCACCGGCGGGCCTCGTCCTGGAACCCCGGCACGATGGCGCCGGTGGCCACGGCTTCCTCGGTGAACAGGTACGCCGTACCCATCAGCACG
This sequence comes from uncultured Isosphaeraceae bacterium, assembly GCA_964624465.1. Lineage (GTDB taxonomy): Bacteria > Planctomycetota > Planctomycetia > Isosphaerales > Isosphaeraceae > CAZUZD01. The sequence goes on from CAZUZD010000356.1 coordinate 6,043, forward strand.
CCGACGCGGACCCCGCGCTCGGCCAGGGGTGCCGCCAGCGCGGCCGCGGCGGCGGCGCTGCGACCGT
>CAZUZD010000357.1:0-6063 GCA_964624465.1 uncultured Isosphaeraceae bacterium
TGCACCCCAACGGCCAGATCCCGGCCTACGAGTGGAACTTCGGCGACGTGAACCCGCCGGTCCATGCCTGGTCGGCCATCTTCACCTACCGCCTGGAGGCGGCGCAGACCGGTCAGGGGGACCGCGACTGGCTCAAGGGCTGCTTCCAGAAGCTCCTGCTGAACTTCACCTGGTGGGTCAACCGCAAGGACCGCTCCGGGCGGAATGTCTTCGAGGGGGGCTTCCTGGGCCTGGACAACATCGGGGTCTTCGACCGCAGCGCGCCGCTGCCCACGGGGGGATACCTGGAGCAGGCCGACGGTACGGCCTGGATGGCCCTGTTCTGCCAGAACATGCTGGAGATCGCCGTCGAGCTGGCCCGGACCGATCCGGGCTACCAGGACATGGCGCTGAAGTTCTGCGAGCACTTCCTGTGGATCGCCTCGGCGATGGCCCACCTGGGAGACGACACCGGGATGTGGGACGAGCCGGACGGCTTCTTCTACGACGTGCTCCGCACGCCCGACGGCCGCGCCGAGCGGCTCAAGGTCCGGTCAATGGTCGGGCTGCTCCCGCTGTGCGCGGCCACGACGTTCGACGGCGACCTGCTCGCCAACAATCCCGAGCTCGGCGAGCGGTTCGGCCGATTCCTCGGGGCGCGACCGGAGCTGTACGCCGCCATCCACGACCCGATGCAGCCCGGCGTCGCCGGCCGCCGACTCGCCTCGATCCTGGACGAGGCCAAGCTCCGCCGCGTGCTGGAGCGGATGCTCGACGAGGGCGAGTTCCTCAGCCCCTACGGCATCCGGTCTCTGTCGCGCCATCACGCCGAGCACCCGTACATCGCCCACGCCGGCGGCCAGGAATACCGGGTCGGGTACCTGCCGGCGGAGTCGGACTCGAGCATGTTCGGTGGGAACTCGAACTGGCGCGGGCCGATCTGGATGCCGGTCAATGCGCTGATCATCCGGGCCCTGCTCCAGTATTACCTCTACTACGGCGACGGGTTCACCATCGAGTGCCCCACCGGTTCCGGCCGACGGATGACCCTGTACGGGGTGGCCGAGGAGATCGCGGGCCGGCTCGGGGCGATCTTCCTGAAGGACCCGGCGGGGCGCCGCCCGGTTCACGGCGGGACGCCGAAGTTCCAGGACGACCCGCACTGGCGCGATTGCCTGCTGTTCTACGAGTACTTCCACGGCGACAACGGCGCCGGGCTCGGCGCGAGCCACCAGACCGGATGGACCGGGGTCATCGCCCGCCTGATGCACCTGTTCGCCACCCTGACCCCCGAGGGGGCCCTGACGCACGGCGTCCGCTCGTACTTCGGGGCGAGCGACGGGGCCGCCACCGCCGATTCGCCCGCCGATCGATAACATCCGCCCTCCGGCGGTCCGGACCCGATCGCCGCTGGGTCGGACGTCCCACGACGCGAAGTCGCTCGTGATACAGGGGCTCGCGATGGGTCCGGGCGGGGTAGGCCAGGAGCTGCTGGCCCCGGCCCTGCCCCCAGGCCGCGGAGGTCGTTCCCGATGCAACGTCCAGCCGATTCCACCCAGCCGTTCACCCCGCCGGCGTCGGCCGGGGCGGGCGAGTTGTCGCCGCCGCCACGTTATCCCTCGCTCTACCAGGTCAACACCCGCGTCTGGCTGACGGCGCTGGCGCGCGGGCTGGGGCGGCCGGCGACCCTCGACGACCTCCCGGACGCGGACCTCGACCACATGGCCGAGCTGGGGGTCGACTGGATCTGGTTCCTGAGCGTCTGGCGGACCGGCCCGGCCAGCCGTCAGGTCTCCCGGGGTCACGCCGGCTGGCGCCGGGGGTTCGAGGCGACGTTGCCCGACCTCTGCGAGGACGACATCGCGGGCTCGGGGTTCGCCATCACCGGCTACGAGACGCACCCGGCTCTGGGCGGCGACGCGGCCCTGGCGAGGCTCCGCGACCGGCTCCGCGCCCGCGGCCTGCGGCTGATGCTCGACTTCGTCCCCAACCACACGGGTCTGGACCACCCCTGGGTCGAGGCGCACCCGGATTACTACGTCCTCGGCACGGAGCAGGACCTGGCCCGCGAGCCGGCTAATTACGTCCGGGTGGAGCGACCCGGTGGGAGCCGGGTGTTCGCCCTCGGCCGCGACCCCTATTTCCCCGGGTGGCCGGACGCGCTCCAGCTGAACTACGGCAACCCGGCGACGCAGGAGGCGATGATCGGCGAACTGCTCCGGATCGCCGGGCGGTGCGACGGCGTGCGCTGCGACATGGCGATGCTGCTCCTGCCCGAGGTCTTCGAGCGCACCTGGGGCCTCCCGGCGCCGCCGTTCTGGCCCGAGGCGACCCGGCGCGTAAAGGCGCACGCGCCCGGCTTCTGCCTGATGGCCGAGGTGTACTGGGACCTCGAATGGACCTTGCAGCAGCAGGGATTCGACTACGCCTACGACAAGCGCCTGTACGACCGGCTCCGCGCCCGGCAGGCCCGGCCGGTGCGTGAGCACCTCCAGGCCGGGCTGGACTACCAGGACCGGCTGGCTCGCTTCCTGGAGAACCACGACGAGCCGCGCGCCGCGGCGACCTTCCCGCCCGGGGTCCACCAGGCCGCCGCGGTGATCACCTCCCTCGCGCCAGGGCTGCGCTTCTTCCAGCGGGGTCAGCTCCAGGGCCGGACGACCCACATCTCCCCGCACCTCTGTCGCGAGCCGGACGAGCCCATCAACCAGGAGCTGGAGCGGTTCTATGACCGGCTGCTCGCCGTGCTCCGCCTGCCCGTGGTCCGCGAGGGTCGCTGGCAGTTGCTGGAGTGTCGCCCGGCCTGGGACGGCAACCCGTCCGCCGATGGCTTCGTGGCGTTCGCCTGGGAGGGTCCGGGAAGCGAGCGGTTGCTGGTCGCAGTGAACTATGCCGACAGCCAGGGCCAGTGCCGGATCCGGCTCCCCTTCGCCGGCCTCGGCGGCAGTCGCCGGCGATTGCGAGACCTCCTGGGCCTCGCCAGCTACGATCGCGCCGGCGATGACCTCGACGAGCACGGCCTGTACCTGGACCTGCCGCCGATGGGGTATCACGCGTTCGAGGTCGCGCCGGTTCCCGGACCTGGACCGGTCGACTCCTGAGATCCGGTGGAGCGATCGAGTTCCGGCCAGTCGCGGCGCATTCTCCTGGTCGTGGGATGAGCTGTGGCGGTGAACGGCGGGTTCCAAAGCCTCGGCGGCTCAGGAGGTCTGCTTCAGCACGACCAGGGTCACATCGTCCGACTGGCGCGGATCCGCGGAAGTCGTCGACGTCGCGCAGCACGGCCTCGAGGATCCCGGCGGTCTCCCGATGGGCGTGGTGGATCAGGCTCTGCTTGAGCCGCTCGCGGCCGAAGGGTTCATCCTGGTCGTTCCAGGCCTCGGTGATCCCGTCCGTGCAGAGGGCCAGGACAAGTCCAGGCGTGTGGAACGGGGCATGATGCTCGCGGAACGCGACGTCCGGGTCGACGCCGAGGACCGGCCCGTCGCCTTCCAGGTCAAGGACCGTCCCGACCCCGGGGTCCACGAGCAGGGCGGGCTCGTGGCCGCCGCTGACCCACGTCACGGAATCCTCGCGGACCGTGAGCAGGAAGAAGGTCATCAACCACTCGAGGTCGCCCAGGTCGGCTTCCAGGTGTCGGTTCAGATCTGAGACCACGTGGCCGAGGTTCCCCGGGCGGGCGGCCCGCATCCGCAGCCAGGCCCGGGCCGCGGTCATGAGAAGCGCCGCGGCCGGACCGTGCCCCGCCACATCGCCCACGTGGACCCCGAACCCACGCCCCGCGAACTCGGCGCCCGTGAGGAAGTCGAGGTAGTCGCCCCCCACGGGATCGGTGGAGCTTGCGGATTGATGCAGCCGGCCGGGTCGGCTCGGCCGGCTGAGCGGCCGACCCTGGGACCCGGGCGGAGAGGGTCAGGCTGACCAGTTCGGACATCGCCGACCCCAGTTCACCGACATGGGCTCCGGCGGTTCGGTGCGTAGGTCGCGTCGCGTGCACCCCGACTGGGGGCAAATTGGGGGCAGCCGTGGACACGTCAGGGACGCGCGACTACCATGCGAATGCTCAGTGATCTGAGCCGGATCTTTCTCAGCACCAGGACCTTATGCGCTATTGCCACATCAGTGACATATACTTCAAATTAAAGCATGAAAATATTAAGTTTCTGTAGTAACTTTATTTTCTTTTAGGTTCAAGTCCTGTCTCCGGAACTGTGCAGCACAAGGACTTGCGGCGAAATGCCGCAAGTCCTTTTTGTTGCGCCCGAGGGCGGACCTGCAGCAGCCGGGGAGTGACAGGGCGGTGGCGTCGGTCCGAAGTGCACAGCACCGATGGCCTGAATTCAGCAACGTGAACTTGAGCTCCGGTGCGGGATTCCTGCGACCGCGGTCCCGAGTTCTCGGTCCCGGTTTTCGACCGGCGCGCGGATCAAGGGTATGGGGAACCACCTGGATCCGACGCCTGGCGACCCGACGGACCCGATCGGCCGGCTGCGCGGTGACGGTCGCGGGGCCCTGGCGGAGCTCTTCGGCACGCACCGCGACCGGCTCCGGCGCATGGTCGAGCTGCGCATCGACGCCCGGCTCCGGGCCCGGATCGACGCCTCGGACGTGCTCCAGGAGGCGTTCCTCGATGTCGCCCGTGACCTCGACGCCTACCTGGCCGACCCGAAGCTTCCCCCCTGGCTCTGGCTCCGGCTTCACGTGGGCCGGCGGCTGACGACGCTGCACCGGCAGCACCTGGGCACGAAGCTCCGCGACGCGGGGCTGGAGGTCTCGCTCTACCAGGGCGCGCTCCCCGAGGCCAGCTCCGCCGCGCTGGCGTCGATGCTCCTGGGACGCCACACCTCGCCCACGCAGGCGGCGCAGCGCGCCGAGCGGATGCTCCGGGTCCAGGAGGCGCTCAACGGCCTCGACCCCATCGACCGGGAAGTGCTGGCGCTGCGACACTTCGAACAGCTGGGCCGCGCCGAGGCGGCCGAAGTGCTCGGGATCACGCAGGAGACCGGGGCGAAGCGGTACTTCCGCGCCCTGAAGCGGCTCAAGGACGCGCTGGCGTCATTGCCCGCGGGCTGGAAGGACTTTGACCATGTCCACGACCTCAGGATCCCGCGACTACGGCCGATTCGATGCGCTGGCCGAGGAGTTCGTCGAGCGGTTCCGGCGCGGCGAGCGGCCCAGCCTCCAGGAGTACGTCGACCGCCTGCCCGAGCTGGCCGACGAGATCCGCGAGATGTTCCCCGCGCTGGTCGAGGTCGAACGGGTCGAGATCGACGGCGGCGCGGCCCAGCAGCCACCCCCGCCAGCCGTCGCGCGGCTCAGGGAGCTGGGCGACTACCGGATCCTGGGCGAGGTGGGCCGTGGCGGCATGGGCGTGGTCTACGAGGCCGAGCAGATCTCGCTGGGCCGCCGGGTGGCGCTCAAGGTCCTGCCGGCGCATGCCGTGGGCGACCGCACGGCGATGGCGCGGTTCCGCCGCGAGGCCAAGGCCGCGGCGCGGCTGCACCACACGAACATCGTGCCCGTCTTCGAGGTGGGCCAGGACGGCGACCTCGCCTTCTACGCCATGCAGCTGATCCAGGGCCAGGGGCTCGATCAGGTCATCGATGAGCTGCGACGGCTCGTCGATCCGAACCGCGAGGCTCCCGCGCCCGGCCCCGACGAGACCGATGCCCAGGCGCCGACCGCTGCCGCCGCCGTCGCCTTGGGCCGCAGTGCGCCGGCGCCTCGACCTCGCGACCGCGCCGTCGCGTCGATGGCGGGTCTGCTCCTGACCGGTCGGCTGGCCGGCGAGGGGCCGGGCACGCCCGGGACCGAGGCGATGGCGGCGAATGGCCTCGAGGTTACGGAGGCGTTCGACGCCCAGGGGTCTCCGATCGGCCGGGTGGGCCCGGCGGGCGCTGAGGGCCCGCCGGTCTCGGACTCGTCGGGCTCGGCGGTGTTGCCCGGCGGCAAGCGGCCGTCGGAGACCGACTCCACCGGGGGTCGGCAGCCGTTCCTGCGGAGCGTGGCGCAGATCGGCCGCCAGGCGGCACAGGGGCTGGCGCACGCGCACTCGCGCGGGATCGTGCACCGCGACATCAAGCC
>CAZUZD010000358.1:0-6026 GCA_964624465.1 uncultured Isosphaeraceae bacterium
GGCGGGTGCACGGCCCGTTTCCCCCGTGCGCCGGGCCGGGGCGAGACGGCCGCCGCCACGGCCCCGCCCCCGGCCGAGCCGGGCGCCCGGCTCGACCAACCGGACCTGGCAAGCGGGCGGCCATCTGTTAAACTTTTGGTGGATTGCCGGGACCAGCCACGCCGGCCGGTCGGATGGCGGGACGGGGTCGGGGAGCGAGTCCGATGACCAGCGCGCACGCCAGCGCCGAGAATCTGAGCCTGACCCGACGCGGCCTGATCCAGGCCGGCGGCTCGACGCTCGTGGGCCTGAGCCTGCCCGGCCTCCTGGGCGCCCGACAGCTCCAGGCCGCGGTCCCGGTCGCCGGACCCCGGCGGGCCCGCTCGGTGATCGTGATCCTCCTGAGCGGCGGGCTCGGTCAGCACGACTCCTTCGACATGAAGCCCGAGGCGCCGGACACGATCCGGGGTGAGTTCCAGCCGATCGCGACCAGCGTCCCCGGCCTCCAGATCTGCGAGCACCTGCCCCTGCTTGCCGCCAGGGCCGATCGATATGCGCTCGTGCGGACGATGGCGCACCCGGAGGGCAACCACCTGGTCGCCGTGCACCGGGTGCTCACCGGCCACCCCTCGACCCCGCGCGGGGCGAACGACTTGGACCGGGTCGCCTCGCGGAACGATTACCCCTGCTTCGGCGCGGCGGTCGACTTCACCAGGCCGCGCACCGACGGCATCCCCAACGCCGTGTCGCTGCCGCTGAAGCTCGTCGAGGGACCGCTGACCTGGCCCGGCCAGGACGCCGGGTTCCTCGGCCCCCGGCACGATCCCTGGCAGCTGCGGATCGACCCGAACCGTCCCGAGGCGGCCGACGACAGCCTGACCCTGCCCGACGGACTCGACCCGGCGCGGCTGCACCGCCGCAAGCACCTGCTCCTTCAGTCGGCCCCATCCGTGGACGTGGACCCGTTCGCCGACCATCGCGAGGCGGCCCTGGCCATGCTCTCGGCTGGCACCGTGCAGGGGGCGCTCGACACCAGCCGCGAGGATCCGAGACTCCTCGACCGCTACGGCCGGCACCTCTTCGGCCGCTCGCTGCTGCTGGCGCGCCGGCTGGTCGAGGCCGGGGTGCCCGTGGTGCAGGCGTCGATGGGCATCGTGCAGTCGTGGGACACCCACGTCGCCAACTTCCCGCGACTGAAGGACCAGCTCCTGCCCCACCTGGACCGCGCCGTCTCGGCGCTCCTGGACGACCTGGCGGTGCGCGGGCTGCTCGACGAGACCCTGGTCGTGATGCTCGGCGAGTTCGGCCGCACGCCCAAGATCTCGGTGCTGAGCCCCGGCGACGTGCCGGGCCGCGATCACTGGCCGGCCGTCTTCCCCGCGCTCTTCGCGGGGGCGGGCGTGCAGGGCGGCCAGGTCATCGGCAAGTCCGACAAGCTCGGGGCCTATCCGGTCACCCGGGCCTTCGGGCCGCCCGACCTGGCGGCCACGATCTACGGCGCCCTGGGCGTGGACCCGGCGACCGAGATCCGCGACCGCCTCAACCGTCCGTTGCAGCTCTGCAGCGGCCAGGTCATCGACCCGCTCTACACCGGCGCGGCCGTCTGACGCCTCAGCGCGGCCCGGTCGCACCCGCTTTCGCCAGCGCATCCAGCTCGCCGAGAGTGAAGCGGACGCTCACGATGTACGGCGGCTCGCCCTTCGTCCAGTGGCCGTAGGTGGTCGTGACGAACGTGCCGTCGGGCAGGACCTCCACGCCCGGATACGCGCAGTCGAACGGGTCCTGGTTGTCCATCAGGCGCACGCGATACTGGCCTTCGCGGCCCGAGATGAGGTCGTCATACGTCCCGACCCATCCGACCCAGTCCCCCTTCGTCGGGGTCTCCAGCGTCGTGTCGCGGAATGAGAGGAACAGGCGGCCGTCCGGGGCGTAGCGGCCGACGTGCCGGTCGCCGGTGAGCGCGCCGGGCAGTTCGCGGGGCGCACTCCAGGTGACCCCCTCGTCGTCGGAGAGGATCAGGAACGAGTTGCGCTTGCGGCGATTCTCCCGCAGGAGCACAGCGATCTGCTTGCCATCGGGGGAACGGATCAGCCCCGGCTCGCACAGGTCCGCATCGGGCCGCTCGGCGATGATGACCGGCTCGCCCCAGGTCCGACCGCCGTCGCGCGAGAGCGTCTTGTAGACCTTGAACGTCGAGCGCTTGCCGCCCCGGCGGAAGTAGCGGCCGTCGTCGTGGAACAGGGCCATCAGCGAGCCGTCGTGCAGCGTCGTGAGGCTCGCCATCGCGACGATTCCACCGAAGTCACCGATCGGCGCCAGCTCCGTCCAGGTGCCGCCGTCGTCGTCCGAGGAGGCCAGCCGGATCGGGTACATCCCGGAGAACAGCAGCAGCCGGCGGTGGCCCTGCGGGTCGACCACGCGGTACAGGGTCGGCGTTTCCAGCGACGTCGCCCAGGTCGCGGGCACCGGCAGCCGATCGGACCAGGTCCGACCCCCGTCGAGGCTCCGCTTGAACACGATCGGGCCCTTACCGTGCCCCTTGGGATAGACCGCCAGCAGGGTCCGGCCATCCTCCAGGAGCGCGGTCGTCGGGTGCCCGAGATACTGCCCCGGCTCGCGGTCGACGACCACCTGGCGATCCGTCTGGCCGGCCAGGTCCACCAGCGGGATCCGGTAGCCACGCTCCACCGGCGGCCCCTGCGATCGAGGCGCCACCGCTCCCAACAGGCTTGCGATCAGGCACAGGATCAGGCTCATCCGACTCACCTCCAGGACGTCATTCGGTCGCGCTGGCTCCCGTGACCTTCGGCCCGGGCGACAACCGGCCTGCCACCCTAACCCACCGGGTCGGCCGCTGCGACCCGTTCGGGCCGCCGGCCGCCGCGACGGCGAAGGCCCCCGGGGTCTCCGAGGGGGAGAGCCGGGGGCCATTCGCTGAGATCGGATTCGTCGGCGCGGACCCGGCGAGCCGGGCCCGGAGCGTCAGGAGACGACGGTCTTGCTGCGGCGACGGCGAGCCACCGTCAGGCAGGTGCCGATGCCGGCGGTGATGCCCAGCATCGAGATCGTCGCCGGCTCGGGCGTGACCAGGCGGACCGTGCCGTTGACCGTGACCTGGCTGAAGATCGGGTTCAGGGCGGGGTTGTTGCCGTAGACGTAGACCCGGAAGGTCGTGGGCACCGTCACGGCGAACAGGGGCGACAGGTCGGTCTGGTAGAGCGATGTGGTCGGCCAGTTGGCCGTGATCGCGCCGGCGCCGATGTTGGAGGCGTACGCGTCGATGCTCGACCGGATCACGTAGTTGGCCGTGAACCCGGTGATCTTGCCGGCCGTCAGGTCCAGGGTGGCATAGTCGATCTGGTAGCCGGCGGAGGGGCTGATCGTGAAGTCGAAATAGCTGTTGTTGCTGATCGCCAGGGCCGACGAGGTCGACGGCGTGTTGATGGCGAACGAGTTCGACACATTCCCCTGCGTCAGACCGGCGCCCAGGCCGATCGACGTCGGGGTCACGTTCGGGTCGCTGCCCGTCGGTGCCAGCGACTGACCAGCGAACTGGTAATCCACGATCACCGAGGCGTTGGCCCCGGCAGTCAGGCCGAGCACGGCGCACGTGGCGAGGGTCAGGCGACGCAGTACCTGCATGGCGGAACTCCCGGGAGGGATATCGGGAACGCCGGCCCGCACCAGGCGCAGCCAGCTCCAGAACACCAGTCACTCGATTGGGACTCTAATCGAACCAAACCGAACCCTGCAAGCGATTCCAGAACAAAAACCGACACAGGGTCCGCGTGAGGCCATCTATGTTGCGAAAAGGCAACCAACGTAAAGATTAGGCCAGCTCGGGACCGGGGCAGGCGCCGGGATCGCGAGGGCCGGACGTGCCGGGGCTTGCCGCGCCGGGGGCGGGGGCGGCTCGGGGCGATGACGGCGGGCTTCCGAGCCGCGCAGCAGAACGCCGACCTGGCCTGCCGGCCGGCGTGAGGGGCGGGCCCGGGTGCGGGGGCGAGTGCTTTAGCCGAACAGCTCGGTGACCGGCCGGGCGCCGTCGACGACCACGGGCACGGGTCGGCCCTGGGGATCGGGCACGGTCAGGTCCGGGTCGATGCCCAGGGCGTGGTAGATCGTCGCGGCCAGCCGCTCGGGGGAGACCGGGTGGTCGAGCGGGTAGGCGGCGTCCTTGTCGGAGCGGCCGTGGGTCACGCCGCCGCGGATGCCGCCCCCGGCCAGGAGTGCGGGGAACAGGGTGCTCCAGTGATCGCGGCCCCAGCGGCCGTTGGCCTTCGGCGTCCGGCCCATCTCGCCGACGGCGACGACCAGGGTCTCGTCGAGCAGGCCCCGGGCGTGCAGGTCCTCGATCAGCGCCGAGCAGGCCTGATCGAAGCTGGGCATGAGGTGGTTGCGGACGTCGTCGCTGTGGATGTGCGAGTCCCAGCCGTAGCCGTCGCAGGCGTCGAAATGCACGGTCACGAACCGGACCCCGGCCTCGACGAGGCGGCGGGCCACCAGGGTGGACTGGCCGAAGAGGTGGCGGCCGTAGCGGTCGCGGACGTGCGGCGGCTCGCGGCGCACATCGAGGGCCCGGCCGGTCGTGGGGGCGGTCGCCAGCGCCAGGGCGCGGAGCCTGGCGGCGTCGAAGTCGCGGAGCCGGCGGTCGCCGTCGAGCGCCCGGCGCTGGGCGTCGAAGGTCTCGAGCAGGCTGGCGCGGCCGGTCATCCGGTCGACCGTCAGCGCCGGGTCGGGGGCCAGCTCGGCCAGGGCGAAGGTGAGCTCGGCGTCGTCGCACGGGCGCTTGTACGGGTCATCCTTGAGGTCACGCTTGTCGACCCGGGTTGTCAGCGGGTTGAACCGGCGCCCGAGCCAGCCGGCGTGCTCGCCAGGTCGGAGGTACTGGCCGGCCTCCTGGAGCCGTCCCAGCGAGTTGGGCACCACCGCGTACCGCGGCAAGGGGGCCATCAGGCCGCCGGGCTCGCGCTGGCCGAGGTACTCGACGACCGAGCCCATCGACGGCCAGTCCTGCGGCGTCGGATTGAAACCACCACCGATCGGCACCTGCCAGACCTTGCCCGTCTGCATGTAGTGGGCGGCGCCGCTGTGGTCGTTGTACCGGTGCGTCATGGTCCGCACGACGGCGTACCGGTCGGAGATCCCGGCCAGTAGCGGCAGGCACTCGCTGATCCGCAGCCCCGGCGTCCGGCTCGCAATCGGCCGGAACGGGCCGCGGATGGCCTCGGGGGCATCGGGCTTGAGGTCGAACGTCTCGAGCTGGCTGGGGCCGCCGAAGAGGTACAGGAAGATGACCGATTTCGCCCGCCCCGGCGTCGGCGAGGCGCCGGCCTGGGCCCGAGCGGCCTCGGCGTCGAGCAGCCCTGGCAGGCTCAACCCGAGCAGGCCAGCGCCGGCGGCGTCGAGCAGGGCGCGACGGCTCAGGCCGTTGCAGGCGGATCGGGGGCGGGCGTTGATCCGGAACATGGCGACAGACTCTCGACGGGAAACGCGTCTGGCGGGAGGAGGCGGTTCGCAGGATCGGGCAGAGCCAGCACGTCACGCTGAGCCTGGCGGAACTGCTCATTTTCCGCGGTTGCGAACACCTCGAACCGTGAAGAAGTGGCTCAGGTGGGACTCGAACCCACGCTTGACAGATTTTAAGTCTGCTGCCTCTGCCGATTGGGCTACTGAGCCAGAGAACGCGAGGGACCCGGGCATCCCGGGGCGGAATGGGACCTCAGGCGAGGATGGCGTGGATCGGCTGGCCGTGGTCAAGCTCCAGCCGCTTGCGGCCGGGGACGTCGAGCCGCTTCGGATCGAGTCCCATCAGGTGCAGGACGGTGGCGTGGACGTCGGTGACGTAGTGCGGCGACTCGACGGCGTGGAACCCGAGCTCGTCGGTCGCGCCGTGCACCGTCCCCGGCTTGATCCCCGCGCCGGCCATCCAGATCGAGAAGGCGTGCGGGTGGTGGTCGCGGCCGGTCGGGTTGGCGTAGGCGTCGCGGGTTTCCAGACCCGGCGTGCGGCCGAACTCGGTGCCGCAGACGACCGTCACATCGTCG
>CAZUZD010000359.1:0-6025 GCA_964624465.1 uncultured Isosphaeraceae bacterium
GGTCCTGCAGCAGCGAGCGGAAGCCCGGCCGGGGCGCCGGTGCGGTCCCCGGAGGGGGCAGGGTTCCCGGGGCCGCGGGGTTGCTGCGCGGGGTCGGAGCCGGGGGGGCGGGGGCGGCGGCGGGCGCGGCCCGGTCACCGGCGGTGTCGGGCTCGTTCCGCGGCGAGAGGCTGGAGGGGCGGGCCCCCGGTTCGAGGTTCTGGGGCCCGGCTGTCGCGAAGGCGTGCCAGGTCTGATCGGGGTCGATCACGAGCCGCACCAGCGTGCCGCCGGCGCGAGCGTCGGCGTCGGGGGAGTGGATCGCCGTGACGACCCCCTCGATGAAGTGGACCCGGGCCGGCTGGCCCGTCGCCGGAGCGACCTGGCCGGGAGCCCCCGTGGCCGGGGCTCCGGGGCGGCCGGTGGCCGTGGCCCCTGGCCGGGGGATCTGCACGCCGCGCGTGCCCGGCGGGGCGGGATCGCTGGGAGACTCGGGCACCGGCGTCAGGATGTCGGCCGTCGTGCGCCGGGGCGGGGTCGAGGTGTCGGGCCGCGGGTTGTCGCGGCTGGTCTTCGGGCCGGTGACCGGGTCGCCGGTCGGGAGCTGGCCATCCTGCGCCCGCGCGGGGACAGCCGCGCCGAGCAGGAGCGGGACGGCGACGACGGCCGTCGCGGCCCGGCGGGGGAACCAGTGACGCTGCATCAAACGGGACTCCCTACGCCACCAAGGAGCGGCGCCCGTCCGACCCCGCGGCGCAGGGCGGCCCGGGCGCACGGGCTCTGGCGCCGGGAGAAACGCAAACCGAATGCCGTCGGTGCGATCGGGATCGGCTCTGCCCCGCCTCGCGCGGGCGGTGGCGGGCCGGCGGGCGGGCGTCAGGCCTGGGCGGCCTCGGGCGCCTGGGTCCGCACCAGCAGGCCGATCAGATGCGTCAGGGCGTTGTCGGTTTCGGCCAGGGCGTCGGGTGCGACCAGCGACTGCCGCGCGGCCAGCCCCTCACGCCAGCCCAGCAGCACCTCCTGGAGCTCGAAGGCCTGTCCGCGAATGTCCTCGGGCACCAGCGCCACGGCCGGTTCGGGTCGAGAGGCCGAGCTCGGACCCACGGAGCGGATTCGCAGCTGGTCCTGCGCCGCGATCGCAGCCTGAACCACGCGCGGCTCGCGGTCGACGGCGAGCCGATCGAGCAGAGCGGCGGCCCCGGCCGGCGGGTTGGCCCACGAGGCAATCCCCTCGGCGACGGCCAGGCGGACCGAGGCGTTCGGGTCACCGACGAAGGCCGACAGCTCGGCGAGGCCCGCCGGTCCCACCAGCGCGGCGAGGGCTCGCACCGCCTGGGGACGGGCGTACGGATTCGGCTCGGCGGCGGCCATCCGCCGCACCCGTTCGAGCGAACCGAGATCGCCCCATCGGCCCACCAGGGTGACCGCCAGCCGGCGGTTCTCGGCGGCGGCATCGTCGAGCAGCGGGCGGACGAACGGCAGGGTCTCGGGCAAGTCGGCGCGCTCGAGCAGTTGTAGCAGGCTGTGCCGGAGCTTGGTGCCGGGGTCGCGGAGCATCCAGGCGAGGGCGCCGGCGGCCTGGCGGGCGTCCAGATCGCGCAGGGCGGTGGTGGCCGTGCTCCGCAGGCCGACGTTTCGGAGGGCGATCTCGATCAGAACGGGGACGGCATCGAGGTGCCGTACCTGGACCAGCGCCTGGATGTGGCACCGGGGCAGGTGGTACGCCCGCAGCTCGCGGCCCCCGCTCGGCGGTTCGGCCTCGGGCTGAGCGGCAAGCCCTCGCAGGTTCCGCAGCAGCGCCGGGCCCGCGTCGGCGCAGCCCAGCCGGCCCACGGCCACCGCGGCGGCGGCCAGGATGTACGGCTGCGAGACGTCGAGGAACCGCAGGAGCTGGGCCCCGAGCGCTGCCGGCCCGAGCCGCCCCACGGCGCCGATCGCCGCGGCCACGACCCGGGGGTTCGAGTCCTCCAGGCAGTTCAGGATCGCGCCCCGCGCCGGCTCCGCCCGGAGCTGGCCGAGCGCATGAATCGCCGAGGCGCTCACATAAGGGTTCTGGTCCTCGACGGCCCCGAGCAGGCACTCGATGGCGCGGTCGGGCTCGGGGCCCGCATGGCGACCCAGACCGCGGGCGCCCGCCTCGCGGGTGCGGGCGTCCGGGTCGCTGGTCACCAGGAGCAGGCTCTCGGCGACCAGCCCTTCGAGGCCGGCCGGGACCCCCCGCAGGTCGGCCAGCGCATTGGCGCCGCTGCGCCGTTCCCAGAGGAAGCCGGACCGGGTGGCACGCACCAGCCGCAGCACCGACTCGCGCGCGTCGGCCGCCCCGATCGGCTCGTGGCCGTCGAGCTCGCGCCCGGGCTCGTCGATGAGTTCCTGTTCGGCCATCCGCCGGTCCACCGCGACGTGGGGCCAACTCACCAGGGTCCTAACCCCACCCACCCAGGACTACTGAGCTGGGCGGGGGCCTGGAATTGGGTTTCAACTTAACTTGCTCGTCGGGGTGCGGTCCACCCTCCGCCCCCCCGGCTTCCCCGAGAATCGCCCCGAACGCCCCCACCGTCCCTATCCCCCCAGCGCCTCGGATCGCCCCGGATCAGGGCCTGGCGGCCGGCACGACGAGGGACGGCCGGGCCGGGGATCCCCTGAATGAGGCGACCCGGACCGGCCTGAATGCGGGGCAGATCGTCGATCCAGCGCCTGCTCAGCGCGGCGGCGCCAGCGCCAGGCGGAACTCCAGGTTGGGGGCCCGGCGGCGGGTGATGGCGGCGGCGACCTCCGACCGGATCAGGCCGGCCGAGACGTCGATGTGCTGGATCACCGCCAGCGGCTCGGGCAGGCGGGCGCCCGGGCCGGGGGCCAGCGTCACCAGCAGGCGCGACTCGTCGGGCGCCGGCTGGACCTCGACGACCATGAGGTCGCGGAGGATGTCGTCGGGCTGCTCGGCGAGCACCTCGCCGATCGTCTCGGCCACCTGGTGGCAGAGCTGGCTGGTCTTGCGACCGCCCGGCTTGCGGGCCTCCTGCGCGTACCGGCGGGCCAGCTCGCGCGGGTCGACCCCATCCTCGGCGCCCAGGCTGCCACAGAACCGCCGCATGGTCTTCCGCAGGGGTTTGCGCGGGTTCATCGCTCGTCTCACTCTCTGGCTGTCGGAACTCGTGGCCCGCGCCACCTTGGGGCGCGAGGGGGTCCCTCGGCCGCCAGGATGTCGGTCGCGTCGGGCGGGTTCAATGCGGGGGACAGCGCGGTGTCGGGCGACCCGGGCAGGATCGTCCGACCGGGCGGGCCGGAGCCGGCCGCTCAGCGGGTGTCGGGCCAGAGGCCCCGCGGTGCCAGAGGGTGGGACAGGGGGGAGGTCGGGCGCATCGGCGGCCTCCTGTCGGCGCGAGGGCGAGGGGCAGGGGAGACGCGGACGGCGGCCTGGGACCGGCTGACGCCCGTCGCGGCCACCGCGCGCATCATACGGACGTGAGCCGGTGGCGGCAATCCACCGACCGGCCCAGCGTTTGGACACCTGCGACCCGGATGCCGTTCGGTCAGAACGAGCCGCCGTCGATCATCGGGTCGTTCACGGCGGCGAGGTTCTCGAACCGCATGATGTTCCGCAGGAACGTCATCTTGACCGTGTCGGTGCGGCCGTTGCGGTTCTTGGCCACGATCAGCTCGGCGATGCCCGGCTGGTCGTTGGGGTCGTAGTACTCGGGGCGGTGCAGCAGGAGCACCAGGTCGGCGTCCTGCTCGATCGCGCCCGACTCGCGGAGGTCGGCCATGCGGGGCCGGCGATCCTCGCGGTTCTCCACCGCCCGGTTGAGCTGCGACAGCGCGATCACGGGCACCTGGAGCTCGCGGGCCAGGGTCTTGAGCCGCCGGCTGATCTTCGAGATCTGCTCCTGGCGGCTGTCCCGGCCCTCGCCCGACTCGGGCTCGATGAGCTGGATGTAGTCGATCACGATCATGCCCAGGCCGCTGCGGCGCTGGATGCGGCGGGCATTCGACGAGATCTGGAGCATGTTGCGCGCGGGCGTGTCGTCGATGAACATCGAGGCGCCCCGCAGGTCGTCGTAGGCGCGACCCAGCAGGGTCATCTCGCGGGTGCCCAGGCCGCGGCCCTTGCGGAGCTTGTCGCCGTCGACCCGCGACCGCGAGCAGAGCAGACGCTCGGCCAGCTCGCGCTGGCCCATTTCGAGGCTCACGAACAGCACGCCCGCCTTGCCCTCGAGCGACGCGTACTCGCACATGTTCAGCGCGAAGGCCGTCTTTCCCATCGAGGGGCGGGCGGCCAGGATGATGAGCTGCGAGCCCTGGAAGCCGCCGGTGATGTCGTCCAGGTCGAAGTAGCCGGTCGAGACCCCGCTGACCGGGTGCTTCTCCTCGCTCCGCAGCGCGATCGTGTCCATCGCCACGGTGACGACGTCGCGGAGCTCGACCGTCTCGCCGCTGGCGTTGTCCTCGGCGATCTGGAAGATCCGGCGCTCGGCCGACTGGAGCAGCTCGTCGGCCGTCAGGGAGTTGGCGTACCCCTCGCGGAGGATCTCGCTGGCCCCCTCGATCACCTTCCGGCTGATCGACTTCTCCCGCACGATCTGGGCGTAGAACAGGGTGTTGGCGGCGTGCGGCACCGCCTCCAGGATCTGCGCCAGGGTCTCGTCGCCGCCGACCTTGTCGTACTCGCCCCGCCGCTTCAGCTCGTCGGCCAGGATCAGCGCATCGACGCGCTGGATCTTGTCGTAGAGGTCGCGGATCGAGCGGAACAGGATCTGGTGGCTGTCGCGATAGAAGTCCTCGGGGCGGAGGATCGGCACGACATCGTGGAGCCACTCGTTGTTGAGCAGCACGCCGCCCAGCACGCCCTGCTCGGCCTCGAGGTTCTGCGGCGGCAGCCGGTCCTCGGGCAACGCGGGCGCCGCGTCACGATCGCGGTCCCGACGGCCACGCCCGTGCGATCCGCCGTTGCCATTGCCGTTGCCGTTGGAGCTCGCGACCATGCCGGGGCGACCTCGCCGTTGCATGCCTGCTGCGCGCCACGATGGGGCGGGGACCCGCGTCCCGACCCCGAGGTGACCTGTACAGATGGTATCGGCCCCGCGCCGGGCGCCACAACAGCAAAAGGGCCGGTCGCCGGCCGTTCGGGGTGGGTCTGGAGAGGCCTGGCAAGCCGGGCAGGCGCAGGAAACGACTGCGGCCGACCGCCCCGGGGGGGACGGTCGGCCGCGGTCGATGAGCGGGTGGCTCGACCCAGGTGGCCGGTTCGGGCCGCCCGGGGTCAAATCGGTCGCAGGCTCAGGAGCCGGCGGTCTCGTCGGTGTGGGTCGGGACGACCCAGAGCTTGACCTCGGCGGTGACGTCGTGGCCCAGGCTCAGGGCGATCGTGTAGAGGCCGAGCTCCTTGAGCGGGCCCTCGATGCGGACCATGTCCTCCTCGATCGGCACGCCGTCCTTGCGGAGGACCTCGGCGATCTGGGCGGAGTTGACCGAGCCGTAGAGGTGACCCTCGGCGTTGGCGTTGGCCTCGATCGTGATCGACCGCTGGGCGATCTGGGCGGCGAGGTTCTGGAGGTCGGCCTTGCGGGCCTCCTCGAGGGCGCGGAGCCGCTCACGGTGCTTGTCGACGATCCGCAGGTTGTGCGGGGTCGCGAAGGTGGCCAGGCCCTGGGGCAGGAGGTAGTTGCGGGCGTAGCCGGGGCGGACCTTGACGAGGTCGCCGGCGGTGCCGAGGAACGGGACCTTGTTGGTCAGCAGGACCTGCATGTACCCGTCCTTGGCGCGGGTCGGGTGGTTCCGACGGCGCTCGACGCCGGGCTGGCGGGGCGGACCGACGGGCTTGGCGCCGGCGGCCTTGGCCTTGGAGGAGGCCTTGGGCTTGGCCTTGGTCTTGGTGCTGGGCGTCTTGGCCATGGGACGGGTCACTCCTACAAATCGGCCGATCCACGACGGGTCGGGCGGGTCGGGCGTCCGGGTTCAGGGGCAGGTCCGGTTCGGGCGATGGGCGATGCGCAGGGCAGGCCGGACGCCTCGGCCGGGTTCAGAACGGGATGTCGTCTTCCGCGCCGTT
>CAZUZD010000360.1:0-6024 GCA_964624465.1 uncultured Isosphaeraceae bacterium
CGGCCGGGTCGGGTTCGTGCTCGACGGCAGCACGTGCGGCAGGCTGGCGATGCTGATGATGTCGGGCGCGTGGCCGCCGCCGGCCCCCTCGGTGTGGAAGCTGTGGATCGCGCGGCCCTTCATCGCGGCCACCGAGTCGGCCAGGAAGCCCGACTCGTTGAGCGTGTCGGTGTGGATCGCGATCTGGATGTCGTACTGGTCGGCGACGGTCAGGCTGGTGTCGATGACCGCGGGGGTGGTGCCCCAGTCCTCGTGGAGCTTCAGCCCGCAGGCGCCGGCGCGGATCTGGTCCTCGAGCGGGCCGGGCAGGCTGCCGTTGCCCTTGCCCAGGATGCCGACGTTGACCGGCAGGGCCTCGAACGCCTGGAACATCCGCATGATGTTCCAGGGGCCGGGCGTGCAGGTGGTGGCCCACGTGCCCGTGGCCGAGCCGGTGCCGCCGCCGATCAGCGTGGTGATGCCGCTGGCCAGCGCCGTCTCGATCTGCTGCGGGCAGATGAAGTGGATGTGCGTGTCCACGCCGCCGGCGACGACGATCCGCCCCTCGGCCGCGATGATCTCGGTGCCCGGTCCGATGACCAGGCGCGGGTCGACGCCGCACTGGGTCAGCGGGTTGCCCGACTTGCCGACGGCGACGATCCGACCGTCACGGACGCCGATGTCCCCCTTGACGATCCCCCAGTGGTCGACGATCACGGCGTTGGTGATCACCAGGTCGCAGTGGGGCGGACCCATCGGGGTGATGATCGGGCACTGGTCCTGGCCGTCACGGATGCTCTTGCCGCCGCCGAAGATCGACTCCTCGCCGTAGTCGATGTGGTCCTGCTCGATCTCGATGATCAGCTCGGTGTCGGCCAGCCGGATCCGGTCACCCTTGGTCGGGCCGTACTTCTTGGCGTACGCCTTGCGCGAGATCTTGACGCTCATGCGAATCTCCCCCGGATCGTCTCAGGTCGGGCCTTGGCTGGGATGAGGATGGTCACTTGCCGGGGGCGTCGCCGAACCCCTGCTCGCGGCAGCGCCGCAGGCTCATCTCGCGGGTGTACGGGTCGTCGAGCCGGCCGTTGACGAGGGCGCAGAAGCCGTAGACCGTGCGCTCGCCCGAGTACGGCACCAGGTGGACGTCCTTGACCTCGCCCGGCTCGAACCGGACCGACGTGCCGCTGGGCAGGTCGAGGCGGGTGCCGTACGCCTGCTCGCGGTCGAAGACCAGCGCCTTGTTGACCTCGAAGAAGTGGTAGTGGGCGCCGATCTG
Source organism: uncultured Isosphaeraceae bacterium (assembly GCA_964624465.1). GTDB lineage: Bacteria > Planctomycetota > Planctomycetia > Isosphaerales > Isosphaeraceae > CAZUZD01. The sequence continues at coordinate 1,256 of CAZUZD010000360.1, forward strand.
CACCGGGCGGTCGCCGGTGTTGTTGACCTTGACGGTCACCACCGGGCGGCCGGCGTTGAGTTCCAGGTCGGGTCCGTCGAAGAGAAATTCGCCTGGGATCACGGCTCGTCTCCGGGGCGGGGGTGATGCGGGATGGGACGGGTGGGGGCGGGGCTCAGCGGATCGGCTCGTGGACCGTGACGAGCTTGCTGCCGTCGGGGAACGTCGGCTCGACCTGGATCATGCCGATCAGGTCGGCGACGCCGTCCATCACGTCGGCCCGGGTCAGGATCTCGCGACCGGCGGACATGACCTCGGCCACCGTCTTGCCGTCCCGGGCCATCTCCATGAGCTCGGCCGTGATCAGCGCGGTCGCCTCGGGCAGGTTCAGCTTCAGGCCGCGATCCTTCCGCTGGCGCGCCACCTGCGCGGCCACGAAGATCAGGAGCTTGTCGCGTTCTTGCGGGGAGAGCTGCATCGGAACGGTCCTCGAATCGGGCGGCGAGGGAAGACAGGGTTCTGAGCGGTTCAGGCGCCCGGCGGCGGCGGCGCCGGATGCAGGGACGCGGCGTCGAGCCGGCCCAGGAGCTGGACGATCCAGGTGGCCAGCACGAACGGCGCGGTCAACGCCGGCAGCCCGGTCAGCGGCAGCAGCTCGGTCAGCGGCACCGCGACGAGCATGCCCAGCAGGGCCGGGATCAGCGACCGGCGCCAGAGGTACAGGGCCACGGCCGCCAGCGCGGAGTTGTAGCCGTAGAGCCCCAGGCGGATGTTGTCGTAAAGCGATCGCTCGACCAGCCGCTCGGGGTCGAGGGCGCGATAGGCCTCGGTCGCGTGGTGGCTGGCCAGCAGCATCCCCACCACCGAGCCGGCCAGCACCAGCAGCGCGTGCCGGGTGTCGCCCAGGGCGATGCCCGCCAGGAACAGCAGCCCGGCCCAGAGGCTCCCCTGGAACATCACCTGCCCGACCCCGTGCGCCGTCGCCTCGATGGCCAGCGGCAGCGGCGGGTTCGGGATCAGCGGCGCCGCCCCCGGGTTGGCCGCCAGGCCGAGCGCCCCGCCCACGAGCACCAGGGCCCAGGTGGTCACGATGAAGGGGCCGGTGTAGGTCGGGAACGGCAGGGCGGTCCGCACCAGCCGCGTCAGGAACGTGGCCGCGACGCAGCCGACGACCAGGAGCACCGCCAGGCCCGGCCCGAATTTGAAGAAAAACAGCGACGCCAGCCCGACGAGCGTGGCATTGAAGCCATAAATGCCCGCCGCGGTCTCACCCGCATCGAATCGCGCCAGCCGCGCCGTGGCGGTGCCGATGGCCGCCCCGGCCACCGCGCCCAGGGCCAGCGCCGGCGAGCCGGCGGCGATCCCCAGCGCGAAGCAGAGGCCGCTCAGGGCGTTCTCCTGGAAGAACACCTGGCCGATGCCCCGGAGCACCGCGCGGGCCGGCTCGGGAACCTGGCGCTCGAGCGCTGCGGCCGTTGCCAGGAAGCCCTGTGCCGGGACCACGGTCGACGTCGAGGACGAGCCCATGCGACCACGCTCCGGTTCAGGCGAGGATCTCGACGCGGCCGGACTTGAGGTCGTACACGCCGCCGACCACCTTGAGCTCGCCGCCGCCGGCGAACTTGGAGAGGATCGGGTCGAGGCCCCGGATCGTGGCCACGCACTTGCGGACGTTGGCCTTGATGACGTTGTCGAGCTTGTCGCCCGGCTGGCCCGCGGCGTCGGCCACCGCCGGCCGGATCACGTCGACCAGGCCCTCGATGGCGCCCGGGAGCACGTCCTTGGCGTCGATGTGCGTGATCGCCGCCTTGACGGCGCCGCAGGCGCTGTGGCCCAGCACCACGATCAGCCGGGCACCCAGCTCGGCGACGGCGAACTCCAGGCTCCCCTTGATGACGGGGCCCGTGTTGGTGACGACGTTGCCGGCCACCCGGACCACGAACAGGTCGCCGACGCCCTGGTCGAAGATCAGCTCGGGGGCGACCCGCGAGTCGGCGCAGGCGACGATGATCGCCGTCGGGGCCTGGCCCTCGGCCAGCGCGGCGAAGTCCTCGGGGCGGCGGCGCGAGAGCAGCGACGGCGTGCCAGCGATGAACCGGCGGTTGCCTTCGAGCAGCTTCTCGAGCACCGCGTCCGGCGCGACGGCGGGGGCGGCGGGGGCCGCCGGCTCGCTGGCGGACGATGTCCCATGCGTGAGGCCCAGGCCGGCGCCTGCGGCCAATCCGGCGAGGCGGACGAAGTCACGGCGGGAGGGGTCGGAGGGCGGACGCATGGCCGAGAACTCCTGGGGCACGGGCGGGTGCCGGACCGGCGCTGGCGGCACCGAGAGGTGGTCCGACGGAGGTGGATCGTGTCGCGGAGCCGGATCGCAGCATCGCGACGGGCCCGTGCAATTGGAGGTCAGGATAGCGATTGGGTTCGAAGTGGCAAAGAGGTCACTGTCGGCTGAAGCAAATTTGCACCGGTGAATAAAAAGTTAACATTAAAATCGAAGGGGCTTTCCTGTCGGCGGCAGCGCCGGGGGCCGCCTCAGAAGTAGAGCTGGAACCGGAGCCAGAACATGTCGGCGGTCTGCTGGAACTGGCCGGGGCGGTACTGGACGGGGTCGGCGAAGTCGCCGCGGAGCCAGAACATGTAGATCTTGATGTAGTCGTTCCAGTACCAGTTCAGGCCCAGCTCGGTGGTGGCGGCCTGGTTCGACCAGAGCGCCGGGTCGGCCAGGCCGGCGGTGAAGACGTCGTCGCCGAGCCCGAGCACGCTGTAGCGGGCGACCGCCTCCCAGGCGCCCGGGCCGCGACGCCCCTGGTCGGCGCGGGTCGTGAGGAAGGGCCGCAGCGGCGTCACCCGCGTCCGTCGCTCCACCTGCTCGCCGGTGAGGAAGTAGCCCGCCGAGACGTAGTAGCCCCGGAACGGCACCCGGGTCGACCGCTGGGCCCCCGGCGCCACGTAGCCCCCGTAGCCGTACTGCCACTCGCCGATCAGCGACAGGCTCTTGTGGTAGTACGCCGCATGCACCGAGCCGAGCAGGCGATCGCCCCGCTCGATCACGCCCCGGTCGAGGATCAGGAACGGGGTGGTGGCCGGGCCCGGTACGTCGGCCGAGGGGGAGCCGCCGGCGATCCGGAACGAGGCGGGGACGGGCGCCTGGTCCTGGTCGCCGTAGGCCACCGAGGTGCCGACGTTCAGGAATCGCAGCCAGGGCAGCGCCTCGGATTCCTGGAACGGCCGGGCGTTGAGGTATCCGACGAAGTCGAGCCCGTTGGCCACCGGCTCGAACGAGTTCCGGGAACCGTTGAAGACGCCGGCCGCGTAGTCGAGCCGCTTGTCGAGGAGGTAGCCCCAGGCCATGGCGCCATACTGGCGGTTCAGCGACAGGTTCGTGGTGAAAATCGAGCGCTCGGGCGTGGGCAGCCAGTAGTTCGAGATGGCGTACTGATCGTAGAGCATGGGCGTGAAGAAGCGCCCGATGCGGAACTGGAACCGGTCGTCGAGGTGGAGGTTCACGAAGGCGTTCAGCACGTTGAGGCTGCCGAAGCCCCGGTTGATCGCCAGCTCGTACTCGATCGGCCGGGTGATGTTGCCGCTGAAGAAGATCCGCTGTCGCGGTAGGTAGATGCCGCTGTTGGCCGGCACCTGATCCTGGCCCCAGACGCGGCCCTCGATCTGCGATTCGTAGTGGATCTGGAGCCGGAACTCCTCGTCCTCGGTGCTGAACCGGAAGCCGGGCCCGAAGGTGCCGCCGAGGGCCTGCCGGCCCCCGGGGCGCCGGGGGGGGTAGGAGTAGCCGGGCGCCGGGGCGTACGGGGCGAACTGCCCCTCGGTGTAATCGGGCACCGGGGTGTCGGCGTCGACCGTGTCCCGCGGGGCATCGTCGAGCAGCGGCAGCAACGGCGAGGGAGCCGGGGTCGGGGGCGGGGCCGGCGGCAGCGGTCCGTCCGCCCCCGCCGCAGCGGCGGGGGCCACGGGGCCCCCCGGCCGCCCTTCGAGCCGATCGAGGATCGCGCGGAACTGATCGGCCTGCTCGGCCCGGGTGCGCTGGAGCTCCTCAGTGAGCCGGCGATTCTGCTCCTCGATGGCGCCGTAGCGAGCCTCGAGCTCGCGATTGCGCTGCTCCATGGCCCGCAGCCGGGCCAGGACCTCCGGGGCACCGCCCGCGCCGTCGGGGCCCACGGCGGGTGCCGGTGCCGGCGACGGGGGCGTGGGTGTGGGTGTGGGGGACGCTTGCGGCGGGGCGGCGACGGCCGCAGTGCCCGCGCCAGCGCCAGCAAGCAGGCACCACATGGCCGCCACGGTCCAGGAGGCAGCCCGACCTCTGGCGGCGAATCGCACGCGATGGCCTCCGTCGGCGCCGGTGGGCGCACCCCTCCCTGGGCACGATCGATCACCGGATCGGTGTATCTACGGCAACCCCCGGATCGCGACAAGAGCAACCTGCCCGGCGGCCGGGTGTTCCGCCCCGGATCGGCGAAACCCGGCCTCTTGACAATTGCGATTCCAGGGCTCGAAGATGAATAAGTTAGTGCAACCGTCTGCGCCGCCATCCGGCGAAACTCGACCCGCCCCGGCGCTCGCCGGTGAGTGGCCCCTGAAGGTAAATTCGTATCATGCAACCGACGATCTGCCCGGTGCGTCCCGCCGGCGGCCCCTGGATCAGCGTGATCGCGACCGTCGTGCTCGTCGGCGTGACGACGCTCACGGCCGTGGCGGTCGCCCAGCGGGGCTCGACCCCTCGGTTCACCTACGGCGCCGGTGCCCGTGGGGTGGGCTATCAGGCCGCTCCGCGCACCACC
>CAZUZD010000361.1:0-5950 GCA_964624465.1 uncultured Isosphaeraceae bacterium
CGCCGCGGGCGTCGGCCAGGCGGGCCAGGCGCGGGCTGGCCTCCAGCAGCTCGGACCGCCGGCGGCGGAACCGCTTGCGGCGGGCGGGGGTGTCGCGGGCGGCCAGGTACTTGAGCACGACCACCGGGCTGAGCCGGCTGCGGGGGTCCAGGCCATGCTCGAAGAGCGCGGCCACCGCGTCGACCTCGACGGTCCCATCCGGCAGGCCCAGCGCGGCCATCGCCAGCAGCAGCCGGGACCGGTCGATGTGCCGCCGTTCGAGCCGGCGGTCGCCACGCGCCGTGGCCAGCAGGTCGGCCAGGTAGTGGCCGGTCAGGTGCCGGGCCTCGGGCGTGACGGCGATCGGCTCGTCGGCCACCGCCGCCACGAGTTGACCGATCAGGTCGCCGAACGGGTCGGACCAGGACCGGCGCCCCCGGCCGGTGGGCGCCTCGACCCGGGGCCGGGCCGGCTCGGCGGGCGGTCGCACCGGCGGCGTGACGGACCTGGACCCGACTCCGGGCCCCGGACGGCCGTGGCCGTTGGTGGGGACGGGGCACGCCGGGGCGAGGGTGGGCACGATGGCCTGCAAGGCGGTGGCGATGGCGGCCGCGCGGTGGGGGCGGGCCTCGGGGTCCTTGGCGAGCAGGGCCAGGACGAGCGCCTCCAGGTCGGCCGGCAGGTCGGGGGCGCGGAGCCGCAGGGGCTCGGGGAAGGCGCTGACCTGCTGGGCCAGCACGTCGTCGAGCCGGCCGGCGAACGGCAGCGTGCCGGTGGCGGCCTCGTAGAGCAGGACGCCGAGGGCGTAGAGGTCGGAGCGGGCGTCGGCGGGCCGCCCGCGCACCTGCTCGGGGCTGAGGAACTCGGCCGCGCCGCCGGCCCGGGTCCGCGACCGTTCGGGCCGCAGCTCGCGGAGCGCCGCCAGCGCGAAGTCGATGAGCACCGGCCGGCCGGTGCCGGGGTCGAGCCGCAGGTGCTCGGGCCGCAGCGCGCCGTGGCAGAGGCCCTGCTGGTGCACGACGTCGAGCGCCTCAGCCACCGGGATCAGCCGCCCCAGGCGACCGGCCCGATCGGGGCCGGCGAGCCCCCCGGCCTCGTCGCGGAGGCTGGGGCCGTCGATCGCCTGGCTGACCAGCAGCAGCGTCTCGCCCTCGCAGCCGACCTCGTAGAGCCGGGCGATGCCCGGGTGCATCAGCCGGCCCAGGACCGCCCCCTCGACGCGGATCCGGCGCATCAGGTCGGGGTCGAGCGGGCTGGCGAGGACCTTCATCGCCACCGGGCGCTGGAGGATCTCGTCGTGGGCCCGGTAGACGACCGAGCGGTCGCCACGACCCAGCTCGCGCTCGATGCGATAGCGGGCGGCGAGTGTCGTGCCGAGCACGGCCCGTCCTCTGGGGGGGAGGGTGCCGCGGCGGCACCCAGAGAGCCGATGATAGGGAGGGCGCCGCCGGCCGACAACCATGGGCCGGACCGTGCCGTCGGATCCATCGCCATAACCGGCAAGGTCGTCGCCGCCGGCCGGTCCCCAGTCCCCCCTTTCCACCCGATCCCGGCGGGCGGGCCGCGCCGGCGCCCGCCGCCCCCGGGGAGGTTCACCCGACCGATGAGCACGACCCCCGACGCCGCGTCCCCCACCGACCCCGACCCCGCCCTGCCCCCGCTGCCGCCGGGCGTGAAGCCGTCGCACCGCCTGCCGATCCTGGTCGTGCCGGCCGCCGAGCTCGACCGCCTGGGCCGGTTCCAGGGCTTCTCCCCCGACGCCGAGCGGTATCTGTCCGTCCTGCTGGCCCCGCCGCACGCCCAGTTCCGGCCGCGGTACCTGATGGAGGAGGACCGGGCCTTCAAGCAGATCATCCCGTACGTGATCTTCCGGCACGCCGACTCGGTGTTCTGCTACACCCGCGGCTCCAGCCAGGGGGAAAGTCGCCTGCACGCACAGCGGTCGTTCGGCGTGGGGGGCCACGTCGACGAGGCCGACGCCGACGGTCGCGCCACCCGCGACGCCTACGAGCTGGCCCTGCGGCGGGAGCTGGAGGAGGAGGTCGAGCTGGGCAGTCCCGGCACGCTCCGGCTGGTGGGCCTGATCAACGACGACGCCACGCCGGTCGGCCAGGTGCACCTCGGGGTCGTGCACGTCTACGAGCTGGAGCGGCCGCTGGTGTCGCCCCGCGAGCTGGGCCTGGCCGAGGCGGGGTTCGTGCCGCTGGCCGAGCTGGGCCGCGATCGCGACCGGCTCGAGAGCTGGTCGCGGCTCTGCCTGGAGGGGCTGCTCGACCCGGCCGGCTCTTGACCCGGGGGCGGTCGGGTCGCAACATCGGGGGCAGAGAGGGGGCGGGCCGCCGCCCGCGCGGCCGGTTCGCGGGCCCTGGCATCGCCGGGGTCCCTGGACCCGACCCGCTCACGCCCCCGGCCCGATCCTGCCGCACCGAGTCCCGCCCCAACGGCGCCCGAGGAACGACCCCCCATGACCCGCATCGTCGCTGCCCAGGGCCTGGCGCTGGCCGCCGCCCTCGCGGTCCTGGCCGCCACGCCGGCCGCTGCCACCGCCGCCGGCCTGCCCGACGCCGCCCTCGACAAGGCCGTCCGCGCCGCCCTGCACCTCGACGACAAGGCCGACCTCACCGACGAGAAGCTCCGCGACCTGTTCATCCTCGAGGCCGACGCCAAGGGGATCAAGGACCTCGCCGGCCTGGAGAAGTGCCCGAACCTGGCGCTCATCAAGCTCTCGAAGAACGAGATCGTCGACCTCAAGCCCCTGGCCGGCCTCAAGAACTTGCAGTCACTGGACCTGGCCGGCAACAAGATCGCCGACCTGGCCCCGCTGGCCGAGCTCAAGAAGCTCCAGTACCTCGTCGTCAGCGACAACCAGGTCGCGAAGCTCGACGCCGTCGCCGGCCTGACCGCGCTGGCCGCGCTCGACGTCTCGAACAACCAGGTGGCCGACCTGGCCCCGGTCGCCGGCCTCAAGAAGCTGGCCTCGCTGTACCTGGCCAAGAACCAGATCAAGGACCTGGCCCCGATCGGCGAGCTGACCCGCCTCAGCACCCTGAACCTCAGCGACAACCCGCTGGCCGACCTGACCCCCCTGACCAGGCTCACCGAGCCCGGCCTGATCGTGCTGGAGCGCTGCCAGGTCGCCGAGCTGACCCCCCTGATCGACTGGGCCAAGGCCGACACCGCCGGCTCCAAGCGGTTCGCCCCGTTCCTGCGGCTGTACCTGAAGGGCAACCCGCTCTCCGAGGCCGCGAAGTCGCAGCAGCTGCCGGCGCTCAAGGACGCGGGCGTGCGGATCGACTTCTGATCCGGACCGCGTGCCGGCGCCCGCCGGACCCACTCCCGACTGTCACAACCCCGGGGCCGGCGGCTATCGTGAAGCGATGGCCCCGGCCTCGCGGCGTTCCACGTTCCACACCGGCACCGACCGGCCCCACGGAGTGACCAGCATGCGGCGCGCGACCCCGATGACGCGGACCCTGCGGATCTTCGCGATGCTGCTGGCCGTCGGCGGGCCCCTGGCGACCCGGGTCCGGGCCCAGTCGGACGAGGTGCCCGAGGCCCTGGCGCCGTTCGAGCACCTGGTCGGCGCCTGGAAGGGCGCGGGCATTCCCGCCGCCAACAAGGTCAAGGGCTGGCCCGAGTCGCACGCCTGGGCCTGGGCCTTCGAGGGCGGCAAGCCGGTCGCCATGACGCTCACCCTGGAGGGGAACAGGGCCGTCCGGTCGGGCCGGCTGACTGTCGACCCCGCCGGCCCGACCTACCGGCTCGACGCCGTCGACGCCGACGGCAAGCCCGCCGTGTTCGCCGGCACCCTCGACGCCGCCGGTCAGGTGCTCGCGCTCGACCGCGAGGGCCCCCTGCCCGACGGCAGCAAGCAGCGGCTGACCGTGCGGCTCAACAGCAACAAGATCCGCTACCTGCTGTGGGACGACCGCCAGGCCCCCGGGTCGCCCCGGTACGCGCGGTTCATCGAGGTCAACCAGGGCAAGGCCGGCGAGTCGTTCGCCGCCGGCGGCGCGGCGAGTAACCTGCCGAAGTGCATCATCACCGGCGGCGCGGCCAGCATGAGCGTGAGCCACGCCGGCAAGAGTTATCCCATCTGCTGCACCGGCTGCCGCGACGAGTTCGAGGCCGACCCCGAGAAGTACATCAAGAAGCTCGCCCTCAAGGCCGCCGCCACCCCCGACGGCACCGCCCCTGCCCCCGCCGCCGCCAAGGCCGCTCGCGACGACGGCGAGTTCGACGCGCTCGTCACCGACAAGCCGGCCCGCGCGAAGGCCGCCCCCAAGGCGAAGACCGCCACCCCGAAGGGCACCACGACCCCCGTGGCGAGCCCCGCCACCCCTCCCGCCGGTGCCCCCGCTCCCGCCGCCGCCAAGGCCGCCGAGCTGCTGACGAAGGCCCGCGCCCTCGACACCAAGGGGGACACCACCGCCGCCACCGCCCTCTACAAGCTCGTCGTCCGCCAGCACCCCGGCACCCCCCAGGCCCGCACCGCCGCCGACCGGCTCAAGGCTCTCGGGGCGAAGTGAGGCGCATGGCCGCTGCAAGGTCGTGGCGGATGACGCTCCGCTGATCCGCCCTACAGGAATACCAGTCTTCGGTAGGGCGGATCAGCGGAGCGTCATCCGCCATCTTCGACGGCCCCCTGCCCGGGCACTTTCGGATCCCGCCGAGAGGCTGGCCCGCGGCGCCGCCCGACCCGCACCACCCCCCCCGGCACCCGATTCGCTGCTCGCTGGCACCGGCGGGTGCCGATGAATGTCTGATGGCGGGACGTCGACCGCCGGACCCCCTGCGCAGCGGCCGGCCTTGACAGGAACGGCGGTGCCGATAGAGTCGCGGCCGCTTCCTGAGCCGGCACCCGTCGGGACGTCCCGTCGCATCCCCAGCCTCCCGTCGAGTGTGCCGTGTCCGACGCGCCCGAGGCGACCCCACCGCCTGGCCCTGTGCACGTGTCGGTCCTGCTGGACGAGATCGTCCGCTGGCTCGACCCCCGCCCGGGGTCCATCCTGATCGACGGCACCGTCGGCGCCGGCGGCCATGCGGCCGCGCTGGCGGCGAAGGTGGTCCCGGGCGGCCGGGTGATCGGGCTCGATCGCGACCCGGCGATGCTCGAGCTGGCCGCGGCGGCGACGCAGGGGCTGCCGGTGACGCTGGTGCACGCCCCGTACAGCCGGATCGACGCCGTGCTGGAGGAGGAGGGCCTGGAGGGCGTCGACGGCATCCTGCTCGACCTGGGCCTGTCGTCGGACCAGCTCGCCTGGTCCGATCGCGGCTTCAGCTTCCAGGGGGACGGGCCGCTGGACATGCGGTTCGATACCAGCCGGGGCAAGACGGCCGCCGACCTGATCCGGACCGAGCGCGAGGCCGACCTGGCCGATCTGATCTACCAGTACGGCGAGGAGCGGCTCAGCCGCCGGATCGCCCGCCGGATCGTCGAGGAGCGGACCAAGGCCCCGATCACGACCACCGCGCAGCTCGCGGCGATCGTCCGCCGCTGCTACCCGCCGCCGAAGGGGCGGCGGTCGCCGATCGACCCGGCCACCCGGGTGTTCCAGGCGCTCCGGATCGCGGTCAACGGCGAGCTGGACCACCTCGACCGGGTGCTCGCCGGCCTGGCCGGCTGGCTCAAGCCGGGGGGCCGGGCGGCGATCATCAGCTTCCACTCGCTGGAAGACCGCAAGGTGAAGTGGGCCTTCCGCAACGATCCGAACCTGAACATCCTGACGAAGAAACCGGTCGAAGCGTCGCCCGAGGAAATGCAGCGCAATGCCCGCGCACGGAGCGCGAAACTGAGGGTCGCTGAGCGATGTCCGACACCCACCAGCCCGAACCCGTGAATCCTGACCCCCCGCAGGAGTCGGCCGCCCCGGCGCCGAACGAGGCCGCGGCCGAGGCCAAGGCCGCTCGACGGGCCGCCGCCGAGGCGAAGGCCCAGGCCGAGGCGGCTGCGTCCGTGGTCGCGGACGGC
>CAZUZD010000362.1:0-5940 GCA_964624465.1 uncultured Isosphaeraceae bacterium
GGCCCCGGGACCCCCGAAGCCGCACGGCGGCCCGCTGGTCGCCGAGTGACCCCTGGGGCCCACGGCCGCGGCCCGCGCCCCGATCAATCCCGGTCGGCCGGCTCCTCGGCCGCGCGCGGATCGGCGACCCCGGCGGCGGCGAGGGCGGGGTCGGGGGCGGGAGCTGCGGCGGCCGGCTCGGGGAAGAACGGGTGCACGAGCTGGTCGACCAGGTGCTCGGGCATCGGTTCGGAAATCCCGTAGTCCGGCGGCCAGGCGCCCGGCAGGTGCAGCGAGCCGAAGAGCCAGTCCAGCGCCGCCAGGTTCGACGCGAAGTTCCGGTCGATCGGGCCGCTGCGGGTGTGGTGCCAGTGGTGGAACATCGGGGTCGTCACCACCCGCTCCAGCGGCCCGAGCCGCCAGCGGAGGTTGGCGTGGATGAAGAACCCCCACACGGTCGCCAGCAGCGTGACGGCCACCGGCACCGTGCCGTCCTTGAGGCTGGCGGGGCTGGCCAGGCCCAGGGCGTAGACCGGCGTCAGGGCGCAGAGGCGGCCGAAGACCATGTCGGCCGGATGCGCCCGGGTGCTCACGAGGAAGTCCATCGCCTCGGCGCTGTGGTGCACGGCGTGCATCCGCCAGAGGAACGGCACCACGTGGCTCAGCCGGTGGCCCCAGTAGTAGCCCACCTCGCCGGCGACGAACGCGACGGCCGCCCTGATCCCGAACGGCAACGTCCCGACCCACTGCAAGTACCCGTCGGGCAGGACCCGGAGCACGGCCGCGGCCACCAGCGCCAGCGGCGGGGCCAGCAGCACCGCCGGCAGCAGGCTGTTCAGGAAGTAGTAGCCCAGGTCGGTCGCGATCCCCTGGCGGAAGATCCGCTGCGGCCGCACGGCGCAGAGCCGCTCCAGCGGCACGAACACCAGGCTCAGGATGACCAGCCAGAGCGTCAGCCGCAGCACCTCGAGCACGATCGGCGGATAGGCGCTCATGGGCAATGCGCGGTCGCCGGATCGGCCGGCGGCCTCCTCCCTCGGGGTCGGTGGCGGAGATCCGGGCCGCGACCCGCGTCGGTCGGGCCCGATCCCGTGGGGGCCAGGGTACAGCGGCCGGGGCCGGACGGCCACGGCCAATGACAACGGCGTGCGACCGCTGGGGTGGTGAAACCCCCGCGATCGCACGCCGTGGTGGAGTCGAGATCAGGCGGCGCGTCCGGAGGCCGGATCGACCGGGATCAGGCCGAACGCTTGCGGAACCGGCGGACCAGGCCCATGCCGACCAGGCCGATGCCCAGGCCGACCAGGGTCGACGGCTCGGGGACCGCCTGCAGCTCGATGCCCGACAGCAGGGCGATCGGCGGCACGTTGTCGGGCGTGCCGATGGCCAGGAAGGTCAGGATCTGCGAGGTGCCGGTGGCGGTGAACGTCATCGACTCCTTGATCCAGCTGCCCGACCACGACTCGCTGGCGTTCTGGATGAGGCTGGTCGACTGGGTGGCGCCGCCGAAGCTGACCTGGAACTGCGTCTCGGTCGGGCCCGAGAACGAGGTGAGCTGGCCGCTCGACCGGTAGAAGGTCAGGTCGTAGGTCTGGCCGGTCACCAGGCCGGTGATCTCCTGCCAGATCGAACCGCGGAACAGCGAGTCGCCGTCCATCGCCAGGATGTTGCCGGCCACCGGCGGCGGGCTCGGCGGGCCCCACAGGAAGACCGGGCCGCCCTGCATGGCCGAGCCGGCGGCGATGTTGTTGCCGTCGAAGAGCCAGTTGCCCGGGTTGCCACCGGTCCCCACCGACGGGTCGACCGTCCAGCCGGTCAGCTCGGTGGTGGCGCCGGTGCCCGGCTTCAGCTGGCCGATGCCGCCCGTGTACTGGGTGAAGTCACCGTTGGTGACCAGGTTGCCCGCGTAGACCGCGCCCGGCATGCCCAGCGCCAGGACCGCCGCCGCCATCCAGGAAAGGACCGATCGCACTCGCATCGTGGGGAAGCTCCGTTGTCCGAGAGATCCGGGTTGCCGGCGGCCGCACCGCACACCTAGCAACCCTCAACAACTGCGACATGGAAGATAGGGGCACGTCCCTCAACCTCCAAACCCAAAGGGACCCGCCAGAAACTTATTTCAACGAAGATCCAATTTGATGCGTTTCGCAAAGTTACGAATTGCAACAATCGACACGAATCGGGCCAATTCACGACCCGGGCCGGTCGGACGGGGCCGGCGGCGGGGGGTGAGTGGTGCGGCCCGCGGTCCGAGGTCGGCACCGGGGGTGGTCCCGGCGATGGCGCGGGCCCTGGGGTCGGACACCGCGGCGAGTCGGGTTGGCCCGCTCCGCGGCGAGGCGCCCCGCGGCGGGCTGGTTGGCATGCTGCCGGCGTGACGCCCGTGGCGGCGCGGCCGGGTCGGGAAGTCGCCAGGCGCGGCGGCGGCCCGGGGTCCCCGGATCGGGCCGACGGCGGCCGCCTCGGCACGCGCCGTGCATTGGGAGTCGGGGCGAGGGTCATGGAGACCCAGCGGCCGCCCGGGGGGCGGCCCGGCCGGGGAGGATTCCCATGCGACTCCACGTACGACGGCGAGCGGCGGGCCTGGGGCTGTCGGTGGTGGCCCTGATGTCGGTCGGCTGCGTGACCACGCAGCAGGCCCGCTACGTGTATCAGGACGGCGAGTTCGGGGTCATCGGCATCCCCGAGAACACCGACCGCTGGCCCACCTTCTACCGCCGCCAGGCCGAGACCCTGATGGCGGCCCACTTCCCCGAGGGGCACGAGATCGTGCGCGCCGAGGAGGTGGCGGCCGGGTCGCGGACCCGGACCCAGCAGGGCTCGCACACCGCCGAGGTCAGCCCGCAATTGCCGCTGGCGCTGATCCAGGCGATCAAGCTCGGCGGCACCAGCAGCACCAGCCTGGCCGACACGACCACCCTGAAGGAGGCGCGGATCATCTACCACCGCCGCCGCGCCCCGGGCGCCGAGGCCACCGCCTTCGCCGCCGAGCCCGAGCTGGCCCCGAAACCGTACCTCGACCCCAACGCCGCCGAGCGGGCGAAGTCCGAGCTGGCGGCGAACGGGGCGAACGCCGAGAAGCCGGAGCCGCCGGCGAAGCCCGGGTCGGGCTCGACGCCCCACACCGTGGCCCGGCCGACCCCCGACGCCCCGGCGGCCGCCTCGAAATCGACCCCCGCCACCCCCGGCTGAGCGGCCGCACCGACGGGGACGGATCGGCCCGGACGCCGGCGGCTCAGGGCCGGGGGCCGTCCGCGGCCGGCGGTCGCTCGACCGGAACGGCCTGGGCGCTCAGTCGCGACTCGACCCGCAGGATCTGCTCGCGGATCAGCGACTCGGAGCGCTCGATGCGGGCGTCGATCAGGACGACGGCGGCCAGGATCAGCAGGGCCAGGCCGCTGGCCACCATCGGCATGCCGATCTCGGATCGCCCGGTGACCGACGAGGCGAACGCCAGCGCCACGACCGCCACCAGGGTGAAGCCGAAGGCCATCCGCGACCCCAGGGCGCGGGCCGCGTGGTAGTGGCCACGGCCGCGGGCCAGGATCCAGCCGGCGAGCAGGGTCCAGCCCAGCCCGAAGAAGGCGAACAGGATCAGGAGCCCGCGCACCGCCGGCGGCAGCGACGCCGGCTCGGTCAGGGCCAGCGATCCGCACACCACACAACCGGCCAGGCCGGCCAGGCCCAGGGCCACGTGCCGGGCCCCCGGGGCGCCGTCGAGGTGACGGTCGAGGTGATCGTGCACGGCGGCGCCGTACTGCGCCCGGAGCGCGGGGGTCGGGGCGTCCAGGTCGAGGAGCCGGTCGCCCAGCGGTCGGTCGGGGTCAGTCATGGTCGGGTCCATCCCCTTTGAGGGCCTCGCGAAGCGACTGCTTCGCCTTGAAGAGTCGAGACTTGACCGTGCCCGGCGGGATGCCGAGCACCTCGGCCACCTCGTCGATGCTCAGGTCCTGGAGGAAGAAGAGCGTGAGCACCTCGCGGTCGACGGGCGCGAGCCGGGCCAGGCCATGCCGGACCGACTCCGCGTCGTCGTGCGCGGCGTGCGGGTTCCCAGCGGACACGCCCTGAGGCGCGACCGTGCGTCGCAACCGATCGCGGGCGTAGCCAGCGCGGTGGTGGCTCATGATCGTGTGCCGCGTGACGGCGTAGAGCCACACCGGCAGGCGGTGCGGGTCCCGCAGCGTGCGGATCCCGCGCAGCCCCTGGAGCCAGACCTCCTGGAGGATCTGCCAGGCGTCCGCCTCGTCGGCCACCAGCCGACGGATGTAGAAGAACAGCCGCCGCTCCCAGGCCGCGACCAGCTCCTCGAACGCCTCCCGCTCCCCGCTCTGACAGCGGAGCACGAGGAGTTCGAGCTCGATCGCCTCTTGATCCTGGTCCATCGCCGGCCTCCCGGGTTCCGATCTCCGGCGAACCTAGTCGCGGGACCGGGCCGGCCGGTTCACGGGGCGGCGATTTTCCGGGCGCTGCCGTGGGCGTCGTCCCCGGACCGCACCGGGAACCGGGCCGGGTGCGGCCGGTGGCCGGCGGCCCGGGTCGGTCGGCGACGGGACCGCGACGGGACCGCCACGCCGACCGTGACGGCGGCTGCGGGGACACCGACCCGTGGCGTTCCCGCCGCCGGGTCGCGACGTGGATCGACGCCGTGTCGCGAAGACCGGACCGGGGTCGCCCGGCCGGTCCGGCTCAGGGGGCCTTCTTGAGCCGGTACTCGACGAGGAACCGGGTCGAGCCGGCCGGGCTCTCGAAGGTGTCGGGGCGGGCCCGGCCGCCGAGGTCGTAGCAGACGCGGAGGGTGTCGCCCTGGCGCTCGTAGATGGCCAGGATCGTCTTGCCCTCGTTCGGGCCCTCGGTGCCGGTAATGTCCAGCGTCCGGGGCCGGGCCTCGGGGCCGAGCTTGCAGGTGCCGCGGTCGGCCTGCCCGCCGACGAGGACGGTGTAGCGGTCCCCCTTCACCTCCAGCTGGATCGACTGGCGGACCGTCTCCGTCATGGGCTCGCCGGCGAGCGTGGCCGCCGTCGCCTCCCAGACGCCTTGCAGGGCCGCCGCCGCCGGCTCATCGCCAAGGCCGGCCGAGCTCCCCGCCACCAGCAGGCCGAGCGTCACCAGCGCAGCCAGTCGCATGAACGGTGTCCTCCGGGTTCGGGGGGCGACGGGGCCGGTCGGGCGGCCGGGCTGGGGAGCGGGGAGGCTCAGACGAGGCCGGTGGCGTCGTCGGAGTCGGAGTCGAGATCGTCGTCGTCATCGTCCTCGACCTCGCAGTCGCAGGTGATGAGCTGGCCGTGGCAGCGGGGGCACTCCTCGATGTCGCAGCCGGGGACGTGGAACTGACCGACGCCGACGGCGCAGTCGCCGCAGGGGCGCTCGGCGGCCATGGGCCAGCCGCGCTCGCGGCCGTAGGCGATCCGCTCGTAGGGCGTGCCCTCGATCGTGATCGTCGCCATGATCTGCGCGGCCTCGATGATCTCGGGCCAGCCCTCGGCCACCATCACGCCGTTGTGCTCGACCTGCGGGCCGTCGTCCTCGTCGTCATCGTCGTCGTCGTCGGCCGAGTCGTCCTCGTCGTCGTCATCGGGCGGGGCGATGAGCTCCAGCGGCTCCCAGTCCCAGCGGCCGGCGAGGTCGGGGGCGCCGGCGAGGAACATCAGGAAGGCGTCGACGACGTCGCGGGTGCTGATGCCGTCGGGCTCGAGCCCGAAGTGGCGGTCGGGCGAGCCGTCGCGGTACTCGAGCTGGTAGGCGCCGTCGTCCTGGCGATAGACCTGGATGTACCGCTCCTCCTCGGCAGTGAGCACCAGGAATTCCTCGTTCGCGAGGGCCTCGACGGCCGCGCGGACGGCGTCGGGTCCCGGGGCGTTGATCGTGCGGTCGTCGTCGATGTTGAGCTTCATGGCCGGGCGGCGGTCCTGTGTGGGGGATCGGAACGGGGGGAAGGGGCCCGGCCGGGGACGGGTGCCGACC
>CAZUZD010000363.1:0-5864 GCA_964624465.1 uncultured Isosphaeraceae bacterium
GTCGAGGCGCCGACGACCGACCCGGCCAACACCCAGCCGGCCGCGACCCCGGCCAAGCCACGCGGGGGCCCCGTCCGGCCGCGGTTGGAGCGCCGGTGGCGTGCCGCTAGAATGACGATGGCCCGGCTCCTGCGGCCTGCTCGGCCTCCCGGGCCGGTCCCGGCCGGCTCCGTTTCGATCGATCGACCCTGGCCTCCGGCACCGTGCCGGACGCCCGCACCGTCCTGCACCCGACCGCCGCCAGCGCCCACGATCCGCCCCGCACCGCCACGGCGGTCGGCCGGCGGGCCCATCGCTCCTGGACGACCGGTTCTGACCCCGAGGGGCCCGCCACCATGTGGGGCATCTACGACGACCACGGCATCCGCTTCGAGTACCCGCCCGGCTGGGAGCTGGAGCTCGCCGCCGACGGCGCCCGGGTCACCATCGAGCTGCACTCGCCCGGCGGCACCAGCTTCGCCTTCCTCTCCGTCGACCCCGATCGCCCGGCCCCCGCCGAGCTGGTCGACGAGGCCCTCGAAGCCATGCGCGCCGAGTACCCCACCCTCGACGCCGTGCCCACCCTCGAGACCATCGACGGCCACCACGCCGTGGGCTACGACGTCGAGTTCCTCGCCCTCGACATCGCCAACTCGTGCGTCCTGCGGAGCTTCCGCACGCCCCGCCGCACCGTGTTCCTCTTCGCCCAGTGGTCCGACCTCGACGGCGAGGAGCCCGAGGGCCTGCTGCTCACCTTCCGCCGCTCGCTCGAAGAGACCGACTTCGACCTCGCCGACATCGACCACGACGCCGATGCCGACGCGAGCTGACCGGACCCGTCGCGATCATGGGTTCGGGTCGGCCGCCCGCGCCAGCTCCGGGGGGTGACGGTGTGCCCACCGGGTCCCGACTCTCCGGTCAGGTTCACCCACAAAATTCGGGGTGGGTCTTGACGGCTGGGTATAATGTTTGATTCAGACCGAACTGCTGGGCACAGGGAACCCCCGGGTCATGGCCATCCTGCTGCAGATCAATAAAGCCTCGAAGCGCTATGGCGACCAGGTGTTGCTGGACGAGGCCGAGGCGACCGTCAGCGACGACGTGAAGGTGGGCTTCATCGGCCGCAACGGGGCGGGCAAGAGCACGCTGATCCGGGTGCTCCTGGGCGAGGAGGAGCTCGACTCGGGCGAGGTCCTGCGGCACCCGAAGCTCCGCCTGGGCTACCTGCGGCAGCACGACCCGTTCCTGCCCGGCGAGTCGGCGCTCGACTTCCTCAAGCGCGACAGCGGCCAGCCCGACTGGAAGTGCGGCGAGGTCGCCGGCCAGTTCGAGCTCAAGGGTGCCAGCCTTGAAGGTCCGATCGCCAAGCTCTCCGGCGGCTGGCAGACCCGCGTCAAGCTGGCGGCCCGGCTGCTGCACGACCCCAATCTCCTGCTGCTGGACGAGCCGACGAACTTCCTCGACCTCCGGACCCAGATCCTGCTGGAGCACTTCCTCCGCGGGTTCGACGGCGGCTGCCTGATCGTCTCGCACGACCGGGCGTTCCTGCACGCCACCTGCGAGCACACGCTGAGCCTGTCGCGCGGCAAGCTCACGGCGTATCCCGGCAAGGCCGACGCGTATTTGCAGTTCGTGAAGGACCGCCGCGAGCAGGACCAGCGCGCCAACGAGACGATCATGGCGAAGCGGCGCCAGCTCGAGGACTTCATCGCGCGCAACAAGGCCCGCGCCTCGACGGCCACCCGGGCGCAGTCCAAGAGCAAGATGCTGGAGAAGCTGGAGCTCAAGGAAATTACCGGCGACGAGCCGAGCGTGCGGATCCGCGCGCCCCGGATCGAGCCCCGCAAGGGCGTGGCCCTGCGCTGCAATGACCTGGCCATCGGCTACCCCGGCCGCCAGGTCGCCGACGACATCCAGCTCGAGATCGACCACGGCACCCGCTGCGCCATCGTGGGCGACAACGGCCAGGGCAAGACGACCTTCCTGCGCACGATCGTCGACTCGCTGCCGCCGCTGGCCGGCAGCGTGCGCTGGGGCTACGGCTGCCAGGTCGGCGTGTACGCGCAGCACGTCTACACCAGCCTGAACGAAGAGATGTCGGTCCTGGACTACCTGTACACCCAGGCGATCGGCAAGAAGGACCAGGAAATTCTCGACGTCGCCGGCTCGTTCCTGTTCAAGGGCGTGGCCGTGCGGAAGAAGATCTCGGTGCTCTCGGGCGGCGAGCGGGCCCGGCTCTGCCTGGCGGGGCTGATGCTCAGCACCAACAACGTGCTGATCCTCGACGAGCCGGGTAACCACCTCGACGTGGACACCGTCGATGCGCTGATCGACGCCCTGAACGACTACCAGGGCAGCGTGATCTTCACGAGCCACGACCGCTACTTCACCAGCAAGGTCGCCACCAACATCATCGAGGTGCGCGACGGCCGGGTGATCAACTACATCGGCAAGTACGAGTCGTACCTGGCCAAGGTCAACGAGGAGATCGAGGCCGGCGAGCGCGAGCTGGCCAGCGAGCGCAAGAAGCTCGGCCCCGCCTCCGCCCGCCCCACCGCCCACGGCGCCCCGGCCGACAAGCGCTCGGTCGACCAGGTCCGCCGCGAGATCGAGGCCATCGAGCGCACCATGGCCCAGCTCGAGGCCCGCAAGGCCCAGGTCAACGACGCCTACCTGGCCGCCCTCGACTCCGACGACTCGCACCACCTCTGCGACCAGCTCATCGCCGTCTCGCAGGACCTCAGCGACGCCGAGGAGACCTGGACCCAGCTCCAGGCCGAGCTCGAGGACGTCTGACCGCACGAGGCACCCGCATGAGCACGCAGCGCGAGCACTTCACCCGGCTCATCTCCGACCTGGTCCAGCAGGTTCGGGGTTGGGTCGAGCCGAACGACTGGGTCACGAAGCCGTATCCGAAGCGGATGCGGGACCCCGATCGCCAGGTCTTCGAGGTCCCGGCCCTGTTCCTCCAGAAGGGACCGACGCGGATCCTCCTGGACCCGGTCGCCTACGACGTCCCGGGCGCCGAGGGGGTCGTGGACCTGTACCTGATGCCGACCTACGATGACCTCGCGAGCCTTTACTGTGAGCAGGGTCGCTGGGTGATCCACTACGCTTTCACCGCCGAGCCGGGAGCGGCCCACTCCGACGACCCGCCCCAGGTGCTGCCGCTCTCGCAGGAATCCATCAACCGGGTCCTCGACGCGATCGCCGAACATGCCGTCCCGTCGGTTTGACTGGCACGAGCACATCAAGGACGTCGAGGGGGAGTACCGGGCGGCCCGGTTCGCCGTCGACCTGGTGCAGGCCAGGCTCGAGGCGACCCCGGATCTTCTGCGGCGCAACGACGTGGCGCGGGCCTACCTTGGCGACGCGGACCGGAACCTCGAAGGGACGTATCTGGTCCGACTGTTCGCCGCCTTCGAGGCCGCCCTGCGCTCGTTCGACCGGGCGCGGCACCGGGATCCCGATCGCACGGTCGAGGCCGCGGTCCTGATCGACTCGATCGGGGGCCGTCAGGGGCAAGGGATCTCGGACGCGGTGCGCCAGGGCGCCCACGCCGTGCGGCGTGCCCGGAATTCCTGGGCGCATGATGCTGACGCGGCGGTCGAGCCCCTGACCATCCGCGAGGCCAGGGCCCGGCTCCAGACCTACCTGTCCTGGCTCCCGGACGAGTGGGGCTGATCGAGCGGCGGTCCCAACCGGGCGGTGGGGGAGACGAGATCGTATCCCCGGCCGATGCCGCTCGGGTACAACGGCGATCCGGCGCCCGAGGGGGTGGCCGGGCCCGGGGCAACGACTCCGGCCCCGGTGGAACCGAGATCCGATCCCCTCGCTCGGCGCCCCGAAACCGGAGGGTCCTCGATGAGACGGCAACTCGTGGCCGCGTTCGTGTTCGCCTGTGTGGCTCCGGCCGTGGCCCGGTCCGAGGATCGGGCGCTGCACACCTTCGAGCGGCAGCGGCTCACGGACACGTACTACTCGGAGGGCGCCAACGCGGGCGACCTCAACGGCGACGGCCAGGCGGATGTCGTCTACGGCCCGTACTGGTACGAGGGGCCAGCATTCAAGACGGCTCACGAGATCTACCCGCCCAAGGCCCAGAACACCGAAGGCTACGCCGACCACTTCTTCAACTGGGTGTACGACTTCAACGGCGACGGCGCCAGCGACGTCTTCGTGGTCGGGTTCCCCGGCACGCCGGCGTACGTGTACGAGAATCCCGGCAAGGCGGGGCTCGGTCAGCACTGGAAGAAGCACCAGGTCTTCGAGTCGGTCTCCAACGAGTCGCCGCAGTTCGTGGACATCGTGGGCGACCAGCGTCCCGAGCTGGTGTGCACCTTCCAGGGCGGTTACGGGTTCGCCACCATCGACTGGAGTCGCCCGTTCGAGCCCTGGACCTTCCACCGCGTCGCCGACGAGGCCGCGCCCGAGCGGTTCGGGCACGGGCTCGGAATTGGCGACATCAACGGCGACGGCCGCAACGACATCATCGCGGCCAACGGCTGGTTCGAGCAGCCGGAGCAGGCGCCGCTGGAATCGAAGTGGACCTTCCATCCGGAGGCGTTCTCCAACGCGTATGGCGGGGCGGAGATGTACGCCTACGATGTCGACGGAGACGGCGATAACGACGTGATCACCAGCCTGGCGGCCCACGACTTCGGCCTGGCCTGGTACGAGCAGGACCGCAGCGGCGCCAAGCCCGTGTTCCGGATGCACCGGATTCTGGGTAGCAAGCCGGGCGAGAACCGGTATGGACTGGTCTTCAGCGAGCTGCACTCGGTGGCGCTGGTCGACATGGATGGCGACGGCCTCAAGGACATCGTGACCGGCAAGACGTACTACTCGCACCACAAGCAGAGCCCGATGTGGGACGCCGGCGCGGTGGTGTACTGGTTCCAGCTGGTGCGCACCGATCAGGGGGTGGACTGGGTCCCCCACAAGGCCGACGGCGAGGCAGGGATCGGCCGCCAGCTCAGCATCGCGGACGTGAACGGCGACACGCTGCCCGACATCGTCGTCGGCGGCATGAAGGGGGCACACGTGCTGCTCCACCGCAAGACCGCCGTGAGCGAGGCCGCCTACCAGGAAGCCCAGCCGAAGCCGGTGCAAGCGGTCGACGACCAGACGCAGCGCGGCCCCGCGCCGAAGTTCGACGCGGCGACCGGCCGGATCGTCGGGGCCCTGGAGGGGGAACAGTTGAAGGTCCTGGGCGCCTCGGGCGGCAAGACCGGCGTGCAGCCGATGGCCGGGTTCGCCAAGGACCGCTGGAGCGGCGGATCGCAGCTCTTCTGGACGGGCGCCCGGCCGGGGGACCGGCTCGAGCTGGAGTTCACCGCGCCCGAGGCCGGCGAACGCAACCTCCTGGCCACCTTCACCATGGCGCCCGACTACGCCATCGTGCGCTGCGAGCTCGACGGCCAGCCGCTCGGCAAGCCGCTGGACCTGTACAGCTACCCCGACGTGATCACCAGCGGCGAGCTGACCCTGGGCCGCGCCGCGCTGAAGGCCGGCGCTCACACCCTGGCCCTGGTCGTGGTGGGGGCCAACCCGGCCGCCGTCCCGGCGCACATGGTCGGGCTGGACGCCCTCCGCCTGGAGGCGGTCCCGAAGCCCTGATCGGTGGGCTTGCCGCCCATGTTTGAACCGCCAGGGACCCGGACCCATCGGACCGGGGGCCCTGGCCCGGGCGCGCGCCCGGGCCGGCCCCGGGCGAAGTCCTCTACCCGAGGCCGCCGGCGGTTTCATAAAATCGACCGCTCAGACCCAGACAGGAGGGCGGATGTCCACCAGCAGCTACAACCTGACCCATCTGAAGGTGCTCGAAGCGGAGAGCATCCACATCATCCGCGAGGTCGCGGCCGAGTTCGAGCGGCCGGTGATGC
>CAZUZD010000364.1:0-5861 GCA_964624465.1 uncultured Isosphaeraceae bacterium
CGCCGGCGCCGGCGAGGCTCGGGCTGGTCTCGATCTTGGGCTTGTCGCCCTTGGTCTCGACGGTGACCGAGGTGTTCCGCGGTGGCGGGCCGCCCGGCTTCCAGGTGTTCGGGTCGATCTGCTTGTACAGCAGCAAGTCCTTCTCCCCCTCGACGATCATGGTGGCACGGGTGCCGTAGACCATCTCGCCGTAGTTCTCGAAGTTGTTGGTGTTGATCGACGAGTAGGTGACGACGACGCGATGCGGGTCGTCCGGGCCGTTCTTGCCGGGGAAATCGAACGTGACGAAGACGTGGTCGTCGCTCTGGCGGTCGTCGTCGTAGAAGATCTTGCCGCCGACGCCCTGGACCGAGAGCGGGTGGGCCTTGCCCAGGAAGATCGAGCAGGCGTCGAGCTGGTGGCTGCCAAGCTCGGCCATCAGGCCGGCGCCGGTCTTGTCGAAGAGCCGCCACTGCACCAGCTGGCGGACGTCATCGTACTTGTAGGTCCACTCCTTGCCCTTGCCGTTCTTGTAGGTCAGGCCGAGCTGGGCGGCGTCGATGCCCTGGTCGTCCTTCGGGATCGGCGGCTTCCAGGAGTCGTAGTACAGCACGTTGCCGTCGGGCCCGCGCTCGTACTCGGGCTCACCGGTGGAGGTGTAGACCAGGTTCCCGTTGGCGTCCTTCTGGATCCGGGGCACGCCGTTGTTGCGGTGCCAGAGGGCCCGGATATGGCGGACGTCGCCGAGCAGGCCCTGCTCGAGCATGTAGTTGGCGTTGTCGTAGAGTGCCGAGTAGTGCCGCTGGTGGCCGACGGCCAGGTGCTTGTTGAGCGTCCGGGCCGCCCGGCACATCGCCTTGCACTCGCCGATGGAGTGGGCCATCAGCTTCTCGCAGAAGACGTGCTTGCCGGCCTGCATCGCCTTCAGGGCCACCGGCGCGTGCAGCCAGAGCGGCAGGGCGATGACGACGACCTCGACGTTCGGGTCGGCGAGCATGGCGTCGACCGACTCGTACTGGTTCTTCTCGATGACGGCGCGGTCGGCGGCCGTGTAGCCCTTGTGGTTCTCGAACTCGGTCAGGGCCCGCTTGCGGTTCGAGGGGCGGATGTCGCAGAGCCCGACGTACTTGAGGTACTCCGGGTTGCTGTCCTTGATCATCGCGCCGCAGCCCTCGTTGCCGGTGCCGATGATGGCGGCTCGGACGGGCTCGTTGATCTTGTCGTAGCCGAACAGGTACGCGCCGGCGTACGCCCCCGCGACGGGGGCGACAGCGGCGGCCTGCAGGAACCGGCGGCGGTTGAGCTGGGCGGCCACCTCGCGCGCGTTGTCGCGGCCGATGGCCCGCTGCTCGGGCGTCAGGGTCGTCATCGCGTTAGCTCCGGGTCACGGGGACAGGCTTCACGGGGTCGGTACCGCGAGGGCGGACGGGGTTGCTGCCGGGTGGCTGGACGGGCGGCACCGTGCCGGCCAGGTCCTCGGCGTCGCGACGACGTCCGATCCAGCCGAAGAGCAGGGCGTCCAGGCCGATCCAGAGCCCGTTCGGCGTGGCGGCCAGCGCCAGGCAAGCGAACAGCTCGATCAGGTTCTTGTTGACGAACAGATAGTGCCCCTCGCTCTGGGGCGGCTCGGGCAGCCCCGGCCAGGGCGGGTTGCTGATGTAGAACAGCGCCAGCAGGGCGGCGCCGCCCAGGGCGGCGACCGGCGTGAACAGGCCCAGGATCAGGCAGGCGCCGAAGAGCGTCAGGCCCCAGGAGACCGTCTTGTTGACGAGGTCCAGCTCGCTCTTCGGCGGCGCCGGCGGCCAGCCGTGCTGGGTCCGCTGCTCCTCGGTGACGACCTGCGCCCACTTGCCGCGAAGCTCGGTGGTCCAGCCGGTCACCGGGCCGATCAGCTCGCGGCGGGTCTTCTCCAGGCCCGCGCGCTCCTTGGTCATCGCCTCGCGCTCGGCCCGCAGCGTCTTCGGGTCGGCCTCGCGGGTCTTGATCCGCTCGATGTCGGCCACGTATTTGTCGAGCTTCTGGGAGTTGCCGAGGTCGGCGAACCAGCCGTTGGCCTTGGCCACCGTCTCGTCGACCGCCTCCTGGGCCCGCTGCTTCTGCTCGGGGCTGAAGCCGTACTGGGCCGCCACGCGCTCGAGCTCGTCGGTCCAGTCCTGCTTGAGCTGGTCCGGGCGGCCGTTGCGGTCGCGATGCAGGAGCTTGAGGCTGTCGACGTCTGGGACCATGGCGCGGAACGTTGGCGCCAGCGGGCCGGCCGAGTTCCGCAGGTATCCTTCGGCGCTGAAGGACTTGCCGTCGGGCGGGTCGAGCTTGTACAGACCTTCGGTCAGAAAATGCCACCCGATGGCGATCCGCAGGAGCACCAGGAACAGCGCCCCCCAGAAGCCGGGGTAGTAACGTCTCGCGGCGGCCAGGGTAGGGCTCCTTTCGGCGTGGATCACGCCCGTGCGCGGCGGGCCGCTCGGGGGCGGAGGGGCCTCGGGCGGACGACGGGACGGTTCCCGCGCACCCGGGCCAGGACATGGGAAAAATCACGGACGAGAGCAGCAACGGACAGGCGAGATCTGGCAAGGCCGGCCGACGCGGGGCCGCGGCCGGCCCCGGGGGCGTTTCAGTCCAGGGCGAAGGCGTGGGTCCCGAGCGCCGGCTCGAAGTCGGAGCCGCCGAGGCCGGCGGTCAGGAGCCGGGGCCGGCCGGCGTGCTCGACGACGAAGACGACGCTGACACCGGGCCGACGCGCGATCAGATTCGCGGCCGCCTCGGGGCCGAGCAGGTAGCAGGCGGTGGAGAGCGCATCGGCCTCGGCCGCCGTGGGCGCCAGCACCGTGACGCTGAGCGGCCCGGTCGCGGGCGGCTCGCCGGTGCGGGGATCCAGGATGTGCCCGTAGAGACGGCCACCCGACTCGAACCGCTGGAACGCGGCGCCCGAGGTGCCCAGGCCGCGATTGCGGAGCCGGAACGTGCCCAGCGGGTTGGCCGCATCGAGCGGGTTCTGGAGCGTGACCTCCCAGCGACCGCCGAACGACCAGGGCGGCGAACCAAGGGCGAACAGGCTGGACTGGCCGCCGTGGATCAGCGCGGAGGTGGGCCACGGGTGGCGCCTCACGATCGCGGCCGCCTGGTCGACGGCGTGGCCCTTGCCGATGCTGCCCAGGTTCAGGGTGATCCCTTCGCGGTCGAACGTGACGGTCTGGGCGTCCGCGTCGAGCCGCACGTGTGCCGAGCCGCTGGCCTGGCGGGCCCGCTCCAGCGCGTCAGCATCGGGCACCCGCCGCGGGCCCCGGACGAAGCCCCAGGCCAGCGAGAGGGCGCCCGAGGCCACGTCGTATGCCCCGTCGGTCTCCCGGCCGATCGCCAGGGCGAGCTGGAGCAGGTCGAAGAGGCCACGCTCGACCGCGACCGGCCCGAGGTGGGCGGTGGCGTTGAGCCGGCTGAGCTCGGAGTCGTCCCGGTAGATCGTGAGCTGGGTTTCCAGCGCCTCGATCCGGTCCAGCACGCGATCGGCCAGGTCGAGGGCACCCGGGACGGCCAGCGGCAGCCGGACCTCGAAGCTCGTTCCCATCAGGGGCCGGGCGGCCTTGAGCAGGTCGGAAGCGGCCGATCCCCGCTGGCGATGCACCCCGCCCGCCACCCGGGCCGCGGGGCCCGCGTCGCGCGGCGGCAGCCGCATCAGGTCACGTCGGGTGACGTGGCTGCGTGGGGGTTTCAAACCGTGCCTCGCTTCCGACCGCGGGCCTCCGGGGCGGAGGAGCCCGCGACGCAACCGACCGGCCCAAGGCGGGAGAGCTGGTCGGCTCGGGTTGGGATCGACTTCTGGAAGTATAGCCGGGCCGCCATCCCCAGGGAAAGGTCTGCGGAACCCCCCGGCCCGCGCTGGGGTCGGGTTGTTCCTACGCACGTCCGGTTCCCTGGGTTCTCCCGATCGTGCGCGTTTCGGGAGCCGCCGGTCGTCCGGGACGCCGACCGGAGCGGGGACGCAGTGCGTTGCAATCGGGCCCGGGCCCGCTAGAGTGAGCCCCGGCGGAGCGCCGCCAACCCGCCGCGGCCCCGACGGTCCACCCGCATGCACCCCGTCGACCTGACCGTCATCCTCATCTACCTCGTCGGTTGCACGGTGCTGGGCGCCCGGATGGGCTCCCAGGTGCATGGCCTGCGGGGCTACTTCCTGGGCGAGGGCCAGACCCCGACCTGGGCGGTGATGCTCTCGATCGTGGCCACCGAGACCAGCACGGCCACGTTCCTGAGCGTGCCGGCCATCGCGTTCCGGCCCGGCGGTGACTTCACGTACCTCCAGCTCCCGATGGGCTACCTCATCGGCCGCATGGTCGTCGCCGCGCTGCTGCTGCCGGCCTATTTCCGCGGCGAGCTATTCACCGCGTACGAGGTTCTCAACCGGCGGTTCGGCGGGGCGACCCGGACCACCGCGTCGGTGCTGTTCCTGGTGATGCGGACCCTGGGCGACGGGCTGCGGCTGTTCCTGGCCGCGGTCGTGCTCGGCACCCTGACCAGCTGGCCGCTGTCGGTCTCGGTGGTGGTGATGGGGCTCGTCACCATCGTGTACACCTACCTGGGCGGGATGAGGGCGGTGATCTGGACCGACGTGATCCAGTTCGTGATCTACATCGTGGGGGCCCTGGTCGCGCTGGCCATCCTGGTGCGGGCTGTCCCCGGTGGCCTGGACGGCCTGCTCGCCGCCGGCCGGGCGGCGGGCAAGTTTCGCCTCTTCGACCTCCGGCCCACCCTGACCGTCCCGTACACCCTCTGGGCGGGCCTGCTCGGCGGCGTGTTCCTGAGCACCGCGACCCACGGCGCCGACCAGCTCATGGTGCAGCGCTACCTGGCTGCCCGCTCGCAGCGACAGGCGGCGACCGCCCTGATCGCCAGCGGATTCGTCGTGTTCGCCCAGTTTACGCTGTTTCTGTTCATCGGCGTCGGGCTGTACGCCCTGTACCGCGGGACGCCCCAGGCGGGGATGCGGCCCGACGCCGCCTTCATCACGTTCCTGCTCGAACGGCTGCCGCAGGGCTACGGCCTCACCGGCCTGCTGGTGGCCGCCATCTTCGCGGCCGCGATGAGCACCCTCTCCAGCTCACTGAACTCGTCGGCCAGCACGACGGTCAACGACCTCGTCCGGCCCTGGCTGCCCGGAGCCTCCGAGGTCACCCTGCTGCGGCTGGCTCGGGCGTTCACGGCCATCTGGGGCCTGGCGCAGATCGCGGTGGCGCTGGTGGCGATCCGGCTCGAGAACCAGACGGTCGTCGAGCGGGCCCTCGAGATCGCCTCGTTCGTCACCGGCATCATGCTCGGGCTGTTCCTGCTGGGCGTGTTGACCCGGCGGGTGGGGCAATCGGCGGCGCTCTGCGGGCTCGTGCTCGGGCTGGCGGCCGTCTCGTACGTGCGGTTCGGCCCGCTGCTGGGGGCTCCCTGGTACCCCTGGAGTCAGGCCATCGCCTGGCCCTGGTTCGCCCTGATCGGCTCGATGACCGTCTTCGGCACCGGCCTGCTCGCCAGCCTGGTCCTGACCGAATCCCGCATGCCCGTTGAGGGATCCAGCCCATGAGTCGTGTCCGGCCGATTGCGTTGCTGATCCTGTTCCTGCTCAGCCCCGGTCCCGGAGGGCTGGAATCCGCGAGCCATCCGGCCCGCGCCCAGGAGGCCCCGAGCGAGTCTTCGCCGATCGGGGTCGATCCCGCGCGGCTGGCCCGGATCGACGGGGCGCTGGAGCGGGCGGTGGCCGGGCGGCAGGTGCCGGGCGCGGTGCTCCTGGTCGGACACCGGGGGCGGACGGTCTCCGAGCGTGCGGTCGGCCAGCGGGCGATCGAGCCGGTCGCGGAGCCGATGACGACCGACACGGTCTTCGACCTGGCGAGCCTGACCAAGCC
>CAZUZD010000365.1:0-5824 GCA_964624465.1 uncultured Isosphaeraceae bacterium
TTCGGGTCGTCGGTCGTCGCGAGCACGTCGTCGACGGGTCGCGCGCCGGCGATCGGGTCGACGGCCCGGCGCTCATGCGCGGTCCTCCCGCTCCAGCCGGGCGCGCAGGGCCTCCAGCTCGCGACGCACGGTGCGGTCGCTGACGCCGAGCCGCTCGGCGATCTGGTCGAAGGTCAGCCCCTCGCGGCGCAGGCCGACGATCGCCACCAGGCGGTCGTCGCCGCCGGCACAGAGCCGGTCGAGTTGCTCGGCGGCGAGCGCGACCTGGCTGGGGCTGGGCCCGGCGGCGCTCAGGGGGCGGGGCTCGTCGCGGTCGCCGCGGCGGACGTACAGCCCCTCCTCCCGCTTCAGGTCGTACTTGCGACGGGTCCGGTGCCGGTACTGCTCCAGCACCTTCAACCGCACCATGCCCGCCAGGTAGCCGCGGAACCGCCCGGCGTCCTCGAAGCCGGTCGCCCGCCCCTCGGGCGCCGTCAGCAGGCTGCGGAACAGCGACTGGATCAGGTCCCCCGAGTCGAGCTGCCCTCGCAGCGCCCGGGGCAGCCGCACCCGCACCATCAGCCGCACCTCGGGCTCGAAGGCCTGCAGCAGCCGCCCCAGCGCCTCCGGGTCGCCGGCGCGGGCCTGGTCCCGGAGCCGGACAAACGCGGCGTCGTCCATCGGGCCGACCTCCCGGCCTCGGGGCCCCACCGACGCTGGCCACCGATCCACAGAATCCAGAGATCCTGAATCCAACGTCCTCCGAGTATGGCGTGTGACCACTGTGGAGTAAAGACATCATCCGGAGTCACGAAATGTCCTGAGTTCCGAATGCTGGATGCGACGAACTTGTGCGTGATTGGTTGCAGTCGTGGGCGACCGGCGCGAACGGCGAGAAAACGTGCCGGTTCCGGGCGCCGACGGCAACTGGAGGGGAGCGTCCCCGCGACGGGGCCCGAGGGCGGGCGGGTCGGGGGGGCGTTCTGGAGGAGGGGGACCGGCCCAGGAGGGGACCGGGACGGACGGTTCAGGGAGGAGTGCGCCCATCGGAGGAGGGCCGGAGTGCGTCGCGCGGTCGTGGCCGACCGCCGATCCGCCGCCGGCGCCGGGAACCGGAGCCTGAGCCATGTCGATGACCACCCTGATGCGACCGGCACCGCGGCCCAGGACCGGGCCGTCGCGGCCCGCCGCGGCGACGCCGCTGGACGCCTACCTGGGCCAGTTGCCCGGCGGACCGCTGCTGACGGCGGCCGAGGAGCGGGCGCTGGCCGTCGGGATCGCGGCCGGCGACGCCGAGGCCCGCGGCCGCCTGATCCGGAGCAACCTCCGGCTGGTGGTGCGGATCGCTCGCGACTACCAGGGCCGTGGCCTGCCGCTGGACGACCTGGTCGGCGAGGGGAACCTGGGCCTGATCCGCGCCGCCCAGGATTTCGACCCGGCCTTCGGCACCCGCTTCAGCACGTATGCCGCGCACTGGATCAAGCAGGCCATTCGCCACGCGCTCACGACCACCGGCGCCACCATCCGCCTGCCGGCGCACGTCGTGAACCTGCTCCATCGCTGGCGACGCGCCGAGCGGACCCTGCGGCGGCGGCTCGGCCGCGACCCCGGGTTCGACGAGGTGGCCGACGCGCTCGGCCTGACCGACTCGCACCGCGACCTGGTCGCCCGCGCGCTCCAGGCCCGCCGCCTGGTCGCCGAGGGCCCGGCCCACGACCAGGCGCCGGGGGCGGGGGTGCTGGCGGCCGGCGACGATCCGGCCGCGGGGCTCGAGGCCGCCGAGGAGCGGCGGGCCGTGCTCGGCCGGCTCGAACGGCTCGACGACCGCGAGCGCACCGTGATCCGGCTGCGGTTCGGGCTCGGCGGCCACGACCCCCTGACCCTCAAGGAGGTCGGCCGCCGCCTGGGCATCACCCGCGAGTGGGCCCGCAAGCTCGAGCAGCGCGCCGTCCGCAAGCTCGGCGACGGCGAGCCGGCCGGTGCCTGAACCGCGCGGCCGCCGTTCCTCAGCGCGGCGCCTCCACCGCCAGCGGCACGTTGGCCGTGGCGGCGCCGCCGTGGTCGTCGCGGACGTAGAGGAACAGTCGATAGCCGCCGGGCGCCTCGGGCAAGCGGACCACGGCGTGGGTCGCGTCCGACTCGACCAGCGCGGCGGGGAACTCCCGCGGCACGGCCTCCTCGGCGCCGCCGGCGCCGTAGCGGCCCTCGGTGCGGAGCACCCAGGTCACGCGGATCGGGTCGCCGTCGGGGTCGGCGGCGACGGCCCGCACCCGCACCGTGGCGCCGGGGCCGCGGACCGGCTCGCCCTCCAGCGTCAGGGGCTCGACGGTCGGGCAGCGGTTGGCCGGCGGCCGGCCGGTCCAGAGCTCGCTCAGGGTGTCGACGGCGCCCGTGCGGCTGCCGTCGGGCAGTTGCAGGCCGAACCAGGTGGCGGTCGCCTCCTGCTTGTGGCCCCACAGGAAGGCGTACGAGCCCAGGCAGAGCGGCTGGTGGAGGACCGAGGTCTCGTAGATCCGGCGGTACACGGCCGCCTTGGCCGTGCTGGTCAGCTCGGGCGCCGCGCCCCAGGGCGTCTTGGGCAGCTCCCACTGGCCGGCCGGGCCGAACTCGGTCAGGACGTAAGGCTTCACCCCGCCGGCCTGGCGGTACCGCTCGGCCACGGTGAGCGCTGGTCCGTAGCTGTTCAGGCCGACGACGTCGATGGCCGGGCAGAGCCGGTGCAGGTTCTGGATCTTGATCGGCTCGAACTCGGAGACGACGGTCATGGTCGGGTGGTTCGGGTCGAGCTGGTGGGCGAGGACGGCGATCTCGTTGACGGCGAGCCAGACGGCCTCGTCGCGGCCGTCCCCCTCCATCTCGTTGCCGATGCCCCAGAGGAGCAGGGCGGGGTGGTCCTTGAACCGCGTGATGACCGCGCGGGCCGCCTCGCGCTGGGCGGCCACCTGCGCCGGGTCGTCGTAGCGGAAGCCGTGGCCCTTGTGGCCGAGCCAGATGCCGGCGGTGACGGTCAGGCCCAGCCGCTGCGCCTCGTCGAGGATCGCCCCCAGGCCGTCGGCCCCCCAGGTGCGTACCGAGTTGCCGCCCGATTCGGCCAGCAGCTTCGGCGAGCCGCGATCCAGGCCGCCCCCCCGGATGAAGTACGGCTGTCCCCCGCGCACCAGCCGGAACCCGCCGCCGGGCGCGGCCTCGACCCGCACGGTGATCGGCCCCTGCGGCGCCCCGGCCCGGGCACGCGTGGCTCCGATCGCCGCCAGCACCAACCCGAGCCCGCCCAGAATTCGCCAGGATTGTCGCATCGCGCACCCCCTCGCCACCGGGTCCCCTGCTGCCCGCCGCCGGACCCCAGCATACCGGACCGGACCGCGACCGTCCCCAGCACCGACGCAGCCGGCGGCCTGGCTCGATCCGGACGACTGGATCTGATGAGCCGGGCGACCCGGGCAGATCCGAGTGCCGGGAGCGGGTGCCGATGAGCGGGGCCGACCGCGACCACGGATGCGGTGGCGGCGGCGGATGCCGCCGCCGGCGAGCGGACCTGGGGGTTCACGAACTCGCGGGTCTTTCGGGGTGCACCCGCTGGTGGCCGCCGCCGGGTTCCCCTGCGGCCAGGCGTTTCCCGGCACGCACCACCAGGTGCGGCGGGCGCACGAGTTGCTACTCAGAGACCCGGAGTGCCGGGACCGGGGTTCGTCTGCCGCGGCGGCTTCGTGAGGCGAGGCGGGGGCTCCTCGGTCCTCGACGTGCTCGCCCGCGCCCCCCGGCTCGCTGAGCGGCTCGGGGACGGCCCGCCCCGACACCGGGTCGCCGGGCCGGCCGCCTGACGGCCGGCGGGCCCGGGTCGAAATGCCCCCGGCGCGGGAACCCGGACTGTCGGACCGACCGGTCCGATTCCGAACTTCAGGGTAGCGGGGTGGGTCGCCACGAATCCAGAATTGTTCGTTCCCGGACACCTGGACGCGTGGCCGAGTGCCCGCCCGTGATGGGGCCTCGGGCTCTGGCCCGAACCCCCGGGACCACCGCGTGGCGGGGTCCCCGCGTTGTCCGAATCCCTTCGGGGAGCCTGGCTTCCGGCACCGCGCGGTCGTTGACGGTCTCGTTGCCGTCCGGCCGACCTCTCCAATCCGGCGCATGCCCCGCGTCGGTGCCGGCCCGGCGGGCTCCCCCGTTCCAGGAGACGCTGGCATGCGCTCGCTCCAAGCGGCGTGGCCCCGGGCCCTTGGCCTCGGCCACCGGGCCGCGATCGCCCTGACCCTGACCGTGACCCTCGGACTGCCGGCCGCGGCCCGGGCCCAGGTGCCCGCCGGCCCGCCCGGCTCGTCGGGCGGCTCCGCCCCCGGCTCGGCCTGGTCCGGCTACGCCCCGCCCCCGGGCTGGACCGGCTACGCCCCCCAGGCCGGCTGGTCCGGCTACGCTCCCGGTCCGGTCGCCACCGCCCCGGGCCTCGCCCCCGCGCCCACCACGCTCCGGGTCGCCCCGGGGGCGGCCCCCCGGTACGTCACGGTCGCCCCGGGGGTCGTCGCCCCCGGCGGCGCCACCCTGCCGGCGAACGCCGTGGTCACGCGCTCGGGCGTGGTCCGGCGCCGGTTCAGCCCGTCGTACGGCTGGCAGGGGGGGGCGAACTCCGCTGCCTACCGCGAGTTCGGCAGCGGCCGCGACGTGCCGCTCCACAAGCCCTGGCTGCCCGGCTCCCCCTGACGGCGCCCGGCCCACGAACGAATTCGGACTTCCGCGACGTCCGCCCCGGGCCCGGTTATTGCAGGCCGGGCCCGGCGGCGTTGCGGGCCGCGGCGGCCGGGGCGGCGTCGAGCTCGAGCGACTGGCCGACGCGGCCCTGGTGATCGAACAGGCCGAGGCCGGGGGAGTCGTCGGGGCGGATCGCCAGCGCGGCCCGCAGGCCGCCGGCGGTGTCGTAGACGTTCAGGCCGGCGGTGGCGTCGTGGCCCACGTCGAGCGAGACCCGCGGCCGGCCCGACGGGTCAAACAGGCCGATGCCGGGGGTGCCATCGGGCCGGATCGCCAGCGCGGCCCGCAGGGTGCCGCCGTTCTGGTACAGGTTCACGCCCGAGCCGCCGTCGGCGCCGGCGTCGAGCGAGAGCCGCAGTTGCCCCTTGGCGTCGAACAGGCCCAGGCCGGGCGAGCCGTCGGGGCGGATGGCCAGGGCGGCCCGCAGGGTGCCGGCGGCATCGCGGAGCACGAACTCCTGGGCCTCGACGGTCCGGGTCGCCTTCACCGCGGCCACGCCGCCGCCCACGGCCACCGTCGCCACC
Source organism: uncultured Isosphaeraceae bacterium (assembly GCA_964624465.1). Lineage (GTDB taxonomy): Bacteria > Planctomycetota > Planctomycetia > Isosphaerales > Isosphaeraceae > CAZUZD01. The sequence continues at coordinate 5,247 of CAZUZD010000365.1, forward strand.
GCGACGGCCGCCGCCAGCCGCCGCCACCGCCCGACCTCCCGCTCCAGGCGCTCCAATCGGCACCGAACGTCGTCGGTCATGCTCGTCCTCCCGCCGGGGACATCACGGTCCGGGCCCGCCGCCGTCCGGCACGCCGGCCCTGCCCGAAGCGATTCCCGCGCCAGGCCCGCAATTCGAGAGGGGTCTCAAGTTGGAAACCATGAATTGCCAGAGGTTTGAGTAGATGGGTTCGGGGTGGTCGCGCCTGGGCTTTGCCTGGATGTTCGGCGGGCTCTGCCTGGATCCTGGGCGGTCCGTTCGGGAGCGGTTCCAGAGGGCCGGGCACAGGGAGCTGCCGGGGATGACCGATATCCTCGGGTGTTGCGGCGGGTTCGCGGTTCGGTCCAACGGGGCGGAGCGCCCGGATGGTCCACGGATGATCGACGGGTGTCGCAAGGGCGCGGGGCGTCGGGGCGGGTTCCGGTTGGCGCTGGGGATGGCCCTGGCGGTCCTGGGCGGGCCGCTGCGGGCGGGGGCCCAGGCGACGGCGGCGGTCTCGCCGGGCGCTCCCGCGATCGACCCGGCTGCCGGGGCCGGGG
>CAZUZD010000366.1:0-5798 GCA_964624465.1 uncultured Isosphaeraceae bacterium
GGCGGCCGAGGCCGAGCGCGAGGCGGCCCGCGCCGAGGTGGCGGCGGCCGAGGCCCGGGCCGCCGAGCTGGCGGCGCGGCTCGACACGGTCCGGACGCTGGTCGGTTCGGTCGCGGTCCGCGCCGCGCAGGTCGAGGAGCAGGCGAGCACGCCCGACGCCCGGCTGGCCCGCGCCCAGGCGCTCGGCGAACGGGCCCGCGTCGAGCGCGACCGGGCCCAGGGGGAGCTGGCCGCGCTGGCGAAGGCGCCGAAGCCCCGCCGCAAGCCGCTGATCGACAAGACCCCGGTGGCGCGGCCGACGACCGGCGACGAGTTCCACTTCGAGCTGCGGCACAACCGGGTGGCGTACATCGACCTGGAGGGCCTGCTCGACAAGGTCCGCACCGACGCCAGGCTCCAGCTCCGGATGGCGACCTCGGCCAGGCCGCTGGGCGGCGAGGTCGGGCCGGTCGGCCAGTTCAAGATCCGCTACGAGATGGCGCCCGAGGGCCTGGGCTTTGACCGCGACTCGCGGGGCCTGAACGTCAACTACACCCTCAGCGGCTGGGAGATCCTGCCCACGCAGCCGCTCCGCGGCGAGAGCCTGGCGCAGGCGTTCCAGCCAGCCAGTGACTTCGCCCGCGCCATCAACTCGCTGGAGCCGTCGCGGCACGCGGTGACGTTCTGGGTCTACCCGGACAGCTTCGAGCTGTATCGCCAGCTCCGCGAGGCCTTGCACCAGCGCGGGTTCGTGGTGGCGGCGCGGCCGTTGCCCGAGGGCCTGGCGATCCGGGGCAGCCCGTCGGGTTCGAAGTCCGCCGCTCAGTGATCGCCGGTGGGCCGCGCGGCGTACTGGCCGCCGGAGGCGTCGGCGATCCGCTTCAGGTCGTCGCCGCCGGCGCCGCCGGAGAGGTCGATGCAGTGCACGGGAGTCTTCCGGGCGTTGGCCGAGATCACCGTGTCGGCCGCGCCGTCGGGGAAGGCCCCGTCGGAGAGCAGGAACACGGCGTCGGGCTTGAGCGCCAGGGCCAGCTTCATGGCGGCCCGGGGGTCGGTGTCGCCCTCGGCCTCGATCAGGCTCAGCCAGCGGTTGGTGGCGTTCTTCGCCTTGATGTCGGCCGACAGGGGCACGCCGCCGGGCATGGGCCAGGAACGGTCGTTGTAGAAGACGACCAGGTAGCGCTGGGGGAACTGGAGCTCGCGGAGGCAGCGACGGAGCTCGGCCTTGGCGCGGTTGAGCCGGCCGCCGTCGTCCATGCTGCCGGAGCAGTCGACGACGTAGACGAAGAAGGTGCCCTGCGCCCGCACGTCGAAGAACCGCGTCTGGCGCCAGGGGGGCAGGCGGCTGAAGTCGACGGCCGGCGCGTAGCGGTCGGAGCCCGGCGGCCGGAGCTGGTCGGCCACGGCCGCGGCGCTGTCGACCGATCGGGCGGTGACGCCCTGGCCGGCCGCCGGCGCCCCGGTGGCCAGCACCGCCAGCAGGAGGAGGCGCGGGAGCCCCGTGGCGTTGCGTCGGTGGGCCATGCGGCTCGGGCCTCCCTCGCGGTGCGGGGGGACGGGACCAGGCGGGCGCCGACCAGTGGCGGCGGTCAGCCGATCCCGAAGACGTGGGTCAGGACGTAGTCGACGGCCGCGAAGCAGGCGCACACGAACATGCCCGCCACGAGGCTCAGGACGAACAGGGCGACCACCTCGGACGTCTTGTACGACGTCCGGCCGCGGAAACGGCCCAGCCGGCCACGAGCCATCGCGCACCAGGCGGCGCAGGGGCCGCCCACTCCTCGGCGACGGGCCCCGGCCGGGCAGCCTCCGCCGCCGGGCCGCGGGCCCCGATCCATCCACGGTCCAGCCTAACGGCCCGGCCCCCCCGACGCCAGCCGGCCGCCGGGCCGGCCGGGTCCGCGCGCCCCGTTCCCATTGACCGGTACGGCGGCGCTCCCGCATCATAGGGGCCGCCGGCTCCGGAGGCGATGGGCCGGGTCGGCGAGCGGGCGTGCCGCCAGCGGCCGTCCCGCGACGACCGGTCCAGACTCCCCCTCCCACCTCCGATGCGCCCTGACGGGCCAGGGTCGTCCCTGGTCCCCCCCGAGCGGCCGGGCGCCCGATCGGAATTGCCCCTCCCTGCGCCGCCCGAGGATGTCCCGCATGCTGGGCCTGACCCTGGCCGATCTTCCGTCCGTCGTCGGGGCCGTGCTCACGCTCGTCCTGCTCGAGGGCCTGCTCAGCGCCGACAACGCCCTGGTCCTGGCCGTGATGGTCCGGCACCTGCCCAAGGAGCAGCAGAAGCGGGCCCTCCGCTACGGCATCTGGGGCGCGTTCCTGTTCCGGCTGCTGGCGGTGATCTTCGCCTACCAGCTCATCCAGTTCTGGTTCCTGAAGGCGCTCGGCGGCCTGTACCTGATCTACCTGGCGGCCCAGCACTTCCTGACCCACGACGCCGGCGAGAGCGACGAGTCGAAGCGGTCGCGGTTCGGTAACGGCTTCTGGGCGACGGTCGTGAACGTCGAGCTGGCCGACATCGCCTTCTCGATCGACTCGATCCTGGCGGCCGTCGGCATGGTCGAGACCCTGCCGCAGAAGCTCCAGGAGAACCAGACGCTCTCGCTGGGCATCATCTACGTCGGCGGCGTGCTCGGCATCATCATGATGCGGCTGGTCGCCGGCATGTTCCTGGTGCTGCTGGAGCGCTACAAGGGCCTGGCCGCCGGCGCGTACGTCATGGTGGCCTGGATCGGCCTGAAGCTGCTGACCAGCGGCATCCACGACGCCTTCCACCCGAAGGCAAACCCGGCCGCCTGGGTGCAGTCGGTCCCCACCTGGGTGCGGAACCTGCCCTGGGAGTTTGACCACCGGATCTTCTGGGCCGGCATGGCCGCCATCGCCATCGGCAGCGTGCTCTACCGCCCGAAGCCGCACCCGGGCCACGCCCCGTCCCACGCCGACCTCAACACCGCCGGGTCATCCGAGCCGCGCGAGTCGCAGCGGTCCTGAGCCCGGTGGTGGGGTTGGTCGATCAGGGCTCCAGGATCAGCTCGCCATCGGCCCGGTTCAACTGGGCCTGGAGCGTGGCCGGGCTGCCCGCTGCCCTGAGGAACCGGACCGAGCCGTCGGCGAAGGCGAAGTTGGCGCCCCCCGGGTGGTAGCTGCCGAAGCCGCCGACCGGGTCGGGGTTGGCGGCCGTGGGGACGGCGGGCTTGTTCAGCGGCGTGCCGCCGTTGCGCAGCGTCGACCGCGTGCCCGAGGCCCAGCCCGGGTCGAATCCCGCGGCGGTCAAGACCCCCGGGCCGAGCTGCTTCTCGCCGACGATGATCGTCTGCGAGGCGCCGTCGGCGATGTCCTCGGTCCGGATCCTGCTGTTGAGGAACAGGAGCCCGAGGTTGTTCGTCGCGATCGGCGCCTCGGTCGGATGGTGGTTGCCGGCGTAGTTCGAGCCGCCGCCGCCCGGGTCGGACGGGCAGAGGAACGAGCGGATGGTCGCCTGCTCGGCGGTCGAGTTGGCGACCTCGTAGGCCCCGAACTCGAAGTTCAGGTGGTTGTGGACGGGCTTCTTCTCCAGGAACGGCAGCAGCTGGGCGAGCCACGACATGTGGTAGCCCTTGGGCTGCTGCACGATCGGGCTGCTCGGGTCGACCACGCCGGGCGGCAGGACCCCGACGCTGGCCTCGTAGCCCTGGAGGGCGAGCCCCAGCTGCATCAGGTTGTTGGCGCACTGGGTGCGCCTGGCCGCCTCGCGGCAGCTCTGCACGGCCGGCAGCAGCAGGCTGATCAGGATGCCGATGATCGCCATGACGACCAGCAGCTCGATCAGCGTGAAGCCGCGCCGGGGGCGGGTCGCTCGGGAACGTGCAGGCATCGCCGGACTCTCCCCTCAGGGTAGCGGCAAGAGGTTCGGACGGCGGTTCAGGGCCCCTGCAGGATCATCTCGCCGTCGGCACGGTTCAGCAGCGCCTGGAGCGTGGCCGGGCTGCCGGACGACTTGACGAACCGGACCGAGCCGTCGGCGAAGGCGAAGTTGGCCCCGCCGGGGTGGTAGCTGGAGAAGCCGCCGACCGGGTCGGGGTTGGCGGCCGTCGCCACCGCCGGCTTGTTCAGGCCCGCGCCGCCGTTGCGGAGGGTCGCCCGGGTGCCCGAGGCCCAGCCCAAATCAATGGCGCCCGGGGGCGTGTACTGCCCGCCCAGCACTTTCTCGCCGAAGGCGACCGTCTGCGAGGCGCCGTCGGCGATGTCCTCGCTGCGGATGCTGCTGTTCAGGAACAGGAGCCCGAGGTTGTTGTCCGCGATCGGCGCCTCGGTCGGGTGGTGGTTGCCGGCGTAGCTCGACAGGGCCAGGCTGCCTGGCCCCGGCGCGGTGTTCGGGTCGCTCGGACAGAGGAAGGTGCGGATCTCGGCCTGGCGGGTGGTCGAGTTGGCGACGTCATAGGCCCCGAACTCGAAGTTCAGGTGGTTGAAGACGTTCTTCTGGTCCACGAACGGCAGGAGCTGCGTCAGCCACGACATGTGGTAGCCCTTGGGCTGCTGCACGATCGGGCTGTTCGGGTCGATGACGCCGGGCGGGAAGACCTCGAAGGCGACCTCGTAGTTCTGGAGCGCGATGCCCATCTGCATGAGGTTGTTGACGCACTCGACGCGGCGGGCGGCCCCCCGGGCGGCCTGCACGGCGGGCAGGAGCAGGGCGATCAGGACGCCGATGATCGCCATGACGACCAGCAGCTCGATCAGGGTGAAGCCCCGGCGGGGGCGGTCGGGACGGCGAGGGGCATTCATCGCGGGGTCTCTCCCTCCGCGGGCGCCGGCGGGCGGTCGGCCGCGATGGTGATGGTGGTGGTCCGGGTGCGACGGGCCCGCCGCGGCGGGTCCGGGGGATAGTCGGCCTGCACCCGCACCCGACGGCGGTCGGGCGCGGCGGGCTCGGGCTGGATCGTGATGGCGACGACGGCCGGCTCGGCGCCGCCGAGGGTCGCGGCCGGCAGGTTCCAGGTCTCGCCGGCGTAGGACGGGTCGGCCGCCAGCCGCGCCGCGGCGCGGGCCAGGCCGGAGTCGGCCAGCCAGTCGGCCTGGAGCCGGCGCTCCTCGGCCCGCACGACGAGCCGGGCCTCGGCCACCCGCCGCAGCAGGCCGCCGAGCACGAGCACGATCAGCACCAGGCACGCCAGCGCCAGGGCCAGCGCCACGCCACGGCGGTTCTGATGGCGGTCCGATCCAGGGGGTCGGATCACGGCAGGGCCTCCGGGGTGGCGGGGTCGGCGGACAGTCTGGCCTCGATGCGGAAGTCCTGCGACGGCCCGCGCCTCGTGCCGGGGCGGCGGTCCATCACGAAGCCGACGAACCGTGGTGACTCGGCGGGCTCCAGCTCGAACCGCGCCGAGGGGCGTGGCAGCACGAATCGCTCGACCGGCCCGGGGGCGTCGCCGTCGCGGCGCTCGCGGACGAGCGTGCCCTTCTCGACGACGTACCGCACCCGCAGGGCGCCCGGGCCGATCAGGGTCAGCTCGCGGTAGGGCGGCGCGGCGCCGGCGGGCAGCTCGACGCGGTCGGCGGCCCGCACGTCGTCGCGGAGGAACCGCGCGAGCCGCGAGGCCACCTGCACCGTCTCGACCGTGCGCTGGCCGCCGTCGCCGAGCTTGAGCATCAGCTCGATCAGGGCCACGCCCAGGCCCAGGAAGGTGGTCAGCACGAACATGGCCACCAGCATCTCGACCAGGCTGTAGCCGCCGCGGGGTTTGCGGGCGAGAGTCCGGATCATGGCGAGACCTCCCGGGGGGCCGAGCTGACCCAGGCGTGCAGGCGGGCGGGGGCCTCGTCGCGGCCGCCGGCGCCCC
>CAZUZD010000367.1:0-5770 GCA_964624465.1 uncultured Isosphaeraceae bacterium
CGTCAGGTTCTTGACGCCGTCGGCGATCGCGGTGGCCGGGGTGAACGACCAGGTCAGGCCGCTGACGACCGCCGTGCCGATCCGGACGGCACCGTCGAAGATGCCGACCTCGTCGTTGGTGGCCAGGCTGCCGCTGATCGTACCGCTGAGCGTGGGCGTGGCGTCGTTGGTGAAGCCGCCGTTGGCCACCGACCCGGTCACTGGCGCCACGTTGTCGCTGAGGCCGACGATCGTGGTCGAGATGGCCGAGGTCACCGTGTCGACGGTGAAGGTCCGCACCGGGGTGGCCGGGCCGAGCAGGCCGCCCGACTCGACGCGGATCGTGAGGTTGTAGGTGCCGTCGGCCAGCGGGGTGGTCGGCCAGTAGTACCACTGGTGGGTGTTGTACGGCGTGCCGGTGCCGATCTGCGTGCCATTGTTGTACACCCGGACCGTCTGGCCGGCGGTCAGCGGGGTGCTGAGCACGCCGATCATGATCGGCTGGGGATCGTTGGTGTGGCCGCCGGGCTGCACCGAGCCGGCCTGCGGCGTGGTGTGGTCGACCAGGTCGTGGACCAGGACGGTGGTCACCGGAGCCTCGACGACGTTGAGCACCCCGATCGTGAAGGTCTGCTCGGAGATCTGGCCGCCGGGGTTGGTGGCCCGGACCCGGACCGAGTAGCTCGACTTGGTCTCGAAGTCGAACGACGCGGCCGTGCGGAGCTGGTTGCCGACGATCGTGAAGCTGGCGTTGTCGGTCGAGCCGGCCCCGGCCACCAGGCTGTAGGTCCAGTTGCTGCCCGCGTTGCCGTTGACGGCCCCCAGGGTGCCGACCGTCGTGCCGGCGGGCTGGTTCTCCGCCACGGTGTTGCCGGTCAGCGCGACGCCGATCGGCAGGACCCCCAGCCGGTAGAGGCTGCGGCCGGTGGTGCCGTCGCTGGCCGAGTAGAACACGGCGTCGGGCGCGCCCGTCAGGCCGGCCACGCCAGCGCCGTCGGTGCTGCTGGAGTAGTCCTGGACCAGCTCCGAGCCCTCGGCCGTGCCGTCGGTCTGCCAGAGCTGGAACGGGTTCTTGCCATCGGTGGCGGTGAAGGTCAGGAAGCCGTTGACCGACGTGAGGTTCGTCGGGTTCGAGCTCGCGAGGCCGGGGGCCAGGTCGCGGACCAGGACCGTGCCGGCCTCGGTGCCGTCGCTCTTCCAGAGCTCGACGCCGGTCTTGCTGTCGTTGGCCGTGAAGTAGAGGGTGTTGTCCTTGGCGATCAGGTTCGCCGGGTTCGACCCGGAGTTGCCGACGGTGATGTCGCGGACCAGGCGGGTCCCCTCGGTCGTGCCATCGGTCCGCCACAGCTCGACGCCGGTGGTACCGTCATCGACCGTGAAGAAGGTGATGTCGCCCACCGTGATGATGTTGCTGGGCGCCGAGCTGGCCCCGGCCTTGAACTCGCGGACCAGGACCGTGCCGGCCTCGGTGCCGTCGCTCTTCCAGAGCTCGTTTCCGCTGGAGCCGTCGTTGGCCGAGAAGTACACGACGTTGCCGGCGGCCGCCAGGCTCGCCGGGTTGGCGCTGGCGGCACCCTTGCGAATGTCGCGGACCAGGCTCGTGCCCTTGCTGTCGGTCTTCCAGAGCTCGTTGCCGCTGGAGCCGTCGCTGGCGGCGAAGAAGAGCGTCGCGCCGGCGGCGGTCAGCCCGGTCGGAGCCACCTTGAACGGCGTGCTGTTGACCTGGGTCGGCTTCGTACCGTCGGTCGCCCAGAGCTGGACGCCGTTCTTGCCGTCGTCGGCGGTGAAGTAGAGCTTGCCGCCGACCGCCGTGAGCTCGGCCGGATTCGAGCTGGCCAGGCCCGGGGCCAGGTCGCTGACCAGAGTCGTCGTCTGGCCATCGGTCTTCCAGAGCTCGACGCCGTTGACGCCGTCGTTGGCCGTGAAGTAGAGCGTCTCACCCACCAGGGTCAGGTTGGCGGGGCTGGAGCTGGCGCTCCCCTTGGCCACGTCGGCCACCATCCGGGTGCCCGCGGCCGTGCCGTCGGTCTGCCACAGCTCCACGCCGGTGCTGCCGTCGTCGGCCGTGAAGTAGGTGGTCTTGCCCAGGCTCAGGAACTGCGCCGGAGCCGCGCTGCCCTTCGAGAAGTCGTACAGCAGCTCCGGAGCCCCCGTGAGCATCTGGCGCTCCTCGAGCGACTCCACCAGACCAGGGCCGAACGGCCGGGCCGCCCGCCGGGTCCCGCGGGGCCGGGAGCGGAACAGGCCGGATCGCATCGTGCTGGAGTTCTCGGGACGGCTCATCGGGGCAACTCCGTGGATATTTCTGCAAAGGGCGACCGACACGGGTCAGGCTCAGGACCCGAGCGGGCCGGCCATCGAAACGATCGCGAACTTCCGATCGACCGTGTTGAGCCGTGCCTCACCGAGGCATCCGGTTCAACTGTGGCTCTCCCATTACGCAAAGCACGAACCGGACCAGGAATTCCCCATCAAGATCAATTGCATATGCTGGTCTCGAAACCAGGTTCAACCCACGACAAAACCCACAAACCAAATCCATAAAAGGACTTGCGACAAGACCCTCGACCAGAATCCCTGTCAGCCCCGGCGTCTCCCCACGACCCGCCCGCGCGGTGAGTGGCCGGTCGGGCGTCTCAATCTGAGGCAGTTCTCTCAGAACGGCCCTCGCATCGAGACTCGTGCCCGTGATGCCCGGTCGGGCCGGAGGCGCCGGGATTTCGCTTGGCGGCGATCGGGGCGCGGCCCAGAATGCGGTCGGCGCGGGCGTCGGCGCCACGATCGACCGCGAACCGGGCACCGAGGGCCAGTCGATGGAGATTTCGCACGCGCAGGACGGGTCCGCGGGGTCAGCCAACCGCTGGGGGCGGCGCGACTTCGGCCGCGCGGTGGCCGCCGGCCTGCTGGGGGCCGCGCTGACGCGACCCGCCCGGGGCGGCGGGGGGCTCCGGACGGACGGGGGCTCGGCGACGATCAGCTTCGTGTCGCAGGGGCGCATCGGGGTGATCCGCCCCGACGGCAGCGGGATGCGGTGGCTCACCCTCGAGCGGCCCGGGCAGGCGACCTGGCAGGTGGCCGGGGTGCTGGGCGGCTCCGGGCGGCTGCTCCTGCTCAGCATGGAGCCCCGCCGCGACGGGCCCGGCCGGCCGTTCGACATCTATTACACCCAGACGCCCACCCACCTCTGGGCCTACGACCTCGAGCACGGGCGCCTGGAGGAGCTGGTCGCCGACCGTCGCGCGCTGGCGCCGTTCGTGACGCCGGCCCTGGTGCTGGGCGACGACCGGCTGCTGGTCCAGATCGTGCGCCAGAACGTCGGGCAGATCGTGAGCGTCGGGCGCGACGGCTCGGACCCGAGGCCGTTCACGAGGCCCGGCGAGGGGTTGCCCTATGGCCTGAGTCTCAGCCCCGACGGCCAGCGGGTCGCCTTCCACCTGGCGGGCCCGCAGGGCTACCAGGTCTGGACCAGCGACCGCGACGGCGGCGACCGCGTGCGGCTGGCGGCCGACGCCGGGCACCTGTACTTCGGCACGAGCTGGTCGCCCGACGGCCGCTGGGTCCTGTTCGTCGACTGCCGGGACGGCCAGGATCCCGGCCACGACTGGGCGGACGTGTGCATCGCCCGCGCCGACGGCAGCGAGCTGCGACGGCTCACCGAGGGCCAGGCGATGTGGTTCGCCGCCACCTACGGCCCGCCCGGCAACCGCGGCGGCGGCTCGAACGTACCGGCCTGGACCCCCGACGGCGCGATCGTCTTCCCCAGGCGGCTGCCGGGCTCGCGGGTCCCCTGGGCGTACCAGGCCGATCGGCCGGATGTGGACCACTTCAACCGCGAGTACCGCCCCGACGCCGCCCACGGCGGCACCGGGATCGCGCGCATCGACCCGGCCGACCGGGCCGTCCGCCCGCTCACGGACCCCGGTCCCGCCGTCTGGGACTTCCGCGCCACGGTCGCCCCCGACGGCCGCCGGGTCGCCTTCTGCCGGGCCCCGACCGGCGAGCCGCCGGGCCTCTGGGTCATGGCCGCCGACGGCACGGGGGCCCGCCTGCTGACGCGCGGGCTCGACGACCGCGGCGTCGATCACCCGCGCTGGCTCTGAGCGCTCAGGCCAGCTCGGGCGCGGGGGGCAGGGCGGCGAAGTCGAGCGGCCGGCTCGCCGGGCCGGGGGCCTGGTCGCGGGTCGCGATCAGCTCGAGCGTGGTGACGTAGAGCCGCACCCCGTGCTGCGCCGGGGCCGGCTCGGAGGCCACCCGCACGATCCGCAGCCCGCCGGCCGGGAAGCCGGCGAACGGCCGGTCGTTGTGGCAGCCCTGCACGCCCGCGCGGAGCAGGTCGCAGTCGCCCACCGGGATGCGGCGGTCGCCCGCGGAGTCGGCCCGGTCGGCGAAGGCCGCGCGGACGGCCGCCTCGAACGGCCGGAGCCGGAGCGTCGGGCCGGGGAGACCGATCTCGGGCCGGGCGTCGGCCCGGGCCCCGAGTCCCAGCGGCCAGGCCGCGCCCAGGGTGGCGAGCAGGGACCGTCGACTGCACGTCCTCATCGGTGCCAATCCTCTCGGTGACGTCGCGGGCGGAACGGGCCGGGATGGACGGGGCGCCCGCGCCCGCCGCCGCCAGGGAGGCGGCGGGCCGGGCGCGGGGCGGGCGTTGATGGTGGCCCGGGCTCAGCGCTCGGCGTCGGCGCGCTCCCAGAAGCGGAGCTTGCGGCAGGTGGTGACGAACCGGTCGCAGTCGCTGGCCTGCTTCAAGGGGAGGAATCCCTCATCGAGATTGCCGGCGACGCCGGCCTTCTCGAACAGCGGGGCGGCGGCCGCCGCGTAGGCGATGAACTTGCGGTGCGCCGCCGCGGCGGCCACGAAGTCGCGGGCCGCGGGCAGCGTCGCGAGCCGCGCGGCGCCGGCCTCCGAGGGGAGGATGGCCACGGCGTCGAACAGCACCGAGGGGCCCCCTTCGAGCTTCTCGTCGGCCGCGTGCCAGGTGCCCGCCGAGTCCTCCACGCCGCCGACCTCGGGGGCGATCAGCTTGAGCATCGCCCCCTCGGCCTCGACCGCCTTCCGCAGCGCCGTCAGCACGGCGGCGTCGACCCCGTCGGTGACCAGGGCCCCGACCTTGCGGCCGGCGAAGGTCTTCGGGCCGTTCTTGAGGATGCTGAGCGCATCGGACGGCTTCAGGTCCTGGCGCGTGGGCCTGGCGGCGGTCGCCGGCTCGGGCAGCGCCTTGAGCCGCAGGCCCTCGGCCACGGCCTTCGCCAGGTCCTCGTCCACGTTCCGCAGGTGCGCGACGACCCGCGACCGGATCGCTGGCGTCTCGACCTTGCTGAGCTCGAAGACCAGGGCGTTGCGGATGTGGTCCTGCTCGGGCCCGGTCTGGCTGATGTAGAACTGCCGCGCCTGGCTGTAGTGGTCGGCGAACGACTCGGGCCGGGCCCGGAGCTTGGGGCCCTCCACCCGCTCGGCGTACGAGCGGTAGCCGGCCTTCGGGTCCTCGCGGGGGCCGCCGTCGGTCCAGGAGTTCGGCTCGTAGTTGACGCGGCCCTTCGGGTTCCGCATCGCCATGTGGCCGTCCTGCTGGAAGTTGGCGAACGGGCACCGGGGCGCATTGACCGGGATGTGCGTGAAGTTCGGGCTCCCGAGCCGCTTGAGCTGGGTGTCCAGGTACGAGAAGTTCCGCCCTTGCAGCAGCGGGTCGTCGGTGAAGTCGATGCCGGGGATCACGTTCTGGGTGCAGAAGGCGACCTGCTCGGTCTCCTGGAAGAAGTTGTCCACCCGGCGGTCGAGCACGAGCCGGCCCACC
>CAZUZD010000368.1:0-5760 GCA_964624465.1 uncultured Isosphaeraceae bacterium
CGGACGCGGGGCAGGGCCGAGGGTGATGATCGGGCGCGGGGACCCGGATGGGCCGCAAGTCGCGCGTGGCGCCGTGCCGGCGGGGAGGCCGGCGACGGGCCGCCTGCGGACGGGCCCGGCGAGCCGGTCCGTCACGAGGTGTACCCGCGAGCCGGGGAGTCGTCCGGTCCGGCGCCGGACCGGTGCGAACCCCCGGGATCCGCGAACCGGGCGAGCGGTGCGGGCTGGATCGGCGGGGCGGACGCGATGGCTGTCGGAGCGCTGGATCCCCGGCGGGAGGGCCTCCTGCCCTCCGTGCCCGCGCCGTTGATCCCTGATCGGTCGCCGCCGGATCCGACATCGCCCGGAGCCGGGGATCGGCCTCAGTCGGCGTCGACGGTGATCTTGCTGGTGACCGTGGCCCGGGGGGTGTTCGAGAGGATCCGGACCTGCCAGCCGGTCAGCTCGCTGGCGTAGAAGTAGCCGGCGGGGGAGGCGTTGGCGAGCTTGATCACCGTGGCGGTGACGGGGCCGCTCGGGCTGGAGAAGGTCAGGTGGACGGTACGGCCGCCGGGGGTCTGCCAGCGGTAGCCGTCGGGGGTCGCCACGGGCTGCGTCGGGCAGTTCCACACGACGGTCCAGAGCGCCGGCCGGTTCTGGACCGAGTGGCGGACGTCGCCATAGTAGCGGTCGAACTTCGGGAGCTGCAGCGGGTCGGCGCCGTCGAAGGTGTCGGTGACGACGAGCTGCGCGGGGAGCTCGAAGTCGACCGTGCGGGTGTAGGCGTTCAGGAAGTTCGGCGGCGGGTCGTAGTAGACCGGGCCCACGTAGCTGCCGCCGGTGCGCCAGCTCACCCGGGCCGAGCGGTCGTCGCCGGTGGCCGAGAGCAGCTTTCGGTCGCGCATCGGGCCCAGGCCGCTGAGGATCGCGGCGTTGACGGTGTCGCTCTGCTGGGCGTAGCCGCGGGGGCAGTCGAGCACCCACTCGCCGCCGAGCCAGAGCCGCACCTCGGCGTTGGTGTAAACCTGGTGATCGACGCCGACCGGGTTCGGGGCGTTGACCTGCAGCAGGTGGTCGTCGCCGCGGTGCAGCGCCAGGCCCACGCCGGTCGCCGCCCGGAAGCCCCGTGGCGGCGCCGGCGGGACGTCCGGCAGCGGGCTGGTGGGGTCGAAGACGTAGAGCGGCCGGTACAGGTCGTACCAGTACGAGGGGTACGGGAACACGTCGCGGGTCAGCTGATCCACCATCACGCGCGCCGATCCGGTGGTGTCCAGGCCCAGGCCGCAGAGCTGGCCCAGCAGCGAGACGCGGCTCCAGAGCTCGGGGTTGTGGGCCCAGCTGTCGTCGCCCCACTCGGCCGAGTCCTTCAGGTCGGGGGTGAACGTCCAGGGCAGCCACTCGGCCACCTGGCGGCCCAGCTCGGCGACCTCGGGATACCCCTCCAGGCCCACGGCGCCGACGCCCAAAAACAGCAGCGAGAGCGTGCCCGAGTTGTAGGAGCTGCTCTCGATCCACTCGCCGCCCTGCGCCCGCTCGCAGAACGCCGCGATCGTCGCCCGCTGCGCCTCGAACGTGGAGCCCTTGGGGCCCGGGGTGGCGGCCAGCAGGTCCTCGATCAGGGGCTCATCGGCGGTCACCAGCCGGGTGACGGCCAGCCCGAGGTGGTGGCCGACCACGACGTCCGAGTCGTCCAGGCGGGTGCCGAACGTCGGGGTCGTATGGAGGTCGAGCACCACCGCGCTCCAGATCCGGAGTCGTCGGCGGTACTCGAGTCGCTCGTCGAGGGTCATCTGGTCGCGGAGCCAGGCGTAGTGGAGTGCCCAGTGGATGAAGTTCTCGCGGGTCTCGTTGGCGTTGCCGGGCATCTCGCTGAAGCCGGCGAGGGCGGCCTGGATGGCGGTGCGGGCGTAGGTGGCGTCGCCGGTCATGACCCAGGCCAGGGTGTCCCACTGGCCCAGGTCGGCGTACGGGTTGTGCCAGTCGGCCAGCAGCTTCACGCACATGGCCCAGGGGTGCTTCTGCGCCAGCAGGGCCTGGAGCCGCTCCTGCTGCGCGGGCGTTAGCACCGGTCCGCTCACGGGCAGGCCGCCGCCGATCTGGGCGGAGGCGGCGCCGGGGGCCAGGAGCGTCAGGCTGATCCCGAGCAGCAGGCCAAGGCGGCTCGGGGCCCGGCGGCGGGCCGGGGCATCGCCCCTCGATTCCGTTCGGATCATGGCGATGAAGTCCACCACACGTGGAGGCGGCGAATCGACTCCGATCCGCCTGGTTGCGAAATCCCGCAAGACGCCCGCTGCAAACGAAGCAACGGCGTCAGCACCGGTCCCCCGCGACGGCCGACCCCACCAGGGTCGGTCCGGCCGGGCCACTCCTGCGAGGCCCCTTGCGGGCGGCACGAGGCGGGGGGAAGGTGTCTCGGCATCAACGTCAACTTCGGCGATTCTGCGATGGCCCAGCCCAGGATTCTGGCCGTGCCAGGATCTGTGCCCCGGGAGAATGGAAATAATGCGAATGATTGTTTGCCCGCCGCGGCAAGCCCTGTGGCGACGGGCGTACCGCCGCCGCCGACCGGTCCCGGCCTGGGGATCAGCGGAGCGGGTCACGCCGGAACATGGTGGGCGATCGGGGGCGGAAGCCCCGGCGGTCGTGGCCGCGCAGGAGGAGCTGCGCGGGCCTCGATCGGACCTCGCGTCCGAACGGGTCGGACGGCTGCCGATCGGGCGAGGCCGCTGGAGGCGGAGAGGGGAAGGCCGGTCCGGGCGGGATCGAGTTGCCACCAGCCCCCCGGCCGGTCCGGTCGAGGCCGGCGGCGTGGGGCCGGACGGTCCCCAGCGATGATCGGTCGGGGCTGGAGCCCGACATGACCCACGCTGGTGGGCAAATCGCGACCAGGGTGAACCAATCGCTACAACGCGTCGGGGCGGCGCCGGCGGGGCCGCGCGGCTCGATCGCGATGGCCCGGCGGTCGGTCGGTCAGGCGGGCCCGGTGGGCAGGCCGGCGGCGAGCAGCTGGCGGACGTGCTTGGCGAGCATGTCCGTCTCGATGTTTACCCGGTCCCCGGGGACGAGCGTGCCCAGGGTGGTGACGGCCAGGGTGTGCGGGATGAGCATCACCGAGAACCCGGCCGCGTCGCGGGCGACGACGGTGAGGCTCACGCCGTCGACGGCGATGGACCCCTTCTCGACCAGCAGCGGGGTCCAGGCCGGGTCGAGGTCGAAGCGGAGGAAGTCCCACTCGCCGTCGGGCCGGCGCTCGCGGAGCGCGGCCGTGGTGTCGACGTGGCCCTGGACGAAGTGGCCGCCCAGGCGGTCGCCGACGCGGAGCGAGCGCTCCAGGTTCACCGGGTCGCCGGCGCGGCGGTCACCCAGGTTGGTGCGGAGCAGGGTCTCGGGCCCGGCCTGGAGGTCGAAGCGCTCGCCCTCGGCGGCGACGACGGTCAGGCAGCAGCCGTTGACGGCGACGCTGGCCCCCAGGGGCAGGGGGGCGTCGAGCCCCGGCCATCGGATCACGAACCGGCGTCCGGGTCCCTCGGCGACGACGCGCTCGACCTGCCCCAGCACCTCGACCAGGCCCGTGAACATGGCGGCTCGCTCTCCTTCGGTCTGCGATCGGTGGGCGGGGGCGGTCCGGCCGGGGCTCAGCGGATGTCGAACGGCACGGTGTCTGGCGGCTGGTCCCCGTCGATTGCGGGGGTGTCCGGGCCCGTCTCGGGCTCGGGGCCGAGCTCGGGCAACGGCTCGGGCGCCGGGGCCGCGCCGCGGCGGAGGCCGAACTTGCGGAGCACGGTGTCCAGGTCGCGGCGGCCGACGGGCACGAGCAGGTAGCCGACGAGGTAGAAGGCCACCCCGATGGCCAGGTGGATGACCAGGGGCACGGCCTTCTCGGCGCGGGTGCCGGTCATGGCCGGCACGCCGGCGACGATGCCCCAGGTGGCCCAGGCGCCGGCGATCAGGGTCAGGCCGCCGGCGATCGGGGCGCTCAGGGTGCGCCGGAAGAATTCCCTGGGCCTCAGCTCCAGGACCCGGAAGCAGTAGACGGCGGGGATCAGCAGGTTCGAGACCAGGGTCGTGAGCACGGTGCCCCAGATCACGCCCGAGACGTCCTGGGTCCAGACCGTGAGGGCGTAGCTCAGCGGCAGGTTCACGATGGCGCCGCCGAGCGCCGCGACCGAGATGGTGCGCATGTGTCCCAGGCCGTTGGCGACCTGGCCCAGCAGCGACACGACCAGCGGGGTGGTGGCGACCAGGAACAGCCGCATCAGGAACGCCTGGTCGGCGAACTTCGGCACCCAGGCGGCCAGGAACGGCGCGGCGTCGATCCAGGCCAGGAGCACGATCGGCGTGAGGGCGCCGATGTGGAGGCGGGCGCCGTCGTACTTGAGGGTGTCGAGGCCGCGGCGGTCGCCGGCGGCGGCCAGGCTGGCCACGGCCGGCATCACCAGGTAGGCGAGCATCCAGCCGGCCTGGCGGATCTGGAGGAACGGCCGGCTCACGGTCATGTACACCGCGATCGACGGCGCCGGGTCGGGCAACACGTAGCCGAGCACCGTCGTGTCGATCATGTCGGCCAGGATCACGCTGAGCTGGCCCATCGAGACGTAGACGCTGAACCGGGCCAGCTCCAGGAACTCGGACCACGCCGCGCCGTGGAAGTGCGGCCGGTGCCCGAGCTGCCGCCGCATCACCCAGAGCGCCGGCAGCTGGATCATCGCGATGCCCAGCAGCACCTGGATGGTGCAGATCCAGAAGTAGTCGACGCCGAGCTTCAGGCCGACCCAGAGCGCCGCGAACTGGAGCAGGACCAGCGGCAGCTCGAGCTTGGGGATGAACTCGTAGCGGCGGGCGGCCTGGAGCACGCAGGAGATCACCGCGATCAGGCCGTAGGAGGGGGCCGTGATCGCCTGGAGCCAGAGGAGCTTGACGATCAGGGCCCGCTGCTCGGCATTGAACTCGGGCGGGATGCCGAACTGGGCGATCGCGATCAGCACGCTGGCCTGCGCCACCGCGGCCAGGCTGTAGAAGGCGGTGCCGCAGGCGATCGACCGCGCCACGCCCTCCTGGTCGCCGCGGGTCCAGCGGTCGGAGACGACCCGCTGGAGCGCGGCCCCCATGCCGAACTCGAAGAGGAACTGGAGGAACCCGAAGCCCCAGGCGAACCCGAAGGCGCCGTAGATCCCCTCGCCGACAGAGTCGATGATCAGCGGTACCCGCCAGAAGGCGAGCATGGCGGTGATCGGGGTGCGCAGCGCCAGCCAGAAGGTGCCGCGGAGCATCTTGCCCATGACCGGCGGCAGGGCCTTCGGCGACTGGGACGCGGCCGTGGCGTCGGCGGCGGCCTCGGCGGCGGGCGTCGGGGTCGGTGGCGGCGTCGCGGTCACGCGAGTGCTCGGCTGCGGGACAGGGGTGGCGGCCCGGGACCGGGCCCGGGCGTCGCGTCAGGGGTCGCCGGAACTGTGCGCGCCGGCGAACCGGACGCGGCCACCACGGGCGGGCCGTGGTCGCAGGGGGATGGAGCGTGGCGGCGACCCACGCCCCTCGGTCCGCCGGGCGGGCGGCCGGTTCCCGGGCAAGGCATGAATAGCATAGCGAACCGCCGCTCCGGCCAGAAAGGGCAATCCCCGGTCGCCGCCCCCCGCCGCGCCGGGCCCAGGCTGGCGAGCCGGCCCGGCGGTGGGCATACTACAGGCCGCGCCCCGCGGACGACCGTCTCCGTCTGCCCGACCGTCACCAGGCCCGCCGGATTCCCACCCCCATGACGCCAGCGCCCGCGATGCCGACGGCCCC
>CAZUZD010000369.1:0-5759 GCA_964624465.1 uncultured Isosphaeraceae bacterium
TGCGGCCGATCGCCAGCCGACGCGCGATCTCCGAATGGCTGAGACCCTGGGTCTTGAGCTGGTGGATCTCGGCGGCCTTCCGTGACGCCGTCGGTGGCCGGCCGTGCGGACGACCCTCCCGGCGAGCCTGGGCGATGCCGGCGCGGACCCGCTCGCGGAGCACCTCACGCTCGAACTCCGCGAAGACCGCCAGCATCCCGGCCAGTGCCCGCCCGGTCGAGGTCGTCAGGTCCAGCGCCTCGGTCAGCGACACGAAGCCGACGCCCAGATCCGTCAGCTCGCGGAGCGGCGTCACCAGGTCGGGCAGCGACCGGCCCCAGCGGTCGAGCCGCCAGACCACGATGACGTCGACCTTGCGGCGACGCGCCGCCTTCAGCAGTCCTTCCCGGGCCGGTGTCAAGGGACCCGAACCCTTACGAGGTTACTGAACCCGAACTGTCACGAGCCTGCGCCTCGGGCAGCCGGGCGATCGCCCTCGGCGATCGCTCTTGGTCGGGCCCCCGTTCAGTTCCCCACCCCGAGATCGACCCCTTGGCGATGGGCGTCCTGAGTTGCACGGGGATCGGATCGCCGTTCAGGGTCGCAACCCGAATCCCTTCTTTGAGGTTCCAGGCCTCGACGATCTCCCGACCGGTTCCCGGATCCTTGTCGGCCGTCGCCACGCGCCGTCCGTCCCCCGAGACCGCCGCATCTCGACAGATGCAGTTGGCGAGGGTCCGCGTCAGCTCCGGATCGTCGAGACCCGCGAAGATCGCCACCCCGGCGTCCGACTTTGCCTACAGCCTCCTGCCCGGCAGGAACCGCGCCTGGGAGTGGCCGCCCATCCTGCGGTGCAAGCTCCCGTCGCCGAGGTCCCAGATCTCCAGGTCCGCCCCGGACGCGGCGGCGCATCAGCGACGATCCGGGCTGAGCGAGACCGAGAAGATCCGGGTCTGGCCCTTGAACACCCGGACGATCTCGCCGTCCCCAACGCGGCGGATCGTGACCGTCTGCTCGGTCGAGTCGGCCGCGAACCACTCCCCGTCGGCGCTGAACGCCGTCGAGGTGGCCCAGACCGGCTGGGCCCAGGCCCGCGACGCTTCCCGGTTGAGTCGCTTCCAGTAACGCCACTCAAATCCGGTCTGCCCAGCCGTCGCAGGGTCCTCCTGCTGGCCGTCGAGCCAGCCCCGGAACAGCCGGGCGTGGCCAAACTCGTGGGCCCGCTGCGCTATGACCATATTGACGCCATAGAGGCGCCTTCTGGCCGGATCGCCCTGCCTTCACGCCTCCCGCTCGCGGTCCCACGCGAGCGCCTCGCTGGCGACGAGCTGCTGCCGGGCCCGGTCCTCGGCAGCGAGCGAACGACCGAGCTTGTGGTTGGCGTCATCGAGCTGCAGGTTCTTGCCGCCCAGGACCAGCAGCCCAACCATCAGGGCACCGACCAGCACCAGCAGCGAGCTGGCCCCGGCGCCCACGGCGATGCAATGCCGCCGTGCCCAAGCGCCAGGCACGCCGAACGAACGACTCCCGATAGGCCTCCAGGGGCTCATCGACCATCCAGCGCTCGATCTCCGCCGCCAGCTCCCTGCAGGTCGCGTACCGCCTGCCGGGCTCCACGGCCATCGCACGCAGGCAGACCGCCTCCAGCGCTGGGTCGATCGAGGGGTCCACCTGCCGGGGCCACACGAGGTCACCGGCCTGGATCTTGCGGATGACCTCGACGGCCGCGCCCCGGAACGGGGGCGTGCCGGTCAGCAGGTACGCCAGCGTGGCGCCAAGGCTGTAGATGTCCGAACGCGCCCCCACGGCCGCCACGTCGCCGCGAGTCTGCTCGGGGCTGATGAACGCCGACGTCCTTGCCACTGAACCGGGGAGGGGCTCGTCGTCGTCGCTGACCCAGGCCGACCGGGCCGCGGACTCGGCGGTCGCGATCGCCGAGTCCGCGCAGTCCAGGGGCAGGGCCAGACCCCAGGCGACGACCAGGGTTTCGCCGTGTTCACCCAGGATGATGTTGTCCGGCCTGATGTCGAGGTGCAGCACGCCTCGCAAGTGGGTGTACCCGATGGTATTGCACGCGTCGACGAATCGCCTCAGCAGCCCGTGCAGGGCCAGCGTGCGGGCCCCGCGGTCGGATCGGAGGGCGGGGTCGTTGTGGATCTCGTTGGTCGCTCGCTTGAGCGATTTCCCCTCGATGAACCGCGTGGCGTAGTAGGGCCGGCCGTTTCCGTCCTCGCCGAGGCCGTAGATCGGCACGATCCCGGGATGCTGCAGGGCGCCGGCGATCCTGGCCTCGCGCAGGAACCGCCGGCGCCAGAGCGGGTCGTCGGCGTGGCGGTCGCGGCCCCGCACGAGAGCGACCTCGCGCTTCAGTTCGACGTCGAGGGCCACGAACACTGCCCCAATTCCCCCGCGGTCGTGGAGGCGCAGGGGTCGGAATCGCTGGCCACAGAGCGAGGCCGTCGCGTCGTCGGACGTGGTACGGCCGGCATCGGAACCGACCAGCGACAGAGCGGCTTCGAGCGCCGGCTCGCCGAGGGCGGCAAGCCGCTCTCGATTCGACGAGCCGATGACGACGGCCGCCAGGCTCCCGGCGAGGCCGCCATGCTTCCGGACGTGCCGTTCGAGGAGCGATTCGATCGCGGCGCGGTCCTCGGCGTCGAGGACACCGCGGGCCACCAGGTGATCAGCGAGGGTCGTCGCCGTGTCACGTGTCCAGGCCTGGAAGGCCGCGACCAGCTGGGCCTGGTCGATCAGCCCATTCTGGAGCGCGATCAGGCCAAACAGGAGGTCTCGGTCGGCCGTCATCAGATCACCCCCCGGCGGCGGCAAACGGACCGCACTTGCGTCCGCATTATTTCGCTTCCACAAGAGAAATCCGCTGATACCGGCTGTCAACAGCGCCAGCACCGTAGCATGCAACCCCAGCCGTAGTGAGTTGGTTCTCCGAGACCGCCGCGGTGTCTTCCAGCGGCCGGTTTCGGTCCGCGAACTCCCCGTACCGAACCTTCAGGCCGGCCCTGATCGCCATCCTGGGCCAGGGTCGCCGGCAGCCCTCGCGCCAGCCCTTCTCGTCTACCCCGGCTCATGGGGCCAAACGGACGCGGTCGTGGACCAGCCCGGCCGGGGCGGCCGAGCCTCGGGGATCCCTCGCTCGGTCTTTGCGACCATCCAGAGCGAGACAGATAGACCCAGTACATCTCCCGACCCCGCCCGTACCTGAGGCTTGCTCGGGCGGTCGGCCACTGGCAGCTGGTCAACGGCCGCCTGGAGCCGAGGACGGAACTCGCTTCTCGGCACGCCGCCGCAGGTGGCGGCTCCGCACTGCAAGCCGGTCAAGTGCTGGAGCCGGGACCCGACGACGTCGCACCAGGCCTCGGACAGCGCGGCCACCTGGTGTCGTCCGTGGCCGGGCTGACCGCCTCATCCGCGATCCAAGGGTGCTCGGGTCGGCCGTCGCTTGACGCGGAGCGGGTTGCTCGACGGCGGCCTTGACGAGCTGGAGGAGTCCTGGCCCAGACGGATTTCGAGGGTGGCGACCTGTCGATCCAGCGACCGGAAGGCCGCCTGGGCAGGGAAGAGAATGGGATCGCGCTGCTCATTCGGGGGGCTCGACTCTCACCTCGCCTCTGTAGCTGAGGCCGTGCCAGGGCCTTTGCCCCCTCGCTGTCCCGGATTCCAAGTCTGTTCAAAGTCCAATCCAGCACTCCCAAAGTCGATTCAGCAACCTACGCATAAAACTTTCCGAGGATGATCTCCTGGGAGCTTCTCCCGTAAACATTTTCTCGGCAGCGACTTATTTCGCGGCCCCGCCGGGACTTTTCGCCTCCTAGCCCTCATTCATCGGCTCTTGAGCTTTGAAAGCTGCTAAGGGTGCGGGCGTCGTTCGCCCCGCCGCCCGGCGTCGGATCGCGTGATCGGCCGGGCGTTGAACTCACGGTGGACGCCGCCCCGATGATCCCCAGCAGCAACGACATCCCTCGCGAGCAGCGCCCGTCCGAGCACGGGCACCACGCCGAGGGTGCGACCAAACCAGGGCGGCAACCCCAGGACCACCAAGTCGGCAACGACCGGAAGGGAGAGTCCGCCACGATCGATCCGCTGAACGAGCAGCTCGTGCACCCGTGCGAGGCCGCCAGGCTGCTCGGCCGCCGCTCCGACGGCCGCCACCCCCACGTCTCGATGGTCTACCGCCTGATGTCGCGGGGGTCGCACGGCGTCGTCCTCGAGTCGATCCGGACCCCGCGGCTGATGACCAGCCGCGAGGCCGTGGGTCGCTACCTGACCCGCCTGCAGGCTGCCATGACGGGCGGTCCCATCGAGCCGCCCTCCGCCAGCTGCAAGCCCGCGAAAACCCGGATGCCGTCGATCGATCGCGAGCTCGATCGGCTCCGCATCTGAGCAGGACGCCGCCCCGCCGAGCCGGTTCCACCGCTCGGCGGGGCGGGTCATGCCGTCCCTGAAAACCCCAGCCTCGAGAGACGCTCCCGACCGCATCCAGCAGGATCGAGCTCGACCCCGGTCGGTGTGGTACCGACCGGCAACCGTCGATCCGTCAGACGAAAGGTAGCCTTCCCGTGGATGATCCGCAGCTCAATGACCTGAAGACGAAGCTCCACGAAGCCCTGGACGAGATGTTCCTCGCCCAGGAGCAGCTGACCAAGGCCCGGGCGTTCGTCCAGGCCCTGACCATGGTCCTGCGCAACCAGGGCCTGGCTGGCTACCTGCGCCCCGCGACGCCCGGCGGCAGCGCGTCGGCCCTGAACCACGTCCTGCCCGCCGAGCCGGCCCCGGGCCACCGGGACGAGCACGCCACCACGCTGAACCTCTACGACACGGCGGCGGCTAACCGGGACGAGAACTTCCTCTTGTTCGAGACGGCCCGCACGGAGTTCACGGTCCTCCTGGGCGACTATGCCGCCGCCCTCAGCGATCAGGAGTTCGACCTCATCCACCAGAACTTCGCCGAGATCGAGGACCTCCTCGACGCGTACAACTCGCTCGCCACCGAGTCGAACAGCATCACCACGTCCATGGAGTCCGAGACCGGCTGGCAGGGCGAGAGCCGCTAATCGACCCGCCTGGCAAGCGCCGAGACGCGGTCGAGCGACGGCACGGCGGTGTGATCGACACAGAGCCGCAGCCGCCCCGAAGTTAGCCCAATCCGAGAACACGACGGGGCGCCCCTGGCCTGGAAAACCGGGCGCCCCGTCGTGGCCCCCCAGCGAGAGAGGACACCCTCGATAATGGCAGACAGCAACCCCGGGCACCAGCCCGAGCGACCGGGCCGGCACGACGTGCGGCAGGCCCTCTACAACGACCGTCGAAGCGGTCCGGCGTTCGAGATCCAGGTGCCGCTGGAGCGGATCGCGACCGTGCACGGCTTCGTGGTCGACCTCGACCCCGACCTGCTCGAGCCCGGCAACCCGATCGCCCCGCCGGCCGCGGACCCCGAGGTCTTCCTCGCGGGCATCCGGCCGATGCTGGACCGGCACCCGGTCCTGCGCCACAGCACGATCCGCGCCACCGGCCGCGGCCTGCACCTCTTGGTGAACCTCTCCCAGCCGGTCGAGCTCACCTCCGACGGCGACCAGCGCCACTGGGACGAGTTGGCCCGGCTCGTCCAGGGCTCGATCCCCTCCGACCCGGCCGCCGCCGGGCTGAAGGTGCTGACCCGCCCGGCCGGCGCCATCAACTCGAAGAATGGCCTCGCGGTCCGGGACCTGGCCGAAGGCACGCCGATCGACCCGGCCGTCGTCGTGGAGTTCGCCGCGGCCGTCCAG
>CAZUZD010000370.1:0-5757 GCA_964624465.1 uncultured Isosphaeraceae bacterium
TGCTGGTCAACCAGTACTACTGGCCCGACCACATCAGCACCGCGCAGCACCTGACCGACCTGGCCGAGGCGCTGGTCGAGCAGGGGCACGACGTGCACGTCCTCTGCAGCGCCCGGGGCTCGCGTCCCGGCGCGGCGCCCCGGCCGCGGGTCGAGGAACATAACGGGGTCACGATCCACCGCGTGGGCGCCACCGGCCTGGGCCGTCGCAGCACCCTGCGGCGGATGGCCGACTACCTGAGCTTCCACACCGCCGCCACCCTCAAGGCGCTGCGGCTGCCGCGGTTCGACGTGGTCGTCACGCTCACGACCCCGCCGTTGATCGCGCTGATCGGCCTGCTGCTGCGGCGGTTCAAGCGGTCGCAGCACGTGTACTGGAGCATGGACCTGCACCCCGACGCCAGCCTGGCGCTGGGGAAGATGTCCCGCACGAACCCGATGGTGGCGGCCCTGGCCTGGCTCAGCGACGCGCTGTACCGCCGGGCCGATCGCGTGGTCGTGCTCGGCAGCTACATGGCCGACCGCATCCTGGCCAAGGGCGTGCGGCCGGCGCGGGTGACGATCATCCCGGTCTGGAGCCGCCGCGACGAGATCTACCCGCTGCCCCGCCAGGGCCACCCGCTGCGGGCCGAGCTGGGCCTCGGCGATCGGTTCGTCGCCATGTACTCGGGCAACCTGGGCCTGGCCCACAGCTTTGACGAGTTCCTGGGCGCCGCCAGGCTCCTGCGCGACCGTGACGACATCGTGTTCCTGTTCGTCGGCGACGGCCCCCGCCGGGTCGAGGTCCTCACCGCGCAGGCCGCCGAGGGCCTGACGAACCTCCGGTTCCTCGACTACTTCCCCCGCGAGCAGCTCCACGCCTCGCTCTCGCTGGCCGACGCGCACCTGATCTCGCTGCGGCCCGAGATGACCGGCGTCTGCGTGCCCGGCAAGCTGTATGGCGCCATGGCCTCGGGCCGGCCGGTGCTGTTCGCCGGCCCCGACCACTGCGAGACGGCCGACACCGTGCGGCAGGCCGAGTGCGGCGTGACCGTGCGGCCCGGCGACGCCGAGGGCCTGGCCGCGGCAATCGTGGCGCTGGCCGCCGATCCCGAGCGCGTGGTCGCGCTGGGGGACAACGGCCTGAACGCCTTCGTCGCCGAGTACGAGCGCGACGCCTGCTGCGGCCGCTGGTGCTGGCTGCTCGGCGAGCTGCTGGGCACGCCGGTCGAGATCCCCGCCGGCCGACCAGCGCCGGCCGGCGCCGCCGCGACCGACCCCGCCGTCGCCCGGCGCGTCACCCGCACGGGCGCCTGAGCCCCCCGGACAGCCAGGTCCAGCCATCCCCCGCGACCGATCTCCCCGGGAGCCTGCCCGATGCCCGCCCCCATGCCCGCGCAACTGGGTCTGTCCGGCCTGGCCTTCCTGTTCGCCCTCGTCCTGGCCCCGGCGGCCGACGACCCGGCCCCGCCCGCCGCGGCGGCGAAGCCCGCGACGGCCGGCGGCGTGGCCGCGATCCGCGAGCGCCACGATCGCGCCCTGATGACCGACCTCCGCGCGTACCTCGACGGGCACCCCGACGCCGCCGACCGCGAGACCGGGTACCTGACCCTGTTCGAGACGGCCATCGCGCACGACTGGTATGTCGACGCCGAGACCGCCGCCCGCGACTACCTCAAGCGCAGCCCCGAGGGGGCCGTGCGCTCGATGGCCCAGATCGTGGCCACCATGGCGCGGGCCAAGGCCGGGCAGTACGACCAGGCGCTGGCCGACTACCAGGCGCTGATCGCCGGGCTCGAAGGAGCCGAGCAACTGGAATTCGCCAGCACGTTCACCGACTCGCTGGCGACCGAGGCGACCGCCGCCGGCCAGTACGACGCCGCCCGCCAGGTGTACGAGACGCTCCTGAAGCGGTTCGGCGACGACGAGGCGCTGGCCGGCAAGGTGCGCGGCGACCTGGCCCGGCTCGACCTCGTCGGCCAGCCGGCGCCCGACTTCCGGGTCAACGACCTGGAGAACCAGCCGGTCGCGCTCGCCGCCCTGCGGGGCAAGCCGGTCCTGATCGACTTCTGGGCCACCTGGTCGGGCCCCAACCTCGACGCCCTGCCGGCGCTCCGGGCCGCGCACGAGCGGGGGCTGACGATCGTCTCGGTGAGCCTCGACGAGCAGGCCGCCCCCGTCATCCTGGCCGCCAAGGAGCAGAAGCTCACCTGGCCCCAGGTCCACAACGGCACCTGCGGCACCGACATCGCCGCCGCCTATCAGGTCAACACGATCCCCGCCAGCGTGCTGATCGGCGCCGACGGCAAGGTCCTCCGCCTCGACCTCCGCGGCCCCGCCCTCGAACGCGCCCTCGACGGCCTGCTCCCCCGCCAGACCCCCGCCACCCCCTGAGCCGGGCCAGCCGCCGGGCACCGCCAGCAGAACCGGGCCCCGTGGCCGACGATTCGGGGGGCCCACCGCAGGCCCCGGCAGATGTCCCCGTTCCGGGACGGGAGCGATCCTCAGCGGCGGCGGGGCTTGTCGTCCTTGGTGACGTCCTCGCGGATCATGGCGAAGAAGTCCTCGTCGGTGAACGCCGTGGGCTCGGGCTCGGGCAGCCGGGGCAGCTCGGCCGGCTCGTCGGCGGGCGGGCGGGCGCGAGGGGCCGAGGCCGTGGCGGGGGCCGAGCTGGGGCCCGCGGGGCGACGGTCGCGGTCGCGGTCGGCCGGGCCGCCGGAGCGACTGCTGAAGTGCCGGGACATCGAGTCCTCGGTCTCCAGGCCGGCCAGCTCCATCAGCGAGCGCTGGCGGGGCGTCTCGGAGATGCCTTCGAGGATGTGGTTGGCATCGATGACCGAGGAGGGGGCGACCGGGTCGTAATCGAGCTGGAAGTAGTGCCCGGCCACGCCCAGCTCGTCGTCGGGCATGACGCCCTGCTCGGAGGAGACCCGCTGGCCGTTCAGGGTGGTGCCGTTGGTGCTGTTGAGGTCGCGGATGTGCCAGACGCCGCGGATGTAGCGGAGCTGGCAGTGCTTGCCGGAGACGTTCTCGAAGTCCAGGCGGATATCGCACTTCGGACGGCGACCGACCAGCAGCTCCTCTTTCTTGAGGGGGATCGGGTCACCACCGCCCAGCGGGCGCATCACACCAAGGGCCCTGGGGTTGGTCATCATCGCCGAATGGCCTCCAGCACCGACCACCGCGGACACGCCCGGATCGCTCCGGGACCAATCATGCTATCGCCCGACCCGGGGCCAGACAAGTTGACGGCCGTCGCCCCGCGTCCCCTTTTGGCGGGCCTGCGGGCAGGTTCCGGACATTCCGGACGATCCTACGCCCCGGCGGCCGGGACGTGACACGGACCGGTCGGGCCCGGGGCTAGCTTCCGCCGCAAGCCTCCGTTAGGTTCGGGGGGTCGGGCGGATCTCGCCCGGGTCCGGGTCGGCCGGGCGCCGGCGAGTCCCCTCCTCTCCCGCGATCCCCCGAATCCCCCGGCCGATCCCCGCGACCGGCCGGGCCTGGAGCCCGCCGATGCCCCCGATCGACCCGATCCGCGCCCGCCTCTCCCGCCGGCAGGCCCTGGCCGCCAGCCTGGCCGCCCTGGGCGCCGCCGCCCTGCCCCTGACCGCCGGCCTGGCCCGCGCGGCCGCCGGCGCCGAGGACCCGCCGGCCAGCGGGCCGTACGGCCCATTCAAGATGGGCATCCAGAGCTACTCGCTCCGCAACTTCAAGGTCGACCAGGCGCTGGCGATGACCAAGGAGCTGGGCCTGCACTACTGGGAGTCGTATCCCGCCCACATCCCGGCCGACGCCGCCAGGGCCGCCGAGTCGAAGGCGCTCACCGCCGCCTCGGGCGTCACCGTCAACGGCTTCGGCGTGATCGCCTTCACGGCCGACCACGACGCCAACCGCAAGATCTTCGACTTCGGCAAGGCCCTCGGCGTGGGCTACTTCTCGGCCGACCCGGCGCCCGACGCCTTCGACAGCCTGGACAAGTGCTGCGCCGAGTACGGCATCGGCGTCGGCATCCACAACCACGGCCCCGGCCACCGCTACGCCACCATCGAGTCGATCCAGGAGGCGATCAAGGGCCACCACGCGAAGATCGGCTGCTGCGTCGACACCGGGCACTTCCTCCGCTCGAAGATCGACCCGGTCGACGCCGTCGAGGCGTTCGACCAGCGGATCTTCGGCGTGCACCTGAAGGACGTCAAGGACGCCACCACCTTCACCGTCCTGGGTGAAGGGGACCTGCGGATCGCCGACCTCCTGAAGGCCCTGGCCGCCCGCAAGTACAGCTATGCCCTGGCCCTGGAGTACGAGGAGAGCCCCGAGGCGCCGATGCCCGACATCCGCAAGTGCCTCGACGCCACCCGCGCCGCCGTGCGCAAGGCCTGAGCGTCCGTCTCGCATCCACCCTGTCGGCGGGACGCGACCGGATCCGGTCGCGTCCCGCGCAGGCCCACGGTCGGTCGGACGGGCAGGCGACGGGCCCGATCCCGGAGGAAGATCCCATGCTCAGCCGCGTGCTCGAACCCGAGGCGATGGACACGCCCGAGGAGGCTCGCGAGTACGACGCCATGGACCACTCGGGGGTCAATGCGCGGTTCGTGGCCGACTTCCTGGCGGCGCACGGCGCGTGCCGGGGTGGCGAGATCCTGGACGTCGGCACGGGCACGGCGCGGATCCCGATCGAGCTCTGCCAGCACGACGCCCACGCGCGGGTGCTCGGGGTCGACCTGGCCCATGAGATGCTGCTGGTCGCCGGCCGGAACGTGGACGCGGCCGGGTTCACGGGGCGGATCCGGCTGGAGGCCGGCGACATCAAGGCGCTGGGATGGCCGGAGGGCGGGTTCGAGGCGGTGCTCTCGAACACGATCGTCCACCACATTGCCGAGCCCGCCGGCCCGATGGCCGCGATGGCCAGGCTGGTCGCCCCCGGCGGTACCCTGCTCGTCCGCGACCTGGCCCGCCCCGCCGACCGGGCCGAGCTCGACCGGCTGGTGAGGACCTACGCCGGCGGCGAGGCCCCCGCGGCGCGGGCGCTGTTCGCCGACTCGCTGCACGCGGCCCTCACGCTCGACGAGGTGCGGGCGATGGTCATCGCCCTGGGCCATGATCCGGCCGAGGTGCAGATGACCTCCGACCGGCACTGGACCTGGCTCTGGCGGCGCCCCCGCGGCGCGGGCCGTTGAGCCCGGCGGCGGAGCTCGGCTTCCGGGCCGCCGACGGCACCGCGCTGCACGCGCGGTTCTGGCCGGGCACCGAGCCCCGCGGCGTGCTGGTGATCGCGCACGGCGTGGGCGAGCACAGCGGCTGCTACGAGCCGACGGCGCTCGACCTGGCGGCCCGGCCGGGGCTGGTCGACGTGCTCGCCTTCGACTTCCGCGGCCACGGCCGCAGCGCCGGGCGGCGGGGGATCGTGCGGCGGTACGAGGACCTGATCCAGGACCTCGACGCCGCGCTGGCCGAGGCCCGACGGCTCCGACCCGGGCGGCCCGTGTTCGTCCTGGGGCACTCCAACGGCGGCCAGGTCGTGCTGCGGCAGCTCATCGACGGGTCGGAGGCCCCGCCCTGCGCGGGGGTGATCCTGTCGAACCCCGCGCTGCGGCTGGCGATCCCGGTGCCGCCGGTCAAGGCGCTGGCCGGCCGGCTGCTGGACCGGGTGCTGCCGGGCCTGAGCCTGCGGGGCACCGTCGCCAGCGACTGGCTCTCGCGCGACCCGGCCTTCGACGCCCGCCGCCGGGCCGACCCGCTGCGGCACGAGCGGCTGGGCCCCCGGCTGTTCTTCGGCATG
>CAZUZD010000371.1:0-5742 GCA_964624465.1 uncultured Isosphaeraceae bacterium
TGGGCGACGCTGGCCGTGATGGCGCTCCTGCAGCTCTCCGGCCGGAACCTCAGCGAGGTGGCGCGGATCTGGCTGCCGCTGCTGCCGCCGCTCTGCGTCGCCGCCAGCGCCGGTCTGGAGCGCATCGGCGGCCGCGCCGGGCTGCTCGCCGTGGCCCTCACGGCGCTGGCGATCCAGACCGTCGGGCTCCAGGCGCTGGTGCAGGTCGTCTACGGCGTCGACTTCGCCGCCGGCCCCTGACCGGCCGCCGGTATCGGGGCCGGGGTGCGGGTCCGGGGGTGATCGCGGAAGAACCGCCAGATCGTCTCGGTGGCGTCCACCGTCTCGACGCTCGGCCCGATCCAGCGCGCCAGCGGCGCCGCCCCGACACCACTGCCGCCGGGCCAGCCGTGGCCCTGGCCCTTGAGGAAGTAGACCGTCAGGTCGGCCCCCGAGGCGCCGGCGGCGTGGTGCTCGATCCGCACCTTCGCATCATCCCGCTCGACCTTCGGCTCCGGGTCGCACCCCAGCGCCTTCGACCAGCGCTCGAAGGTCTGGACCAGCGGCGGCCGCTCGGCGGCCGCGTCCCAGGGCAGGGCGACCTTGCCGCCGGCGATCGGGACCAGGGGATCGGCCGTCCCGACCAGGTACAGCGTCGGGCGCGGGTGCTCAGGCTTCGGGTCGGGCTGCCAGCAGTGGCTGGCCACCGGCGCGATCGCCGCCAGGCGGTCGGAGAGCTTCGCGCCCAGCAGGAACGTCAGGCCCGCCCCGTTGGAGTGGCCGGTGGCGAACACGCGGTCGGGGTCGACCTTCAGGCACCCGGTCAGGTCGTCGAGCATGGACCTCACGAACGCGACGTCGTCGATGCGAGCCCGGGGGCTCAGGGGCCGCAGCTGGCCGCTGTTCCAGACCCGCGGGTTCTCCAGGAAGTTCGCCGGGCGCCGGGGTGCGGCCGGCAGGCCATCGGGCGCCACGACGACGCACCGCTCGCGGTCGGCCAGCGCCGCCCAGCCGTCGCGGTCCAGGGCCCCGGCCCCCGACCCGCCCGCGCCGTGAAACACGAGCACCAGGGGCGCCGGAGTGGCCGGATCCAGCCCCTTCGGAACCTGGACCACGAACCGACGGGTCCAGCCGCCGACCTCCAGCGTCCGCTCGTGCCGGCCGGGCGCCAGCAGCGCGGCACGCGGCCCGGCCGGGACCTGCGGGGCGAGGGCCAGCACGGCGAGCAGCACGGCGGCGGTAGTGGTCATGCAAGCGTCCTCGGTCGCTGGCGATCTGCGCGGGGTGGGGTGCGTCCCGGCTCCGATCCCGTCGACGGCCCCTACACCCCCTTCGACTTTCACGCTAGGATATTCATTCTACAGCATCCAGAAAAACCATGTCATTCGGACTTCAGGATCTCGACGATGTACTCTCGCGACCAGCTCGCCCGGATGCTGCGCATCTTCGTCCTGGAGTCCGACAATGCCGACCTGGTGAGCTACTGGGGCCAGAGCGATGTGCCCGTCGATGCGCTGATCCGCAAGACCGAGCATCGCATCCGCATGGGCCGGATGCGGGGCGGCCGGGTGCTCGACATCGGCTGCGGCTTCGGCTGGGACTCGGTCCTGATCGCCGCCCTGGGCGACGCGACCGTGGTCGCCAACGACATCCGGCCCTCGATGACCGAGGTGCTCGACGAGCGGCTCCGGGCGATCCGCGAGGCCGGGTTTGACCTGCCGGTCAGCACGCTCCTGGGCGATATCTGCGAGGCCGACCTGCCGCCGGATTCCTACGACTCGGTCTTCTGCGCCCAGGCGATCGAGCACATCCACGACCTGACCGGCATGTTCCGGGTGGTCAAGACGATTCTCCGGCCCGGCGGCCGGGGCGTGTTCCTGAACGACAACAATGCCCTGCACACCCCTTGCCGCGAGAGCTCGCTGGCGATGTGGCCGCGTCGCGACGCCGACCAGGAGTTCATCGACGGCATCAAGCGCGACCGGCCGATCGAGAATGCCGACATCGAGCCGTATGCGGTCACCCGGCGCCGGATCGTCAGCGAGGCGCGCCCCGACCTCGACGCCGGCGCGGTCGCGACCCTGGTGAACGCGACCGCCGGCCTCACGCAGCCGGACATCCGCCGGGTCGCGACCGAGTACGCGCCCGGCCGCCCGCTGCCGCAGCCGCCGCGCTGGTCGTGGTGCCGCGACCCGATCTCGGGCGAGTACTGCGAGCGCCTGCTCGATCCGTTCGAGGTCGCCGACCTGGCCCGCTCCGTGGGGCTCGAGGCCAGGGTCTGGCACCGGCACTTCAACCGGTTCCCGATGACCGCGCTGAACCTGGTCAACGGCGGCCCCTGGCCCTGGATCAACCGCCTGGTCTTCAAGGTGCACGCCGACTTCGGCGTCGTCGTCCGCAAGCCCGCCTGAACGCCGCCCAGGCCCGGCCCGCTCACCCGTCGGGGCCCGGGTCGGCCGCCGCGTCGGCGGGCACGAACTGGTTGCCGGCGCGGAGGTGACCGGCCAGGGCGTCGAGCTTCCAGCCCCCGGGCGTGCGGGCGAACTGGTACACGGGCCCGACGCGGTTGGTCGGGCAGAGCCAGATGTGCGGCCCGTGCGCCCAGGCCTTGAAGTTCGGGTGGATGCCGCGCGGCAGGCCGATGACGCCCCCCTCGGGCGCCAGCCGCAGCGGGTGGGTCGCCAGGTACGCGTCGGTGCAGAGCGCCCGCACGCGCTCCAGGTCGCCGCGGTTGGCGGCGGCGATCAGCTCGGTGTACGACCGCACCGCGCCCCGCACCGGGGCCGTCAGCCAGAGCTCGGCCCCCAGCAGGCTCGCGACCAGGGCCACCACCCCGACCGCAGCCGCCGTCGTCGACCGCCACCACGGGCGGGCCACGGGCGGGGTCGTCGGGGACGGTTCCGATCCGCTCATCGGGGCCCCCGGACCTTGCCGCGGAGGTCGTCCTTGAGGCGGTCGAGCACGCTCTCGGAGCGGGCCTCGCGGAGGATCTCCTGGACCACGGTCCGGATCCCGCGCGGGCCCCACTGGCACCCCTGCTGGAGGTACACCTTGGCGCTGCGACCCAGGACGTACGAGACCGCCGCCGCCGCCGCCCCCTGCGACAGCCCGATGGCGCCGTAGCCGAGCACGGTGAGCGGCCCGGCCAGGCCGCCGCTGAGCATGGTGATCCCGGCCAGCGCCGACTTCATGCCGCCGACGAGCAGGTGGCCGGCGAGCTTCACGGCCCCGACGGCCCCGAGCGCCTTGGCCATGTCCAGCACCAGCCCGGCGGCGGTCTGGCGGGTCAGGGGGATGCCATAGATGCGGCTCAGGGCCACGATCATCGAGATGTCCACGGCCAGGCCGCCGGCCAGGTCGGCCACCGGGATCGGGTTCAGGGCCACGGCCGCCCCCTTGGCCAGCGCGAACTTCCAGATCGCGTCGTCGGCCCGCGCGTCGCGGAGCTGCATCTTGCGGGCGACGATGGCGCCGTGCAGGTCGCCGGCGTAGAGCAGGGTGTTCAGGGCCAGCAGCGCCTTGCCCTCGCGCTCCAGCACGTCGAGGATCCGCGCCTTGAGCGGCTCGATCACCGGCTCAGGCCGCTCCCACTCGGTCGTGGTCGTGCCGTCGGGCCGGCGGACCCGCACCCGGACGGGGTCGGGCGCGGCGGCGGCGAGGATCACGTCCTCGGGGCGCAGCAGCTCGCGGACCCGCTCGTCGGTGATGGTGCGGTAGATCGCGTCACGGTCGGCGTCGGGGTAGCGGTCGATCTGGTTGAAGACGAGCAGGATCGGCTTGTTCGCCTCGCGGAGCTGCGCCAGGGCCTCGAACTCCACCCGCTGGATGTCGCCGGCGACGACGAACAGGAGCAGGTCGGCGTGGCGGGCGACCTCGCGGGCCAGCAGCTCGCGGACCTCGCCGCCGACCTCGTCGATGCCGGGGGTGTCGACGAGCACGAGCCGGGCGTCGACGAACCCCGAGGCCGCCGAGAGCGTGGCCGACTCCCACGGGTGCGAGCCCCGCGCGGTGGTTGTGCCGTGGGTGGCCCCGACGCGGAAGACCGCGCGGCCGGCCAGGGCGTTGAGCACCGACGACTTGCCCCGGCTGACCAGGCCGAAGGCGGCGATCTCGATCGTGCCGGTGTCCAGCTTGGCGGAGAGCTCGCGGAGCGCCTGCAGCTCGTCGGCCATCGCCGCCGCCTCCTCGGGCGACAGCTTGAGTCCGGCGATCGTCTGCTCCAGGCTCTCGCGGGCCCGCTCGATCGTGTCGGGGGCTGGCTCGGGCGTCACGGGCGGACCTCGGGTCGGGACGGACGTGGCAGCGGGGGTCTCGGTGCGGGCGGCTCGCGGCCCGTCGCGAGCATTCTAGCGGTCGGGCCGGCGGGTGAAGGGGGCGAGCAGGCGATCGGCGGCCTGGCGGGCGAATTCCTTGACGAACTCGGCGCGACGGTGCAGGTCGAACTGGCGGACGAGCGCGGCCTGGAGGCCGCCGTCGCCCCAGCTCTGGCCGTGCTCGAAGTAGTCGATCGTGGCCAGGCCGGTCAGGTGCGTGAGGTACGCCGTCGCCGTCGCCTGGATCGCCCCGCCGGCGGCGAAGCCGACGACGCTCGACTTGAACACGCCGGCCACCAGCGACGTCGCCGCCTCGACCATCCCGAGCCGCACCACCGTCTGCGCGAGCTGGGTG
The DNA here is from genome assembly GCA_964624465.1 of uncultured Isosphaeraceae bacterium. Taxonomy (GTDB): domain Bacteria; phylum Planctomycetota; class Planctomycetia; order Isosphaerales; family Isosphaeraceae; genus CAZUZD01. The sequence goes on from CAZUZD010000371.1 coordinate 4,648, forward strand.
CCGAGCATCCGCGCGTGGCCGGGCGTCTCGACCACGTCGTAGACGGCGGCGATCTCCTGCACCATCTGGTACTGCACCGCGCCGGCGGCGAGCAGGTCGACGGCGGGCAGGGGGTTGGCGAAGACGGTGCCGGCGGTGATCCACTGGTACTTCTCGACCACCGCCCGCGCCCGGGTCCGGCGCTCCGCGGCCTGCTGCTCACGGGCCTCGGCGTCGACCAGGCCGGCGCGGTGGAGCAGGTTGCGGGCGCGGAGCAGGGCGCCCTCGCGCACCAGGACGTCGGCCATCCGCACCCGGAGCGCATCGAGGTCGGGCGGCTCGGGCTCGAACTCCGTCGTGGTCGTGCCGTCGGGGTGCTGCACCCGCACGGCCACCGGCCGGGGCGCGGCGGCCGCGGCCACGACGTCCTCGGGCGGCACGATCGCCGCCAGCCGCTCGCGGAGCCGGTCGAGGATCGCCCGGGCGTCGGCCTCGGGGAACCGATCGACCTTGTTCAGGACCACGATCGCCCGCTTGCCCAGCCGCGCCAGGGCGGCCAGTGGCTCGAACTCGGAGCGGGTCAGGTCGTGGTCGACGACCATGAGCAGCAGGTCGGCGCGGCCGGCCAGGGCGCGGGCCTCCGCCTCGCGGTCGGGGCCGCCGGCGCCGATGTCGGAGAGGCCGGGGGTGTCGGTCAGGACCAGGCGGCCGTCGGGCCCGTCGAGCGTGAAGTCGAAGCCCATGCCGGCGCGGGTGGTGCCCATCGTCGGGCCGACGGCGCCGGCCGGCCGGCCCAGCAGCGCGTTGATCAGCGACGTCTTGCCGGCCGAGCCCGTGCCGAAGACGACCACCCGCGCGGTCTGCTGCTGACGGTCGGCCTCCAGCGCGGCCAGCTCGCCCTCCAGCCGCTGGCGGGTGGCCGGATCGGCGACCGCGGCGACGACCGTGGCGGCCTGGTCGGCCTGCGCGCGGGCCGCGGCCAGCACCGTCTCGGGCGACGGCGCCTCGGGGTCGGCCCCGGCCGCGCCGGGATCGCGCCGCCAGAGCCAGAGGGTCGCGTGAATCGCCAGGCCGGCCGCGGCCAGGCCGGCGGCCAGCAGCAGGGAGCCGACCAGC
>CAZUZD010000372.1:0-5740 GCA_964624465.1 uncultured Isosphaeraceae bacterium
GAGCGGCGGCCGCCGCCGGCGACTGGCCGGCGGCCGCGACCGCCGCCCGCGCCGCCCTCGAACAACGGCCGGATGACCCCGAGGCGATCCGTAGCCTGGCCCGCGCCAGCGCCCGGCTGGGGCAGGACGACGAGGCCCTGGCCCTGTTCGTCCGGCTCGGCCCGACGGCCCTGGCGGCCGAGGACTTCGCCAGGTTGGCCGACCTCTGGCAACGGGAGTCGAACCCGGTCCTGGCCTGGCCGGCGCTGCTGGCCGCCGTCGAGGCAGATCCGGCGCACGCCGAGGCCGCTCGCGAGCTCGCCGCGCTCCAGATCCGCAAGGCCGAGCTGCTCGATGCCTCCGAGGTCGCCGAACGCTTCGCCGCGCTGGCAGGCCCGGCCGGCAAGGCCACGCTGCTCCTCGGACTGGCTCGCACCGATGGCGGGCAGGACCGGCCGGCGGTGCTGGCCGAGGCGCTGCTGCGGGCGTTCCGTCAGGTGACCTTTGCTTACGCCTCCACACCACCGCCCGGAGTCGTCGATCGGCTGCTGGCCCGGACCCTGCTAGCCCTCGGCCGGCCAGCCGAGGCCCGCGCCCGGCTCGACGCCCGGCTCGCGGCAGGGCCCGACCCGGAGGCTTCCTGGCTCCTGAGTCGCGCCCACCTCCAGCTCGGCGATGGCGTCCGGGCCGGCCGGGCCCTGGCCGAGGCCCAGGGGTACAACGCCGACGACCAGCTCGCCGCCGAGCCCGCCCCGTTTGTCGGCTCGGAGAAGTGCGGCGTCTGCCATGCCGACTTCCACGAGGCCCAGCAGGCCAGCCACCACGCTCGCTCCTATCCGGTCGGGCCGGCGCTCGATGCCCTGGCCCTGCCCTCCACGCCGATCCCCGATCCTGCCGACCCGGCGGTGACCCACCGCTTCGTGCACGAGCCGGGTGGGCCGATCGCCTTCGAGACGATGAAGGGGGACGAGGTGCTCCGCGCCGTGGTCGAGTACGGCTTCGGGTCGGGGGACCGCGGCCTGACCCTCGTGGGTCGCGAGCCGGACGGTGGTCTCCGGGAGCTGCGGCTGTCCCTCTACGGGTCGTCCAAGGGCTGGGACCGCACGACCGGGCAGACGACGCAGCCGGGCTCGCTGGCCGAGTTCCACGGCCGGGAGATCCCGGTGGCCACCCTGCACGCCTGCCTGGACTGTCACACGACCGAGGTCCGGGCCGCGCGTGACCACACCGGCCCGGCGTCGGCCGACCTCGGCATCGGCTGCGAGCGCTGCCACGGACCGGGCGGGCACCACGTGGCATCGGCCGAGCTGAAGTTCGCGGAGTCGGCCGTCGCGCTGCCGTCACGCACGACGGCGGCCGAGATCACGAACCTCTGCGGCCAGTGCCACCAGCCGCGCGGGGGGCCGGTGGCCAACAGCGCGAAGAGCTCGGCGCGGTTCCAGGCGGCCATGCTGCCGCAGAGTCGCTGCTACGACCCGGTGGGGCGTGACCTCACCTGCGTTACCTGTCACAACCCGCACCAGAACGCGCGTTCGGAACCGGCCCACTACGAGTCGAAGTGCCTCGCCTGCCACGGCGGCCCCGGGGATCGGCCGGCGGCGACCGTCGCGAAGGCCGCCGTTCCGCCGTGCCCGGTCAATCCCCGAGACGGCTGCATCCAGTGTCACATGCCGCTCGTCGAGGACTCGCTCAAAAACTCCTCGTTCACCGATCACTTCATCCGGATCGTCCGCCCCGAGCCCGCCGGCGCGGCGGCCGGCGGGCCCTGAGCGTCGTCAGTCGGCGTGGATGGCAGTGGTCACCTTGCCGTCGGCGGTGATGGTGCCGCGGTACATGCCTTCGCTGTTGAAGGGCATGGCCGCGCGACCTTGCCGGTCCAGCGCGATGGCCCCGCCCTCGCCGCCAACCTGCTTCAGCGTGCCGTTGATGACCTGTTCGCCCGCCTGGTCGACCGGCAGGCCCTTGAATTCGACCAGGGCCGCGATGTCGCGGGCGACCGTGTAGCGGATGAAGAACTCGCCGTGGCCGGTGCACGAGACGGCGCACGAGCGGTCGTCGGCGAACGTGCCGGCGCCGATCACGGGCGAATCGCCCACGCGGCCGAATCGCTTGTTCGTCATGCCGCCGGTGGACGTGGCCGCCGCCAGGTGCCCCGCCCGATCCAGCGCCACGGCGCCCACCGTACCGAAGTACGGCCGGCCGCCGGGCGCGTGCAGGCCCGGCTTCGGCGGCAGGCCGGCCTGCTTCGCGGCCTTCTCCTCGGCGATCGCCTCGTCCAGCGCCTTGCGGCGGCGCTCGGTCGAGAAGTACGAGTTCGGCACGATCTCCAGGCCCGACTGCCGGGCAAACTCGTCGGCCCCCGGGCCGACCATCATCACGTGCGGCGACTGCTCCATGACCGCGCGGGCGGCCCGGATCGGGTTCTTGACGACGGTCACGCCCGCGACGGCCCCGGCTCGTCGGGTGGCCCCTTCCATCATCGAGGCATCGAGCTCATGGCGACCCTCGTGGGTGAAGACGGCGCCCTTGCCGGCGTTGAACAGGGGGCTGTCCTCGAGCACCACGACGGCGGCCTCGACGGCCTCCAGGCTGGTGCCGCCGCGAGAGATCACGGCGTGCCCCGCCTTGAGGGCCTGCTCCAGGGCGCCCCGGTACTCGGCCTCGAGCGCGGGGGTGAGCTCGGCCTTGCTGAGGGTGCCCGCGCCGCCGTGGACGACGAGCACGATCCGGTCCTGCGGGGCCGGTTCCTCGGGAACGATGGGCATGGAAATCAGGCTCGCTGCGACCAGGAGGGAGGACAGGGGCGACATGGCGGAGACTCCGGGATGCGGGGCGTCGAGGGCCGGGGCCGTCAGGGCTTCGGGGTGAGCAGTCGACCCAGGCGCGGGAGCTGGAGCCGGCGACCGGCCAGGTGCATGAGCCGGACGTGGCCCGTGAGCGTCTCCCAGTCGTCGGGGGTGTCGACGTCGTACCAGGGTGGGAGCATCCCAACCGTGTGACCGGAGGCTTCCAGGCGGGCGACGGTCTGGCCCAGGACCCGCGAAGAGCTCCAGTCGATGCCCTCGAAGATCGGGGGGACCGGCGGCTTCAGGCCGATCAGGTAGTAGCCCCCGTCGGTGGCCGGGCCCAGCACGACGTCCTTCTGCAGGAGCAGCAGAAAGGCCGAGACCACGAACGTCGGGTCGAGCGTCGGGCTGTCGGAGCCGATCAGCACGACTCGCGAGGCCCCGTCCGCGAACTCCCCCTCGAAGAACCCACGCATCCGGGCCCCCAGGTCGCCCTCGACCTGAGGCTGGAGCGACCACGACTCCGCGACCCGCGAATCGAACCACGGGCCGGCATCCGCCGGTGTGTAGATGAGGACTCTCCGGCCACCCGGGTCCAGCACGCGCTCGGAGCCCCAGGCCTCGGCGATGTCGAGCAGCATCGCCTCGTAGGCTCCGGCGGCGGCCTCCGAGCCGAGGGTGGCGGCGAGCCGGGTCTTGACCAGACCGGGATCGGGACGGCGAGCGAACAGGCCGAGGACGGCCCCGTCGGGCAGTGGCCAGCCCATGTCAGGACTCCGCCCGGCCCGAGGCCTCGGCCGCGAGCAGACGCTCCAGGAGAACCGGGTTCACCAGGCCCTTGAAGCGCACCTTGCCGCCCAGCGCGACCACCGGCACGCTGCTGCCGTGCTCGGCCGCCAGGGCGGGATCGGAGTCGACGTCGACCACCGCGATCGCGAATCCGTGCCGCTCGCGGGCCGCCTCCAGGACGGCCAGCGCCCGGGTGCAGCAGCCGCAGCCGTCGCGGGAGTACACGGTGATGGTGAGCGAATCGAGCCGGCGGCGCGTGCCGAGCAGTCGCGAGAGCAGCGGGGGCATCGGACGGGGCTCCTCAGGCGTGCGAGGCGTCGGGGGTGTCCGCCGCCTCGTCGGGTCGCAGCGGGCGGACCTGGACCAGATTATCGAAGAAGGTCGCCCCGCCGCCCATGTCGGTCAGGGCGCTCGAGGTCGTGCTGTTGACGTTCGTCGCCCCCGGGCTCAGCTTGTTCCAGTACAGCCCGGTGGAGGCCGCCACCCCGGCCCGCACCGATTCCGAGAGGACGACTCTGGCCCGGAACTGACCGCGATCGTTGTACACCACCGCCCACTGGCCCGGCTCCAGGCCACGCGTCCGGGCATCGTCGGTCGCCAGCTCGACGGTCGGCTCGCCGGCCGATTTGAGGTGCCGGGGCGATCCCGCGAACGTCGAGTTCAGGAACTGCGGCCGCGGCGGGCTCACGAGCTGGAGCGGGAACCGGGCCGCCAGGTCGGGCCGCGTCTGCGGGTCCTCGTGGGGCGGGGTATAGGTCGGCAGCGGGTCCAGGCCCTGGGCCTTGAGTCGTTCGGAATACAGCTCGCAGCGCCCGGAGTCGGTCGGGAACCGTCCCTCGGCGAACGGCGTGAACCGTTCGGGCAGGTTCAGCCGCACGGCCCCGTGCTCGCGGAGGGCCTCCAGGGTGATCCCCCGGACGGTCGGGCCGCCGTCGAGCGCCTCGCGCATCAGCGTCTCGTCGTCGGGGAACAGCTCGGGCTCGAATCCCAGGCAGGCGGCCAGGCCCCGGAAGACCTCGGTGTTCGAGCGGCACTCGCCCGGTGGCTTCACCGCGGGGGTGTTGAGCATCACGTCGAGGTGGCCGTACGAGCCGTGGATGTCCGGGTGCTCGAGCTGCATCGTCGCGGGCAGCACGATATCGGCGTAGTCGACCGTGTCGGTGGACACCTGCTCGTGGACGACGGTGAACAGATCCTCGCGCCGCAGGCCGGCGAGCACCCTCGCCTGGTTCGGCGCCACGGCCGCCGGATTGCAGTTGTAGACGTAGAGGGCCTGCACCGGCGGGCCCGGCAGCTCGCCGGCGAGGGCCCGGTCCAGCTCGTTCATGTTGATGGTGCGAGTGCCCGGCGGGATCAGGTCCGGGCGGGTGAGGCGGTCGGAGGCGAAGTCATAGGTACCGCTGGTGGTCAGCAGTGCCCCGCCGCCCCAGTGCCGCCAGGCCCCGACGACCGCCGGCAGGCAGGCGATCGTCCGCACGGCCATGCCGCCGCCGCCGTGGCGCTGCATGCCGTAGTTCAGGCGAATCAGCGAGGGCTGGGCGGTGGCATACCGCCGCGCCAGGTCCTCGATCGAGGCGACCGGAACCCCTGTGATCTGCGCCACCCGTTCGGGGGGGTACTCGGTGCGGACCCGCTCGCGGAGCGGTTCGGCGCCCACCGTGCTGCGGGTCAGGTAATCGTCGTCCTGCAAGCCCTCGCGCCAGATGACATGCATCAGGCCAAGGGCCAGGGCGGCGTCGGTGCCGGGCCGGGGCTGGACGTGCAGGTCGCAGCGCTTCGCGGTCGGGCTGGCGTACGGGTCGATAGCCACCAGGGTGGCGCCGGCGTTCCGGGCCTCGATCATGAGGCTCCAGAGGTGGCTGTTCGTGTTGGCGGTGTTCGAGCCCCAGTTGAGGATCAGCCTGCACTGAGGGACGCCCATTGGGTCGGCCCCCAGCCGGCCGCGTCCGACGGTTGCCTCGAACCCGGCCGCCCCCGCCGAGGCGCAGATGGTCCGGTCCAGCAGCGAGGCCCCCAGCCGGTGGAAGAACCGACGGTCGAGGCTGCTCGATTGCAGCTTCCCCATCGTGCCGTAGTAGCTGTAGGGGAGGATCGCCTGCGGCCCCTGCGGCGAGGCGGCGATGGCGCGGAAGCGATCGGCGATCGTGCTCAGCGCCTCGTCCCAGCCGATCGGCTCGAACTGGCCG
>CAZUZD010000373.1:0-5707 GCA_964624465.1 uncultured Isosphaeraceae bacterium
CCGGAAGCCAGGGCCAGCCCGGGACCGTCGGCAGGAGCCGGATCGGCGGACGGACAGGCGAGCGTCTCCGAGGCCGTCGGATTTCGCTGCGCTCATCCGACCTACGGGTCCGGGTGCGCGGGACTGCTGGCCGCCGGGCCGGTCAGGTCCGGCTTCGGGTCGACGCCTTCAGCAACATACATGCCACCCGACGGTCCAACGTTCAAACGGGACCAATCATCCGTCCCACTTCGGCGAGTTCCACGGCAGACCAATCGCCGAGCTGCAGTTTGAACTCGCCGTGGCACTGCCGGTAACGGTAGTAGGCCCGAGGAGTGAACCCGGTGTTTCCCGGATCTCCGGGATCCGTCGAGCGGAATTTCTGATACTTCAACGTGCGCTCACCGCACGTCGGACACCGCTGTGGCCACCACGCCGAATACAGCAACGCGAGCGGAATGACCACCAGCAGATACAGGCCGATGAGGCCGGCCGCGAGGGACAACGCCCACCAGAGAATCCACATGGGTGATCGGTTCCGGGGGCCGTCGGGGGTCGTTTCCACCCGCTCGGTCCGGTCGGTCAGACCGAGCGGCTGATGGTCTCGACCTCTTCAAGGTAGGCGAGGGTGCGCTCGAGCTGGTTCTTGAGGTGCCGGACGCGCAGGAGGCTCTTGATCCGGCAGAGCAGCTCGACCTTGTTGATCGGCTTGGTGAGGAAGTCGTCGGTGCCGGCCTGGACGCCGCGCTCGAAGTCGGCGGGCTCGTTCAGGGCGGTGACCATCAGCACCAGCATCTCGCGGGTGGCGGGGTTGGCGCGGATTTTCCGACAGACCTCGAAGCCGGAGAGCTTCGGCATCATGATGTCGAGCAGGACCAGGTCGGGCTTGTGTGCCTCGACGGCCTGGATCGTCTCCTCGCCGTCGAAGGCGGTGAGGATCTCGCAGTCGATGCCGGCGAGGTAGGCCTCGAGCAGCTCGACGTTCTGGACGTTGTCGTCGGCGATCAGGACCTTCGGGAGCGCCTCTTTGGCATTCTCGGGCATCGGCGGCACATCCTGCTCTGGCGGGCCGGAGCCGGGGCGAGTCGGTCGCCACGGGCCGGACCCGGCCTCCCCTGGGGGCCAGTCTCGACCGGTCCGGCTCATCGTAGCGGGAAGGGCCCGGGGCCGGAATCCCAGTCGACGCCGAGTTTTTCGGCCGGCCCGATTCCGGCGCCCGCGGGGCCCGTTCGCTTGCCCCGCCCATTCGCGCGGCTAAAATTCTCTAAAGGCCAACCTCCCGGGCTCGCTATCGGCGTCCGCCCCGGCCCCCCTCGGGTCGCGGCCGGCGTGGAGGACCAGACGTGCCGCTGAGCACCATCGACCGGGACCTGATCGATCGCTGCCTGCGCCACGAGCCCGGCGCCTGGGTCGACTTCGTCGATCGCTACATGGGCCTGATCTACCACGTCGTGCACCACACCGCGCACGCCCGCAGCGCCGTGCTCAAGCCCGACGACGTCGAGGACATCGCCGCCGAGATCTTCCTGGCGATCGTCGAGGACGACTACCGCATCCTCCGCGAGTTCCGGGGCCAGGCCGCCCTGCCCACGTACCTGACCGTCGTCGCCCGCCGGGTGGCGGTCAAGGCGCTGGTCAAGCGGCACCGCGAGGCCGAGCTGGGCCACGTCAACGCCTCCCGCGCCGCCATGAGCGACGAGTCCTCCGACGAGCACGAGCCGGTCGCCACCGCCGAGGAGGTCGACCGCATGCTCCGCGACCTGCCCGAGCGCGACGCCGAGGTCGTGCGGCTCTACCACCTGAAGTCGCAGAACTACCGCGAGATCGGCCAGCAGCTCGGCATCCCCGAGAACTCCGTCGGCCCGATCCTCGCCCACGCCCGCCGCCAGCTCCGCCGCATCGCCGAGCAGCGCAACGGCGTCTGAGGCCGGCCGGGACCGGTCGAGGCGCAGCCGTCAAAACGACACGGACGCGACCCATCGGCCCTGGGGCCCGGGTCGCGTCCGTGAGTGTTTCGAGGGTCGAGCCGGCCGCCACAGCGTGGCGTCGATCAACGGGGCAGCGTCTCGTCCTCGTAGACGGGACGGTGGGTCGCCTGCGGCCGCACCAGCGCAGGGCTGATGGCGTCGGGGGCCGAGGTGCCGAGGTCGGCATCGAGCGGTATGGGGTCGTTGCGGCGCAGGTCGGAGCCGTCGGTGCCGAACGGGACCGGGTCGCTCAGGCGGGTGCCGCGCTCGACCTCGGTGCTGGCCGGGATCGGCCGGCTCTGCCGCGACTGCTCGGGGCCGCCGCGGCTGGCGTAGTTCCTGGGCCCGGAGATGTCGACGACTCGGTAGCCCTCGTAGGTCGGGATCTCGAAGAGCGCCTGGCGGTTGCCGTCGGAGAACTCGGGGTTCACCTTCACGTCTCGCAGGCTCAGGTCGATCGTCGGCGTGTCCTTGGGATTGGCCGGGTTGCTGAGCTTGATCTGGATGCGGTGCGGCAGCTCGACGCCGCCGGCGATGTTCTTGCCCTCGGGCCGGTAGTCCGACGGGGTCACCACCGCCAGTGGCTGCTTGCTGTCGTCGCCGTAGAAGACGTGGCGGACGACCTGCCGGGTGTTGGCGTCGACGACCGTCTTCTTGATCTGGGACGAGCCCCGGCCATCGTCGCGGAAGTGCGTCAGGACGATGTAGCTGGGGTTGCGGGTGTCGACCTGGATCCGCGCCTGCTCCTCGGCCGGGATCACGCGGAGGCCCAGCGACTCGACGATCCACTCGGGCCGGAACGCCAGGTCGCCCTCGACGGCACCGGTGGCGCCGTACTGGCCGACGTACATCTCGCGCTCCTTGGACTCCTTCGACCAGATCCAGAACTCGCGGTCGTTGGAGCCCAGGTCGACGACCGGCCCGCCCATCGGCTTGGCCAGCTCGAGCTTGAAGTTGCGGGGCCGCTCCAGGGCCATCTGGCCGCTGACGGCGCCGCCCATGCGGCCGAAGTTGCCCGAGACCGACGAGGTGGCGGTGAGCCCCTGGACCGGCTCGGCGTTGCGGTTGATCCGGTCGACGACCTCGGCCACCTCGACCTTGGCCTGGGGCGCCTTGGCGCTGGCGTCGGGACGGACCCCGTAGTAGCGGTTGGCCCCGCCGGCCGAGCAGCCCGTGAGGGCGCCCAGGGCGACGACGCTGGCCAGTTTCACCCTGCGCAGGTCCATCGGGACTTCCTCTCCGACGCGGCGAGCCGAGCGGTTCCCCGACGGCGATGGGGGGCACACCGCGGATCGGCGCTGGGCCAACCCTCCGCGGGACGGGACGGGATCGGATCGTGGACGATCTCGGGGGCGGCGCATCGTGAGGTGAGCCGCAGATCTACCCGAGCCCCCCGTTCCCGGCAAGGCCGGTCCGGGCGCGATCCGATCCCGGTGCCGGGACCATCGGTCAGCATCGGCCGCCGGCGGCTCAACCCTTGAGGAATTCCTCCAGGGCGTCGAACCCGCGCCGCAGCGTGTCCATCGAGGTGGCGAACGACAGCCGCGCGTAGCCGTCGGCGCCGAAGGCCGAGCCCATGACCATCGCGACGTGCGCCGAGGCCAGTGCCGCCAGGCAGAAGTCGGTGTCGGTCTGGATTAGCTTGCCCCCCAGGGTGCGGCCCAGATGCTGGCGGATGTTCATGAAGGCGTAGAAGGCCCCGTCCGGCGGCACGCACGTGACGCCCGGCAGGGTCTGGATCCGCTCGAGCACGTAGGCACGCCGCTTCGCGAACTCGGCGTGCATGGCGCGCACCGAGTCCTGCGGCCCGGTGATCGCCGCCAGCGCCGCATACTGGCTGATCGAGCCGGGATTGCTCGTCTCCTGGCTCTGGACGTCCCCCATGAACTTGGCGATCGGCACCGCGGCGATCGCCCAGCCGATCCGCCAGCCGGTCATGGCATAGGACTTGCTGACGCCCGAGATCGTGACGGTGCGGTCGGCCAGACCGGGTCGCAGGCTGGCGAAGCAGGTGGGCCGGGCGTCGCCGTAGCAGAGGTGCTCACGTCGGTCGCCAGCACGGCGTCGGCCAGGGCCTCCAGCTCGGCGCGGGAGTAGACGGCGCCGGTCGGGTTCGAGGGGCTGTTGATCATGAGCAGCTTCGAGCGCGGGGTGACCGCGGCGCGGAACTGCTCGGGGGTGAGCTTGAAGCCCTGGCTCTCGGGGCAGTCCAGCACGACGGGAGTGGCACCGGTGAGCTTGACCAGGTCGGCGTAGCTGACCCAGTACGGAGCCGGGATGATGACCTCGTCGCCGGGCCCGCAGACGGCCATGAGGGCGTTGTGGATCGAGTGCTTGGCGCCGTTGGAGACGATGACCTGCTCGGCCTTCGTGGGCAGGCCGTGCTGCTCGGTGTAGAGCTGAGCCAGGGCCTGGCGGAGCTCGGGGATCCCGGCCGGAGGTGTGTAATGGGTGTGGCCGTCGCGGAGCGCCTGGATGGCGGCCTCCTGGATGTTCGCCGGGGTGGCGAAGTCGGGCTCGCCCAGGGCGAAGTCGAGCACGTCGATGCCCTGCGACTTGAGCCGGCGCGCCTCGGCCGCCATCGCGAGCGTGGCCGACGGAGCGATCAGGCTGGACCGTTCGGCCAGGGTCATCACCGGCATCGTCATCATCCCCTTGGCGGCCGCGGGACGGCCGCTGGGGCCCCCGCTCGCCGTCGCAAATCCGGGCGCATCGGCCCCGACACCCCTCGTGTCCCGGGCCCGTCCCATCCGAAGCATTCTAGCGTTGACCGGGGCCCGCTGTCACGGGCGCCAGGGCCCCCCGCCGGGCCGCAAACCCGGACCAATCCACCGATTCGTTTCGGATTGCCCAAAGCCACCAGGCTGCTTGCCCGGCCGGTCGCGGGATCTTAGACTAGGATGTGCAGAGCGCTGTGGGTTGTCCCCGGTGGGCAGCGGACTCGGGACCCGCACGGAGGCCGGAACCGCCTCCGGGCCAGATGCGCCAGGGAGGCGGCGCGGGCAGTGGGGGCAGACCGATGCGTCGCGTGGTGGTGACGGGGATCGGCGTGGTCGCTCCGAACGGCCTGGGGCGCGCGGCGTTCGCGGAGGCGATCGCCGAGGGCCGCTCCGGCGTGAGCCGGATCGAGAGCTTCGACACGACCGGTCAGAAGGTGCACATCGCCGGCGAGGTCAAGGACTTCGACGTGATGCCGTACCTCGGCGAGCACAAGAAGCAGGCCAAGACGATGAGCCGCGCCGTGCGGTTCGCCGTCGGCGCCGCGGCGCTGGCCGTCCAGGACGGCGGCCTGGAGACCGACCGGCTCGACCCCGGGCGGTTCGGCGTCTGCATGGGCACCGGCATCACCCCGATGGACCTGGCCGAGCTGGCCGGGCCGATCGGCCGGGGCCTCGACCCCGACGGCCACCTCGACCTGGGCCGCTTCAGCGTGGCCCAGATGGAGTCGATGTGCCCGGTCTGGCTCCTGCGGCACCTGCCGAACATGGCCGCCGCGCACCTCTCGATCCTGCACCACGCCATGGGCCCCAACAACACGATCGTCACCGCCTGCGCCGCCGGCACCCAGGCCGTGGGTGAGGCCTTCCGGCTGATCGCCCGCGGCGACGCCGACGTCATGCTCGCCGGCGGCTGCGACAGCCGGCTCGACCCGCTGATGCTCGTCGCCTACACGACCATGAACACGGTCAGCACCTCCAGCCGCCCGCCCGAGGAGGTCTCGCGTCCCTTCGACTGCGCCCGCGACGGCTTCGTCATCGGCG
>CAZUZD010000374.1:0-1364 GCA_964624465.1 uncultured Isosphaeraceae bacterium
CCCGCGCCCGCGCCCCAGACTCCCGCCCCGGCCGCCACCCGGCCGGTGGGCGACCACGATGCCCCGATCCGCGCCGGCGCGGTCGAGTACGCCAGAGCCTTCGACGCCGCCGACGCCGAGGCGCTCGCCGCCCGGTTCACGGCCGACGCCCGTATGGTCCTGCCCGATGGCCGCGCCATCGACGGCCGGCCGGCGATCGCCGAGCGGTTCGCCGCGGTCTTCGCCGATCAGCCCGGCCTGAAGCTCGCCGTCCGGATCGACGACCTCCGCCGCGCCGGAGCCGACACCGTGGTCGAGTCGGGCACGGCCACGATCACCGCGCCCGACGGCGAGACCCAGGTGACCCCGTTCACCGCGATCCACGTCCGCCAGGACGGCCGCTGGCTCCTGGCCGAGCTCCGCGAGTCGGACCCCGTCGCCCCCCGCGTCGGCCGGCTCGACGACCTGGCCTGGCTGCTGGGCGACTGGATCGAGGAGGGCCCCGACTCGGTCGTGACCTTCAGCGGCGCCTGGGAAGACCCCGAGCGTCGCCAGTTCCTGATCCGCAAGTTCGCCGTGAAGGTCCAGGGCCAGGTCGTGCTGACCGGCACCCAGCGGCTGGGCTACGACGCCGACCGCGGCCTGGTGCGCGGCTGGCTGTTCGACTCCGAGGGCGGCTTCTCCGAGGAGACGTGGTCCCGGTCCGGCGGCGATCGCTGGCTGGTGCAGTCCAGCGGCGTCGACGCCGACGGCCTCCGCGCCGGCTCGACGCACGTGATCGTCCGCGACGGCGATCACCGCGCCCGCATCGAGGTGCTGGCCCGCACCCTCGCCGGCCGCGCCATCACCGAGCCCGACACCCGCATCCTCGCCCGCCCCCCGGCGCCCCCGGCGTCGCCGACTCAGGAGCCCAAGCGATGAGCTCGACCTGGACCTGGACCCGGATCGGACGGATGACCCTGGCCGCCCTGGTCGCCGGCAGCTCGCTGCTGGCGCCCTTGCCGCTGATGGCCTATCACGGCGGCGGCGGCGGGTTCCGCGGCGGCGGTGGCGGCTTCCGCGGTGGCGGCGGCAGCTTCGGAGGCGGCGGTGGCTACCGCGGCGGTGGCGGCTTCGGAGGCGGGTACGGCGGCTATCACCCCAGCTACGGCGGTGGTGGGGGCGCCCGGCCCGGCTACAGCGGCTATCACCCCGGCTACGGCGGCATGAACGAGCGCGGCGGCTTCGGCGGCTCCAACAACTTCGCCGCCCGACCCGGCACCGGCGCCAGCGGGCTCGGCAACCGCGCCGGGCAGCCCGCCGGCCAGTTCGGTCAGCGGCCCCCCGCCGGCGAGTTCGACCGCGGCGGCGCCGGCAACCGCACGAACATCGGCAACAACGTTGGC
>CAZUZD010000374.1:1464-5706 GCA_964624465.1 uncultured Isosphaeraceae bacterium
AACCGGACGAACATCGGCAACAACGTTGGCAACCGGACGAACATCGGCAACAACGTTGGCAACCGGACGAACATCGGCAACAACGACCGCAACGTCAACATCAACAACAACTTCAATCGGAACAACTTCAACAACTTCAACGGCGGCTGGCGGAACCACTGGGGCTGGAACAACGGCTACGCCGGGTACCACAACGGCTGGGTGAACGGGTACTGGCACGGCCACTACGGGCCGGGCTGGGGCTGGGGCGGCGGCTGGGGGTGGGGCTTCGGCGCCGGTATGGCGGCGGGGCTCGGCTTCGGCATGCTCGCCTGGGACATGGGCTCGATGGGGTACAACTGGGGCTACCTGCCGTACGCCAACCCGTACGTCGTGACGGTGCCGCAGACCGTGATCGTGAGCCAGCCGTACGACTACAGCCAGCCGATCGTGGCCCCGGCCACCGCGCCCGAGCAGGCGACGGTCGACGCCGCCGAGGGCACGATCGACGCGGCGCGGGCAAGCTTCCGCTCGGGCGACTACGCCGGCTGCCTGACGGCCGTCGACCAGGCGATCCGCCAGGTGCCCGACGACGTGGCCCTGCACCAGCTCCGCGGCGTGACCCTGTTCGCGCTCGGCCGCTACCCCGAGGCCGCCAGCACGCTCTACGCCGTGCTCTCGGTCGGCCCCGGCTGGGACTGGACGACCCTCGCCGGCCTCTACGCCGACCCGGCCACCTTCACCACCCAGCTGCGGGCGCTCGAGGCCGACCTCAAGGCCCACCCCGACGCCACCGCCGACCGGTTCGTGCTGGCCTACCTCTACATGACCGAGGGGTTCAACGACCAGGCCGCCGCGCAGTTCCAGCAGGTGCTGAAGGCGACCCCGACCGATCGCCTCTCGGCGCAGCTCCTGGCGCAGCTCAAGCCCGCCACGCCCACCCCCGGCACCCCGGCCGCGCCCGCCGCGACCGGGACGCCCGAGGCCCCGGCCGCGGACGCCAGGACGTTCCCGATCGCCGGCTCATGGGCGGCAAAGCCCGCCGGCGGCGACCCGATCACCCTGACGGTGGGCGCCGACAACACGTTCCAGTGGAGCGTGGCGCACTCCGGCTCGCCCCGCACCTTCCAGGGGACGGCCAGCTACGGCTCGAACCTGCTGACCCTGGCCCCGCCCGCCGGTCAGCCCATGGTCGGCAAGGTCGTCTGGCAGGACGCCGACCACTTCACCTTCCACGCCGGCGGCGGCGGCGCCAGCGACCCCGGCCTCAGCTTCACCCGCGGCGGCTGAAGTCCGTCTGCCTGATGACCCCGCCTGACGAGCGACCGGGGATCCCGGGTTCCAGCCTCTGGAGCCCGGGATCCCCGCGTCGTTTCCGGGGGTGTCGAGCGTGGCGACGTCTGGCCCCCGGTTGCCGATGGTTTCGCGATTCGTAGGGCGGATCCGCGGAGCGTCATCCGCCGAGCCGGGTCGGTAGCCCGTGCTGGATCGCTCACGAAGAGCGTGCGCGAGGCCCCCCTGCGGACCTGGCCGATGACGCTCCGCGGATCCGCCCGACCAGACAGGCGGAAGCAGTCCGGGGTGCCCGGGTTCCGGCCTCGGAGCCCGGATCCGAATGCCCTGGCCTGAGACGCTTGCGGGTGAGCCGCGGCCGGGGCGCAGCGTGGCCACGACGAGACGCAGGCCACCGCGGCCGGGCTCCCGCAACGCGGAACCCGGCGGCAGGACCGTCACCCACAAGGCGGTGCGAGCCGGGGGCTCAGGCGGAGGGGGCGGCGAGGCCAGCGAGGGTCTCGGTGTCCTCGGGATCGACCTTCAGGGCGGTGGCGATCTCGACGAGCTTCTGCTGCACGTCGTAGGGGCTGCCGGGGCGGCTGGCGGCCTTGGGGTGCAGGCAGGCGATCACCAGGTTGCTGAGCGCCGGCGGCACCTGCGGGTTCAGGTTCGCGGGCGGGGTGACCGAGCTGCCCTTGTCGTCCCCCTCGGCCTTCTTGCCGGCGGCCTTGGGGCCGGCGCCCGGGGGCTTGCCGGTCAGGCAGTGGTACATGAGGGCGCCCAGCGCGTAGACGTCGGCCCGCTCGGAGGGCTTGTTGCTCTCCTTGTACTCGGGGGCGCTGTAGCGCGGGGCGCCGAGGGCGTCGACGGGGTCCTCGACGAGGTTCAGGCCGTAGCCGAAGACCTTGACCTTGCCGTTGCGGGCGAGCATGACGTGCGAGGGCTTGAGGTCGCCGTGCAGCACCTTGCGGCGGTGCATGTGCGAGAGCGCCGAGGCGATCTCGTGGAAGATCAGCACCCACTGCGGGACCGTCGCCCCGTCGAGGTTGTCGAGCGAGCGGCCGTCGACGTACTCCATCAGGAGCTCGCCGCCGGTGGTGCGGAACCACGACTTCTTCGGGCGGTACTCGAAGTAGGCGCCGACGGCGTGGTGGTTGAGCTTGGGGCAGGCGGCGGCCGAGGCCGCGGCGCGCTGCATGCCGACGGCGTCGGCCTCCTCCTCGACGTCGAAGGTCTTGAGCGCGAACGGCTTGTCGCCCTGGGCCGGGTCGCGGATCAGCATGAGCAGGCCGGGCGCCTCCTCGTCGATGGCGCCGATCTCGCGGTACTTCATCTTGGCCAGCTTCGGTCCGTCGGCGTGGGACATGGGCGGAGCATTCCCCTGCGGAGTCACGGGTGGCGTGGCCCCCCGCGCCGGGGTCGGCTTCGAGCGCCGGCGGCAGGGGCCGAGGAAGGTGGTCGGAGCACGGGCCAATCGGGTCCGTCGATCGGCGGGTGCGTCGGGCGGGTGGGCGAGTCAGGGTGGGGCGGAGCCCGGGTGGGGGGTGGGCCCCGGGGGCGGGGGGGGCCGGGGGCGGGGGGGGGGGGGGGGGGGGGGGGGCGAGGCCGGGGGGGGCGGATCGATGGGTCAGCGGCGGTCGGATGCCCTGGGGCCGGCGGTGGCCGGGTCGGGCGCGGGGGCCGACGGCGGCGGGGTCGGAGCCACGGCGGCGGGGGCCTCGGCGGCGGTGCCCCGGGGCCGGGGGCGGCCCTTGGTCGTGGCGGCCTTGGGGGCCGGCCGGGGGGCCGCGCCGGGGGCGGGCCGGTACTGGAGGGCCGCGGAGTTGATGCAGAACCGCAGGCCGGTCGGGGCCGGGCCGTCCTCGAAGACGTGACCCAGGTGGGCGTCGCAGCGGGCGCAGGTGACCTCGACCCGGACCTCGGCCGTGCTGAAGTCGGGGGCCTGGCCCAGCACCCCACGGCGGATCGGCTGCCAGAAGCTGGGCCAGCCGGTGCCCGACTCGAACTTGTGATCGGAGTTGAACAGCTCGCTGCCGCAGCCGACGCAGGCGAACGTGCCGCGGTACTTCCCGCGCGAGTACGGACCGCTCCAGGGCTGCTCGGTGCCCTTCTCGCGGATGACGTAGTACTGCAGGGCGGTGAGCTGCGACCGCCACTGGGCCTCGGTCTTGTGGACCTTGCCCACTCCCGAGGTGGCCGAGTGGCCCGGGGCCGTGCCACGAGCCCGCTGGGCCGACTTCACGGCCGACGACCCGGTCGTCTCCCGGGCCCGGGCCTTCGGGGCGCCTTCGCCGGGCGGAGTGGAGCCCTCGGCACCGGCCGGCGAGGTGCCGGGGGTGTCCTGGGCGCGGGCGGGTGCGGCAGGGGCCAGCACCAGCAGCCCGAGGGCGGCCAGGGCGGCGGTCCAGGGGCGGGATGAACGGGCGCTGGGATGCGGGGCCACGACGTCCTCCTCCGTTCCGGGTGCGACGGTGCGGATCGTACGGCCTGTGCGAATCAAGGGCGCATTGTACGGCCCCGCGACCCGTCGGCAAGACGCCGAGGGATCGCAGGGCCGGGTTCGGGCCGCGGTTCGGGACCGCTCAGCTCTTGGCGGCGGCCGCCTTGAGGGCCTCGGCCTTGTCGGTCTTCTCCCAGGAGAAGTCCGGATCGTTGCGACCGAAGTGCCCGCCCGAGGCGGTCTTGCGGTAGATCGGCCGGCGGAGGTCGAGGTGCCGGATGATGCCCGAGGGGTTCAGCGGGAAGTGCTCGCGCACCAGCGCCGAGATCTTGGCATCACCGAGCTTGCCGGTGCCGAAGGTGTCGACCAGCACGCTGACCGGCTCGGAGACGCCGATGGCGTAGGCGAGCTGGACCTCGCAGCGCTCGGCCAGGCCGGCGGCGACGATGTTCTTGGCGACGTAGCGGGCCATGTAGGCGGCCGAGCGGTCGACCTTGGTCGGATCCTTGCCGCTGAAGGCACCGCCGCCATGGCGGCCCATGCCGCCG
>CAZUZD010000375.1:0-5642 GCA_964624465.1 uncultured Isosphaeraceae bacterium
CCGTGGCGAGCGGGGCGCCGGACGACTCCAGGGCCGCCAGCAGCGCGTCGGCCGACTGGAACCGGTGGTCGGGGTCCTTGGCCTGGAGCTTCTGGATCACGGCGCAGAGCCAGGTCGGCACCTCGGGCACGATCTCGGGGATCGGCCGCGGCGTCTCCTCGACGACCCGTTTCAGGACGGCGAAGGTCGTCGAGGCCCGGAACGGCGGCCGGCCGCTGGCCATCTGGTACAGCACGCTGCCCAGGCTGAACAGGTCGGTGCGGTGATCGATCCGGGTGCCCTGCGCCTGCTCGGGCGCCATGTACATGGGGGTGCCGGCGATGGTGCCCGTGCGGGTCATCGAGGCGTCGTCGGCGGCGCGGGCCAGGCCGAAGTCGGTGATCTTGATCCGGGGGGCCGGCCCGGACTCGATCAGGATGTTGCCCGGCTTGATGTCGCGATGGATCAGCCCCAGCGCGTGCGCGGCGGCCAGGCCGCGGGCGAGCTGGCGGCCCAGATTCAGGACCTCCGAGACCTCCAGCGGCCCGGTCTCGTCGAGCCGCTGCTGGAGCGTGACGCCGTCGATGTACTCCATGACCAGGTACGGCAGCGGCTGGTCCTCGACGCCGTAGACCTGCACGACGTTCTCGTGCCGGACGGCCGCCGCCGAGCGGGCCTCGCGGAGGAACCGCTTGCGCGGCGGCGACGTCACCGCCAGCTGCGGGTCGAGGACCTTGATCGCGACGTGGCGGTGGAGCCGGGTGTCGAAGGCCTGGAACACCGTGCCGAAGGCGCCCCGGCCCAGCAACGCCACGATCTCGTAATGCGCCAGCCGGCCCAGCGAGTCGGGCGCGGTCGAGGCCTGGAGGAACCCGATCTCGATCAGGCCGGCGGCGAGCTGCGCCGCCGTCGCGGCCGGCGAGAGCAGGCTGTCGGCCACGCTGTCGCCCGAGATCGCCGCCTCCGGCGCGACGATCGGCTTCGGCCCCGGGGGGGCCGTCTCGCCATCGTCGGCCACGACGCCGGGCACCGGCTCCGCGCCAGGGGTCCCGGGCGCCCGGGGCGGGTCGCCCTCGGAGCCTGCGGACCCGAACTCCGATGACTTGCCGTGACTCATGAGCGCATCCTTCGTCCCTGAAGCCTCATCGGTCCCGGCCGGGCCGGCGGCGACGGGGGCGGGCGGGTGAGCCACGGGGATCCACCGGCTCATTTTTACCCATATCGGCAACCGAGCCACAAGTCGCAACCGTGGCGTCCGGGGTGGGCCCGGCGGCCGGGCTGACCGGCATTGACCATTCGTCCAGGGACGGTTAGACCTCGGCCCCGAATCACGAACCCGTGGCGGCCCACCCGGGCGGCCACGGCGGCCGGATGGCCCTGGATCGCGAAAGGAGTCGGATCCCCCATGCTGCGCACCCGAGCTTCCCGACTGGTTCCCGCCCTGCTGCTGGTCGGCCTGCTGGCCTCGACCGCGCCGGCGCGGGGGCAGACCCGCGAGTCGTCGACCGTCGACACGGCGACGATCGTCTTCCGCGAGATCATGGGCCTGCCCGAGGAGGGCATCCCGCCGGCGCTGCTGGGCGGGGCCCAGGCGATCGCGATCATCCCCAACGTCTTCAAGGCCGGCTTCCTGGCCGGCGTGCGGCACGGCCGCGGCGTGCTCATGGTGCGGACGACCGACGGCTCGTGGAGCGCGCCGGTGTTCGTGACCCTCACCGGCGGCAGCTTCGGGTTCCAGGCCGGGGTGTCGTCGACCGACGTGATCCTGGTCTTCAAGAACCGCCGCAGCCTGGAGAGCTTCCTGAACGGCCGCGGCAAGTTCACCCTCGGGGCCGACGCCGCCGTGGCCGCCGGGCCGGTGGGCCGGCAGCTCGAGGCGGGCACCGACGCCTTGCTCTCGTCGGAGATCTACAGCTACTCGCGGAGCCGCGGCCTGTTCGCCGGCGTCTCGCTCGAGGGGGCCGGCCTGGCGCTCGACTGGCGGAGCAACAACGTCTTCTACAACGACGACGCCGTGAGCCCGACCACCCTGCTGGGCGGCGTGGCCGACGTGCCGATGCCGAAGTCGGCCGAGCGCCTTCGCGGCTGGCTGAACTACTTCACCCGCCCGGTCAAGCCGCTCGACCCGGCCGCCGACGCCCCGGTCATCCCTGACGCGCCGGCCGTCCCGGCCGCGCCCGCCCAGCCCGCCGCGCCGCCGGCCGACCCGGACGATCCGCTGGCCCCGACCACGCTCGACCCGCTGACCCCCGCGCCCGTGCCGGACGGTTCCCGGCCCGTGGCCGGCCCGACGGCCCGCCGCCCCGCGCCCTCGGCGCCGTTCGAATTCCGTTGATCCGGCGAGCGCCCGCCCGTCGGCCCGTTCACGGTCCGCCGGGCGGTCCGCTCTCGACGGCGACGGTGCGGCCATCGGCGGCGAAGCTCAGCGTGAGCACCTCGCCCAGGCCGGCCCGACGGGCCAGGCGGCGGCCGGTGACGGCGTCCCAGACGTCGACCCGGCCCCAGTCGTTGCTGAAGTTGCCGACGGCGGTGGCCACCGTGCGACCGTCGCGCGCCACGGCGATGGCCGTGATCCGGTACGAGACCCCGGGCGGCTCCGGGGCGAGCGCCGGGCCCAGCGGCCGGCCGTCGTCGGCGGCATGCAGCCGTGCCACCGGCTGAAACCGCGGGCCCTCGACCCGCAGCACCGCGCGGCCGTCGGGGGTGGGCACCGGGGCGAGCGGGGCCGCCACGCCGGGGGCGCGCTCCGTCACCCGGAACGCGATCGGCGCCGGGTCGTCGGCCACCAGGGCCGGCAGCGCGACGAGCAGCCCCACCAGGGTGACGAGCGTCGGGGGCACGGGCACAGGTCCGCCTCCGTCCGGGGAGCGGGCTGCGGTCAGCCGGCGGCGAGGGTGGTGCGCCAGGAGTCGAGCATGTCGGCCAGGGTCTGCTCGGTGGTGTAGGCGGGGGCCCAGCCGGTGTCGGCGCGGAGGCGGGCGGCGTCGGCCAGCAGGAGCGGCTGGTCGACGGGCCGGACCCGCTCGGGATCGACGGCGGCCTCGACGGGGACCCGGGCCAGGCCGCGGAGGATCGTGAGCATCTGCGCCAGCGAGACGTCGCGGCCGGTGCCGATGTTGTAGACCGCGCCGGCCTGGCCGCGCTCGGCGAGCAGGCGGTAGGCGCCGACGATGTCGCGGACGTCGGTGAAGTCGCGGACGACCTCGAGGTTGCCGTGCACGACCCGGGGCCGCCGACCGGCCTCGACCTCGGCGACCTGGCGGGCCAGGCTGCTCAGGACGTACTGGTCCGACTGGCGGGGGCCGGCGTGGTTGAACGGCCGCGCGATGACGACCTCGGCACCGTGGGCCAGGTGGTGCTGGATCCCGAGCAGGTCGGCGGCGGCCTTGCTGGCGGCATACGGGTTGTTGGGCCGCAGCGGGCAGTCCTCGGTCACCGGCAGGTGCTCGGGGGCGGGGTTGCCGTAGGAGACACCCGAGCCGACGAGCACGATCCTCGGCCGCAGGCCGGCGCGGCGGACGGCCTCGAGCAGGTTCAGGGTGCCGCCGAGGTTCAGCGCCCAGGTGCCGCGGGGGTCGGCGACGCTCTGCTGGGGGTTGGCCTGGGCGGCCAGGTGGTAGATCACCTCGGGCCCCTTGCGCCCGAGCCAGCCGGCCAGCTCGGCCTCGTCGGCGGCGGCCAGGTCGAGCCGTTCGAGCCGGGCGAGCGGCTCCAGGTGCGCCAGCTCGGCCGGCCAGCGGCCCCGGGACGAGAGGCCCACCACCTGATCGCCGGCGGCGGTCAGGTGCTCGACCAGGTGGCCGCCGACGAAGCCGGTGACGCCAGTGACCAGGGCTCGCATGCGACCGACCTCGCGTCTCGGACGGGTGGGGGGCTCGGCCGGCCCGGATCGCCGGCGGCCGGTCCGGGCCCAGGCTAGCGACCCGGGGCCCACCGAACAAGGCCGCGATACCATCCGTAATTCCGGATATCTGGATCGAATCCGGGCATCCGGCCCCCCCGGATTTTCCGGGGCGCTCGGGCCTCGCACGCCGGCCCGGACGGTGGCACAATGAAGTATGCCGGAGTGCGTCCCATTCGCGGACGTGCCACTCCCGACCCGGCACCGGCCCGGCCCCGCGAGGCCCCGGGCCGTTCGCCCGCTACCGTCAGTCGCCCTGCCCTGGTCTGATCCGGATCGCATCGACCATCCACGACGCCCCCGCGGGTGCCGTCCGGCGGGCCGGTTCCGGTTCGCTGTGCCGAGAGGAGCCACCCCAATGATCCCGATGTCCTGCCCGAACTGCGGGCGCCGGGGGTCCGTGCCACCCGACCGGCTGAATACGCGGATGCACTGCAAGAAGTGCGACGCGGTGTTCTATATGGACCCCTCCGGCAAGATCGTGCTCGGCGACCCCGATGCGCCCAAGACCCGGATGGCCAAGCCCGCGGCGGGGGCCCCCGGCGCCCCGGGCGCGCCCAAGGTCAAGAAGCGGAAGGACTCGGATCCGCCGGACCTGAACCCCCTGAGACTGGTCAGCGGCCTGCCCAAGCCGGTCCAGATCGGCCTGGTGGTCACGGCGATGGTCGTCGGCCTCTGGGCCAGCGGCATCCCCCGCACCCTCGGCAAGGCGATCTTCGGCGAGACGCTCTCGAAGGACATCCTGGAGCGCGCCGTCTACGTCGGCGACGCCTACGGCGAGGGCAAAGCCGACGGCTCGCTGCCGAGGGCCTTCAACCGGGTGACCGCCGAGGGGACCCAGGCCGACCTGGAGACCTGGTTCAAGGAGAGCCGCCCGGAGTTCAAGTTCGTCGGCCCGCAGGGCATGGGCAACGAGCTCAGCTACGTCAGCCCCCCGCCCAAGGAGGAGGGCAACGAGAGCACCGTCATCATCCGGATCCTGCCGCCGCCGAACCCCGAGTCCGACGCGCTGATGAAGGAGATGAAGAAGAAGGCCAAGGAGGACCGGAACTATCGGCCCAAGCCCGAGGAGGTGCTGGGCTACAACGTCGACGGCTCGTTCGACCTGCCCACCAAGTGGAGCCGCACCGGGCCCGACGACGACTGGATGCTCAACGGCACCAAGACCCTCGAGTACTACCGCGAGCAGAAGGCGAAATTCGCCGACGCCGGCAAGCCGGCCCCCGCCAAGAAGAAGTGACCCGAGCCCGCCGCCCACCTTCGCCCCCACCCCACCGTCCCGACCGAAAGGCCCCGCCCGTGGAACCGATCGATCGCCGGGACTTCGTGGCCGCCGCGGGGGGTGCCCTGGCCCTGGCCGCCCTGGGTGGCCGGGCGCCGGCGGCCGAGGCGGTGGGGTTCAGCCCGGATGCCGGGGCGGATCCGGCCGAGGCGCTGAACCTGCGGTTCCGGGCGCTCTACGCCGCCAACCGCACCGAGCTGGGGCGGGCCGTGCCGCTGGCGGCGGTGACCTTCATCGGCACCGGCGTGATCCACCGGATCGAGCCCGGCCAGGTCACGAAGGCGTACGAGCCCCCGGCCTGGCTGCCGAGGATCACGTTGAAGCCCGACAGGATCGAGACATCCTTCTGGATCGGCGCCAGCGCCTTCAGCTCGACGGGCAGATCGTAATTGGCGCCGGTCCTGGTCGGCGTCCAGCGCGCCGGCGTCATGCCGCAGCCCCAGAACCAGGTACCGAAGCGGACCGGCAAGGGCGCTTTCG
>CAZUZD010000376.1:0-5636 GCA_964624465.1 uncultured Isosphaeraceae bacterium
CGGCGCCGCCCTCGGCGGGGGCCGTGGCGGCCGGCGGGGTGGTGCTGGCGGCCGGGGCGGCGGCCGGCTCCTCGCCGGCGCAACCAGCGAAGCCAACCAGAGCGAGCAGGGCGAGAGCGAAGAAGCGCTTCATCGGTGAGTCCTCATCAGTCAGGGCAAGCGATGTGTCCGGCCGACCGGGTCATTCCAGGCGACCCTGGCCCCTTAGGCAAGACCGTTATAGCGATCTGTCGACGGGTCTGCCAGGCCCCTGCGACCTCGAGGGCCGCCGGGATGAGCAGATCGCTGCCGCGACCCCGGTCGCGGACCCGCGCACCGGGGAGCAACCGCTTGCGCGTTGGCAGCCCGTCAGCGGCACGGTCCTTGCACGATCCATCGCGTGGCCGGCGGGTCCGCCGTGGGACCCCGCCAGACTCGGCGCATCCACCGCGTCCGACCGGAACGCATCGAGCTTCAGGAGCGAGCATCATGGCAGACCGACAGAAATCACCGCAGGGCCAGGGCCAGGGCCACAACTCCGGCCACGGCCAGAACGCCGGCCAGGGTGGGTCGCAGGGCCGGCCCCAGTCCGGTGGGGCCCAGGGCGGGGCGGCCGGCCAGGGCGGGGCGGCCGGGGCGATCGGCGACGTGACCGAGCGGGCCCGCGAGGGCCTGGAGCAGCTCGGCGGCCGGGTCCGCGAGGGCGTCGACACGGCCCGCGAAGAGCTGGGGCGCCGGTACCGCGGCGTCGAGGGCTCGATCGCCCGCCACCCCGGCCAGTCGATCCTGATGGGATTCGGCGTCGGGGTCGGTGTGGGCGTGCTGCTCGGTCTGGCGCTCACGCGCCGCGAGTCGAGCTGGGGCGGCTATTCCCTGCCGCGTTCGGTGCGCGACTGGCCCGAGCGGATGCGCCATTACGCCGGCCAGGTGCCCGATTCGGTGCGCCGCGGCGTGCGGCAGCATCTGCCCGAGGGGCTGGCCGAGTACCTGCCCGGCCGCTGACCTGGACCCGGCCGCGAGGCTGGGAACCGCCGACGATCGCGCCGGCGCCTCCGGGCGCCGGGCGATCGCCAATCGCGTGCAAGCGGGCCGGTTCCGGGCGAGGGGGCTTGCGGTCCGTGTCCCATCGGAGATATCCCGGAGTCCTTCGGGTGCCGAGGATGCTCAGGGCCGGCGCCAGCGCCGGGGGATGGGGCCGTTGCTGCGGAACTGGCGATTCTGGCTCCTGGCCGCCCTGCAGGTCGGGCCGCCGGCCATCCTGGTGGGTCTGGGCTTCGCCTGGCTCGCCGATCGCGGCCTGGGCGTCTACGGGTTCGTGGGCTGGCTGGCCGCCGGCCTGCTGTTCTCGTTCCTGGTCGTGCGCTGGACCCGCGCCCAGAATCCGGTGCTGCCGCCGATCGACTGGGACAGCCCCCGCACCTTCACGCCCCAGGACCGCCAGGCCTGGGACCTGGTGCTGGCCGAGTCGGAGCGCGCCGAGAGCGTGCCGATCGAGCAGCTCAACCAGGGGGACATCTACGTCGAGACCGGCCGCCGTCTGGCCGAGCAGCTCGCCCGCCACTACCGCCCGCAGGCGACCAACCCGCTGGAGCACGTGCCGGTCGTCGAGATGCTCACGGCCATCGAGCTGGCCGCCGAGGACCTGGCCATCCTCTGCCGCGAGGTGCCCGGCGGCGACATGGTGACCCCGGGCCACTGGCAGAAGGCGGTGCAGGCCGCCGGCGTGATCTCGCGCGCCAACGAGATCTACAACTACCTCATGCCCATCTTCCAGCCCGTGCCCGGCCTGGTCCGGCTCGGGTCGCAGAAGCTCATGATGCAACCGGCCTGGCGGTCGATGCAGCAGAACCTCCAGCGCTGGTTCTTCCGGGCCTACGTCAACCGGCTGGGCACGCACCTGATCGAGCTCTACAGCGGCCGGCTGTCCATCGGCGCCGCCCGATACCGCCGCCTGACCGGCCGGCACGCCGGCGGCGGCCCGGCCGGCGCCGCCGAGGGGTCCGAGCCGCTGGTGATCGCGGTGGCCGGCGGTCGGGACGTGGGCAAGTCGACGCTCATCGAGGCGCTCGACGCGGCCCGGCGCTCCGACCTCTCCGCCCTGCGCGCCCGGCTCGAACGCGAGGGGCTCGATCCGGGGCCCGTCGACCGCCTGCCCGAGGCCGAGTTCGTCGAGGTCGAGGGCTACACGGCCCGCGCCGGCGGCGAGGGGGCCCGCGACCGCTCGACCCGCCAGTCGGCGGTGGCCGAGGCCGCCGACGCCGACCTGCTGCTGCTGGTGCTCGACGGCCGCCGGCCCGACGCCACGCCCGAGGCCCGGTTCCTGGAGGCCTGGCTCGCCTGGTTCGCGGCCCATCCCACCCGCGAGATGCCCCCGGTGCTCGCGGTGGTGACCGGCGCGGATCGGCCCGAGATGGGCGCCGAGGCGTCGACGATGGCCGACACCGCCGGCCAGGTCCGCGTGATCATCGCCCGCCCGGCCCGCGAGGCGGCCCTGGCCGCCCGGGTGGCGGCGCTCCGCTCGGCCCTGCCGGCGACGGTGGCCGACCTCGTGCCGGTCGGCCTGGGAACCGTGCCGCCGCAGGGGGTGGCCGACCGGCTCCTGCCCGAGCTGGCCATGCTCCTGCACCGCGCCGAGCGGGCCGCCCTGATCCGCCAGTTCGAGGCCCACAGCCGGCGGTCCAAGGCCAGGCGGTTCTTCGGCCAGGTGGGCCGCCAGGGCCGCCGGCTGGTCGAGTCGTGGCGGCACCGTGGCGAAAATGGTCCGGACCCCAATCGCACCCCCGGGGCGCGACGGTCGTAGCAACGGGCAGAGGCCCGCGCGCGAGCTGACGCGCCGGCCTCGGCCGCCACCGGCTTGCGTCGGGTCCCGACGCCCGCCCGCCCGCGGCCCCCGAGCCGCCTTGGCGCGGCGTTTGCTCGATCTGGGCAGCGAGCCTGATCTCGCACCAGACCGAGCCGCGCCGGCGGCGATCGACGGGAGCATCGATGTGGCGACCGCCCCCAAGCCGACCGATGGCGACGACATCCGACGCCGGATGGCCCAGATCCGCCACGAACTTCACGAGGACATGCAGGGCGTCGTCGCCGGGGCCGAGGCCGCCAGCGACCCCTGGCGATACGTGACCCGATACCCCTGGCTCGCCGTCCTGGTGGCGCTGCTGGTCGGTTACTTCGTCGTCCCCAGGCGGCGGCGCTCGGTCAGCGAGGTGGCCGAGCAGGTCGCCGAGCGGACCCGCGAGGAGGTCCAGGCCGTCGCCCGCACCAACGGCCCGGTGGGCCGGGGCACCCGGACGCTCCTGGGCGCCTCGACCGCGGAGAAGCAGAAGTCCGGGATCACCGGCATGCTCTTCGGCCTGGTCGCCCCCCTGGCGATGCGGGCCGCCCAGAACTACGCCGCGCACTATGTCGAGCAATGGATCGCCCAGCAGGCCCACGGGCAGGGGCCGTTCGGGCGCCCGGCACCCGCCGGGGGGCCCTCGACGCCGCCATCGTGGTCGGCCGCCAGCCGGATGGGCCCACCGCCGTCGCCACCGCGGCCGGGCCCCGGCGCTGGCCCCGGATCGAGCCCCTGGCCCCAGGCCGGCCCTTGAACCTCGGGCCGAGCCACTCACCGAACCTGGCCGCACCCCGGGCAGAGCCGGGACCGGCCCCAGCAGGAGTCCTCACGATGAGCGACCGAATGCGTGAACTGAACGCCGAGAACCTCGCCCCCGCCGTCGAGCACCTGCGCGAGACCGCGCTGGAGGCGGCCGCCACCGCCCGCGAGCGGTGGGCCGAGGGCAGCACCTGGGTCCGCAACTACACCCTGCGCGAGCCGGCCAAGGCGCTCGGCGTCGCGCTCGGCATGGGGGTCTTCGTCGGATGGCTCATCAAACGGCGATGAACGGCGGCCCCCGGGTCGGCATCGATTCCCCGGTCACCGGCGGAGTCTTCGGCAACCTCTTCGAGTTCGCCGGCGACTGCACCAGCCTGGCCGAGCTCCAGGTCCAGCTCACGGCGCTCGACGCCCGCGACGCGGCCGCCCGCGCCGCGGTCCCCCTCGGCGCCGCGGTGCTCGGCCTGGCCCTGCTGCTGGCCGGCGTACCCGTGCTGCTGGTCGGCGGGGCCGAGCTCCTGCACGCCCATTCCACCCTCGGCCGAGGCGGCGCGTACCTGGCCGTCGCCGCCACGGCGCTCGTCCTGGGCGCCGGTCTGGGCTGGTTCGGTCTGACCCGGCTCGCACGGGTTGGCACCAGTTTCGCACGTTCACGTGAGGAGCTGACTCGCAACCTCGCCTGGGTCAAGACCGTGCTGGCGTACAGCGGGCGGTCGAGCGCCGGCCGCCGCTCCTCCTGAGCGGCGCCGACGGGACCCGGTCCGGGGGGCTTTCGGCCCCTTCAAGGCGAGCGAGTCCGTTGAGGGTCGTCCCACCCGTCCTTCCCCCCGGGAGGATGTGGCGGGACGACCCTCAATCGTTTTCTGGACCACCCGGCCGCTCAGGGCTGAGTGACGACCTCGCTGACGACCCGACCCACCTCGGTCACGGGGGCGTTGGCGGCGAGGTCGGCCCAGGCGACGATGCCCAGGACCTGGTCCTGGGCGTCGGTGACGAGCAGCCGGCGGACGCTGTTCTGGCTGAAGCTTGCCCGGACCTCGGCCAGCGGAGTCTCGGGCCGCACGCTCACGACGCCGCGGGTCATGACGTCGGCGACCGGACGGGTCGCCACGTCCGGGAACTGCGCCAGCGACAGGGCCACGTCGCGGTCGGTGAGGATGCCGACGGCCTTGCCGGCGTCGATGACCGGCACGGCGCCGCAGTCGGCGTCGCGGAAGATCATCACCGCCTCCAGCACCGTGCTGAACGGCGAGCAGGAGCGGGGGTTCGCGGTCATGACGTCGGCGGCCGTCAGTGGGCGCGCGGTCGACGTCGGTTGCGGATCCAGGGCCATCGCGGTCGCTCCCGGTTCGAGGGTCGCGGCGGGCCGAAACCGGCCCGCACCGCGAACCTTCGAGAGCAACTGGCGCACCGTCGACCCCGGCGGCCGGCGGCAGGGGCTCAGGCCGACTTGAACGGCACCTTGTCGATGCCGTACTGGCTGATCTTGCCGGAGATGCTCCGCCGCGACAGGCCGCAGAGCTCGGCGCAGCGGCCCACGTTGCCGCGGCTCTTCTCGAGGGCCTTGCGGATGTACTCCTTCTCGATCTGCTCGGTCGCCTGCTGGATCAGCTCGGGCAGCGGCTGCTTCAGGTCGACCTCGAACCGGGGCTTGTCCTGCGCCCCGCCGCCGATGACCCGGGGCGGCAGGTTGTCGACGCCGATCATGTCGCCGATGGTCGTCACCGCCGCGCGCTCGATGGCGTTCTCCAGCTCGCGGATGTTGCCCGGCCAGCGGTACACGAGCATCTTCTCCATCGCCTCGGGCGAGACCCGCTTGGGCGGCTCGTTGGGCATGGCGTACTTGTTCAGGAAGTGCGCGATCAGGAGCGGACTGTCCTCGGGCCGCTCGCGGAGGGGCGGCAGGTCGATGCGGATGACGTTCAGGCGGTAGTACAGGTCCTCGCGGAACTTGTGCTCGGAGACCTCGCGCTCCAGGCTCTTGTTGGTGGCGGCGATGACCCGCAGATCCACCTCCAGCGACTCGTGGCCGCCGAGGTTGCGGTAGACCAGGCGGGCCATG
>CAZUZD010000377.1:0-5635 GCA_964624465.1 uncultured Isosphaeraceae bacterium
CGGAGGCGGAGGGGTGGCCAGGCCCGGGGATGGGCAGTGGGAGCAGGGTTATGCCCAGTACTACGGGGCGGCGAATACGACCGCGACTCGGCCGATCGCGGGCCAGCGTCAGCGTTACTACCGTGACACGGGTGCGCCGTCGGAAGTGGGGATGGGGGGCGTACCGACCGACCCCAACAGGCCATTCCTGAACTCCTTGGCGACTCCTGCGGGCTCATCCAGCGGATTCAATCCTCAGGCTTTGAACTCAATCGGCGATTACCTGAACCTCAACGTTCGGGCTACCGCCGACGACACCGTCTCGGACTACCTCGAGCAGTCGGCTCGGCAAGTTGTCCTGGGCGAATACCATACCGGCACAGCAACGGCTCTAGGGACGACCGCTCAGATTGGGCTGGCCTTCACCGGGTTGGATGCGGCAGCCGACATCAGGGACACAGTCCACAACGTCACTCATTGGAAGTCTACGCCTGACCATATAACCAAAACGATTTTTGGCGCTGTGGCGATCTTGCCAGTCGTCGGTGGCTTCTTCAAAATTGTGGACAAATTAGGGGTAGGCGTTCACGGCCCTGGCCGGAAGATCGCCTTGGGCATTGAAGGTCACCTGGATGACTTTGCCCGAGCGAATGACGCAGAATCGTGGAAGCAATTCGCCAAAGCCGATCCAATGCAGTGGAAGTCCAACTTCCTCGACGCGATGAACGATCCGAATGCCGAGGTTCTGTTCAACTTGAAGGGGGTCGATGTCTGGGGAGGCGTGACGCGAGCCTCTCGCGGGGCAGGTGGCGCGACCGATTGGGAACTGCTACAGATCATGCAGAACAAGAGATGGTGGTCTCGCATCAAATGGATGAAGGACGGTGTTCAGATCATGAACCCATTCGAATAACTCAAGGACAGCACAATGCAGTTCAGCTCCGACCGCAGCTTCCGGCTTTGGGACTTTAGCGTCAGCCACAAGCAAATGCTGTTACGCAGCCCGAGGTCTCCCGATGTCGCGATGAACGTCGACATCGTGCTCTGGGGCGTCGAATATCTCGACTTGGCAACGTCCCTCCAAGGGCTAACGATCGTCTCGCCAACCCGCGAGGATGTTGCACGGGCTTGTCAGGCGATGGGGGACAACGTCGACCCTTCGCATGTCCACTGTTTCGCGTCAGAAGGTCGACGCTTCGTTGTGGTCGCCGCCGGATATAAGGTCCTGAGAAACGCCCTTGATATCTTCGAATCCAGCCTGGAGCATTTCGCGGGGACTGATCCGTCGAGGGATTTGGGCGAGGTCCTCGCTCACTCATGAACGGGGCCACGGCGTGGGTAAGCGTGGCTTACCCGACAAGGGCCGTCGTACCCTCGACCGCGAGGAGCAATGGAACCTCCGTCCCGAGGAGGCGAGCCCGATGGCACCGAGTGAGACACTCCAGAACGCGCCGCCTCTGCTGCCGGCATGTCGCGACCGCCGACAGCATTCGCTCCACGAACCGGCTGCCCGCCTCGCTTTCGGTCCCGACACTAATCCGACGCCAGATCACGGCATGCCTCAACTCGACTGATGCCAATTTCGTGGGCCCGCCCCGGTGGTAACCTGAGGGGTTGCTGAAGCACCTCGAGGACACCAACCGGGGACGGACCCGCCATGATCCTACCACCCGAGGCTCTGCCGCTGCTCGATGCCTTCACGCCGGCTTTCACCCAGCCTACCTTCCGGCGGTTCCGCCTCCTCTTGGTCGCCGCGATTCTCACCCACGGCCGACACACCATCGCCAATCTGCTGCGCACCCTCGGCCGCCTCGCCAAGGGCCATCGCACCGACTACCAACGGGTTCTCTCCCGGGCGCGCTGGTCGGGCCTGCAGCTGGGCTGCATCCTCGCCGGCTGTCTCCTGGAGCGACTCGTTCCCGAGGGACCGGTACTCCTGGTCGGCGACGACACCGTCGACGGCCACCCCGGTACGCACGTTTACGGCAAGGCCCGACACCGCGACCCGGTCCGCTCCTCGCACGCCTACACCGCCTGGAAGTACGGCCACCGCTGGGTCGTCCTCGCCCTGCTCGTCCGATTCCCGTTGGCGGGCCGCCCCTGGGCGCTACCCGTGCTAGTCGACCTGTACCTGTCTGAGCCGGACAACCGACGGCGCGGCCGGCCACACCGCACGCCGGCGCAGCGGATGTGCCGCTTGCTCCGGCTGCTGCTGCTCCGCTTTCCGGACCGCCAGTTCGTGTTCGTGGGCGACAGCGCCTACGGTACTCATGAGGTCGCCCGCTTCGTCCACCGGCACCGCGAACGGCTGACGCTGATCAGCAAGCTACACCCGGAGGCCAACCTGTTCGAGCCGCCTCCGCCGTACTGCGGTCTGGGCCGGCCCCGCGTCAAGGGCGCCCGGCGGCCCAAGCCCCGCGAGGCTGTGGCATCGGCCGCCCTGCGACGCCGGCTGACGGTGGGCTGGTATGGCGGTGGCACCCGACGCGTCGAGGTCGTCACCGGGACCGGGCACTGGTACAAGGCCGGCCACGGGCTGGTGCCGATCCGCTGGGTGTTCGTCCAGGACCGGGCGGGTACGCACCGTGACGAGTATTTCTACACGACCGACCCACGCATGGGGACGGCTTCGATCGTGACCCGGTATGCCGGCCGCTGGAACCTCGAATGCACGTTCCAGGAGAGCCGGGCCCACCTGCGTTCCGAGACGACCCGGGGTCGGAGTCGCCCGACCGTGGTGCGGGCGACTCCATGCCTGCTCGGGCTGTACTCGGTGGTGGCCCTGCTCTACGACGCCCTGCCGGCGACGGCCCGGGTCGGTGGGGTGGACTGGCCGGGCAAGTCGATCGTGGCGTTCTCGGATGCCCTGTGCGCCGTGCGCCTGAGGCTCTGGTCCGAGACGGTATTTCGAGAGGCGGGAATCGGACCGGGTCTCGAAAAACTCCCGGAGGCGGTGCGAGATCTCCTCTGCACGGCCCTCGCCTCGGCCGCATAGCTCATTACGAAATTGGCATCAGTCGAGCTCAGAGCAAGCGAAAGACGCTGGAACCTACTTAACGCCAGGGAAAAACAGCATGCCTTCGATTATATAGTCGACAGGGGGGGTGATCCATTCCTCTATCTACATCTCAGAGGTGGTCGATGACAGAGGATCAAGTTGTCAAGATCGCGACCGCATTCTTGCAGAAGAAACGGTCGGTAACGCTCCCGATTCTGGGTGTACGGTATCGCCCCGCAGCGGAAGCCTTTGACCCGGATTTGGCGCGGAACTGCTGGTTCGTCTCCTTCGATCTACGGGAGCCCGGCGCTAAGTTCGTGCAGGATCCTTGCACGATCACTGTCGAGGTCGACGCATCGTCTGGCAAGCCTTCTTTTTTCGGAGATCTGTAACTGGCATCGTACAATACAGCCAAATTCCCAATGGCGCACTTTTCGCGTTCACGCTGACCGCGACGTACGACGCCGCGGACCGCCGCACCGGCCTGGCCGACACCCGGGGCGGCCTGGCCACATACGGCTACGACGGGGCCGGCCGCATGACCTCGGCGAGCCTGGTCGCGGGCGGCGTTGCCGGGCCCGCCGTGACGCTGGGCTACGACGCCAACGACCGGCTCACCGACATCGGCCGCCGCGTCGGCACGACGGGCCGCTCGATCTTGAGCCGCCTGACCTACGACGCCGCCGGCCGGCTGATCACGATCGAGCACGCCGACTCGGCCGACACGGCGTGGGGCGGCGACACGCCGCTGGCGGGCTTCGAGGACACCCTGGACGCCGCCGGCCGGGTCACCAGCACCATCGGCACGAACCGGACCGGCGGCAACGAGACCCGCTCGTACGGGTACGATGCCGCCGGCCAGATCCTGTCGCAGGCCGTCACCGGCCAGGCGACCACGTCGTTCGCCTACGACGCCGCCGGCAACCGGACGAGCGGCACGACGATCCAGGGCGGCAACCGGCTGGCCGAGGACGCCACCTACCGGTACGCGTACGACGCCGAGGGGAACCTGACCCGGCGCGAGGAGAAGGCGAGCCCGCGGGTCCGCGAGTACGCCTGGGACCACCGCAACCGGCTGACGACCGTCACCGACCGCGACACGGCCACGGGCCCGGTCACGCAGCAGGTGAGCTTCGTCTACGACGCCTTCGACCGGCGGGTCGGCAAGATCGTCGACGCCGACGGGGCCGGGCCACTGGCGGCCACGAAGCGCTGGACGATGTACGACGGCCAGGACGCCTACGCCGACCTGGACGGCGCCGGTGCCGTCCAGAGCCGCTACCTGCACGGCCCGGCGGTGGACCTGCTGCTGGCGCGGCTCGACGCCGACACCACCGCGACGTGGTACCTGCCCGATCGCATGGGCTCGACGCGGGCCCTGACCCGGATCGGCTCGACCTCGGCGCAGGTGCTGGACCGCATCGACTACGACGCCTTCGGCACGGCCAGCGAGAGCGCGCCCTCGGCCGGGGACCGGTTCAAGTTCACGGGGCGGGAGTACGACTGACCTGCTCCCCGTAGGTTGGTCTATCTGGTATGAGAGTCATTCTGGCCCGGGAGGGCCAAAGGACTCCTCACCATGAAGCGCATCCGCCATACGCCCGAGCAGATCATTCGCAAGCTGCGTGAGGCCGACACCGAGCCGACCAAGGGCACGGCCCTGTCTGACATCTGTAAAGCCCTGGGCGTGTCGGAAACCACCTACCATCGCTGGCGAAATCAGTTCGGCGGCATCAAGGCCGATGAGATGAAGCGGCTCAGGGAGCTGGAGAAGGAGAACGCCCGGCTCAAGGCCCTGGTCGTCGAACTGACCCTCGACAAGGCGACCCTCAGGGAGGCGGCCCGGGGAAACTCGTGAGCCCGGCCCGGAGACGGGAGGCGGTCGCCCGTGTGGGCACCATGCGACCGAGGCACGCGGACGTCTTGGCTTCGACGGGGTTCGACGGCGAGGTGGACGAGTTCCGTTGGGTGCTGGCCGAGGTTAAAGCCGAGCTCTACCCCGACGTGACCGACGAAGAGCTGAGCTACACGCGAGACGAGGCGGCCGAGTTCTGCAAGGAGGTACGGTCCCGGCTCAAGGCCCCGAAATTGACCCGCGTTTCCATCCTGCGGAGGCTCGTCTCACTCAGGAATCACGGGTGGGCCAAGAAGCGGGAGGCGGCCGTCAACGCCCAGCCCAGGTCTCACTCTGAGTGGACTCGATTCGGGGCCAAGCGCACACCTGAAACGTCGGTCCCGACGCTGATAACCGTCGATGCAGTTGCCTCGGGCTTAAAGATGGAGTAGTTAGCATGGCCGAGCAGGAGACACACCGGCTCCCCAGTGGCGAGGAGCAGTCTGCTTGCTGGTGCGGTTGCGGCGGGGCCACGAAGTCCCGCTTCGTGCGTGGGCACGACGCAAAGTTTCACGGCTTGGCAAAGAAGGTCGC
Source organism: uncultured Isosphaeraceae bacterium (assembly GCA_964624465.1). GTDB lineage: Bacteria > Planctomycetota > Planctomycetia > Isosphaerales > Isosphaeraceae > CAZUZD01. The sequence goes on from CAZUZD010000377.1 coordinate 5,406, forward strand.
TCGCGGCCAGACCGCAATACCAGAAGCGTTCGTCCACGACGACGCCAAGGCTGACTTCCTAAGGCACCACGACGCCGAAAAGGCCGCGATGGAAGTCAAGGCGGCGGAGGAGGCCGCGAAGGTGGGGGCGACGACCGAGCCTTCTTTCACGAAGCCCCCGAGAGAGGGGCGTGTTAGAACTGGTTGAGAAAGCGGTCTGGGACTTGCGGCTCGTTGGGCCATGCACACCC
>CAZUZD010000378.1:0-5628 GCA_964624465.1 uncultured Isosphaeraceae bacterium
GGCCACGCCGACTTCGGCGGCGAGGTCGAGCGGGTGCTGGCGATGGCCGACGGCTGCCTGGTGCTGGTCGACTCGTTCGAGGGGCCGATGCCCCAGACGAAGTTCGTCTTGCGCAAGGCGTTCGCGCTGAAGCTCCGGCCGATCGTGGTCATCAACAAGATCGACCGGCCCGACGCTCGCCCGAACGAGGTGCTCAACGAGGTCTTCGATACCTTCGTCGAACTGGGCGCCGACGAGCACCAGCTCGATTTCCCGTACATCTTCGCCTCGGGCCGCGGCGGCTTCGCCTCGCACGACGCGCACGCCACCTCGGGCGACATCCGGCCGCTGCTGGACCTGATCCTCGAGAAGGTCCCGGGCCCGGCCGTCAACCCGGACTCGCCGCTGCAGATGCTCTGCACCACGCTGGACTTCTCCGAGTTCGTGGGCCGGATCGCCATCGGCCGCATCACCTCGGGCAAGGTCCGTCGCGGCCAGAAGGCCGCGCTGATCAAGGCCGGTGACACGGTCGTCAACGGCACGATCGACAACCTGCTCGTCTTCGACAAGCTCGGCCGCGTCGAGGTGGCCGAGGCCGAGGCCGGCGACATCGTCGCCGTGGTCGGCCTGGGCCAGGTCGATATCGGCGACACGATCGCCGACCCCGAGAGCCCCGTCGCTCTGCCGCGCATCGAGGTCGACGAGCCGACCCTGAGCATGCTCTTCACGGTCAACGACTCGCCGCTGAACGGCGAGGGCCAGTACCTGACCTCGCGGCACATCAAGGACCGCCTCGACCGCGAGCTGCAGTCCAATGTCGCCCTGCGGGTCGAGCCGGCCGAGAGCCGCGAGGCGTTCAAGGTCTCGGGCCGCGGCCTGCTGCACCTCTCGGTCCTGATCGAGAGCATGCGCCGCGAGGGGTACGAGCTGTCGGTCGGCAAGCCCGAGGTGATCCTCAAGCGGATCGACGGCGAGCTGTACGAGCCGTACGAGTACCTGGTCGTCGACGTGCCCCAGGGCCAGATGGGCCCGGTCATGGAGCTCGTCGGCGGCCGCCGCGGCGAGATGGTCCAGATGGACGTGAAGGGCGCCTACGCCCACATCGAGTTCGTCATCCCCGCCCGCGGCCTGCTCGGCCTGCGCAACCGCCTGATGAGCGGCACGCAGGGCGAGGCGATGATGCACCACAACTTCCACAACTATCAGCCGTTCAAGGGCGAGATCCCCCGCCGCTCCAACGGCGTGATGATCAGCAACGGCCGCGGCGTGGCCGTCGCCTTCGCGATGGACAGCCTCCAGGCCCGCGCCACCTTCTTCGTCTCGCCGGGCGACGAGGTGTACGAGGGCATGGTCGTCGCCGAGCACGTGCGGGACAACGACCTCACGGTCAACCCGTGCAAGGAGAAGAAGCTGACGAACATGCGGGCCTCCGGCTCGGACAAGAACGTCCTGCTGAAGCCGCCCCGTCAGATCAGCCTCGAGTACGCCCTGGAGTACATCGAGGAGGACGAGCTCGTCGAGATCACCCCCACCAAGATCCGGCTCCGAAAGAAGGACCTCACCGAAGAGGCCCGCAAGCGCAGCGAGCGCAGCGGCGGCCGAAAGGTCGCCAGCGTCTGAGCCTGAGCCGGCTTCCCGACTGCATTGATCATTGAGGGCCGTGCGATCCCATCGCACGGCCCTCGGTGTTTCGTCGGGCCGTGAATGCCACGGACGGAACGCGGGCACCCCTGCGGTTCCCCCGTCCCGTAGGTCGGATGAGCGGAGCGAAATCCGACGGGGTGGGGCCAGGGCCGGCGGGAAACCCACCGCAGGTGCTTGATCGGCTGGCCGATAGGCGTGCGCATCCGAGCACCGTCGGATTTCGCTCCGCTCATCCGACCTACGGGACATTCGGGTGCCCCAGGGACGCGTTCGGAGCCCTCCGCATCGGGCGAGCCGGTCGGGTCAGTCCTGGACGGCGCCCCAGGTGATGGTGCCGTTGAGCTTGGCGTCGGTGTTCACGACCTTGCCGCCGGTGGCGAGGAAGTAGGCGCCGTCGCGGAAGCCGGCGTTGATGTTCGTGGCGGGGTTGGCGTCGCCGGTGAACCGGGCCTTCGTCAGGTCGTGTCGGGTGCCATCGGCGCCGACGGCCCAGGCGGGTCCGAAGCGGGCGCGGCGCTCGTGGGTCAGCGAGTCGCGATCGCGGCGGAAGTCCTCGATGAACGAGTACAGGCCCTTCAGGCGCTCGCCGCCGGCGAGGGTCGAGAAGGTGATCAGCTCGCGCCAGGCGTCGGTGCCGGCGGGCCGGAACGCGGCCGAGTAGAGCGAGCGATCCCCCTCGACCGAGGCGTTGACCTTGAACTGGTACGCCTTGCCGGCCTCCCATGCGAAGTCGAGGAACGACTGGCCGCCGGTGCCCTCGTTGCCGAACCGGCCGGTGCGGACCTCGGGGTCCTTGCGGATCAGCTTCACCCGGCGGTCGGTGTCGACCAGCTTCGGGTCGTCCTGCGCGCCGGGGTCCCACACCGAGAAGATGAGCAGCTTCTTGCCGTTGCCCAGCTCCTGGAGCCCGTAGTACCCCTTGCTGAAGCCGCAGACGCAGAAGTACGTGCCCCGGTCGGACTGCTCGACGACGACCTCGTTGCCGAACTCGACCGCCTCGGCGGCCGGGTAGCCCAGGTGCACCGAGCGGCAGGCCTTGCCGGCGAGGCGCTCGTCGGCGCGGACGAGAGCCGGGCAGCGGAGCAGGGCGGCCAGCGACAGGGCGCCGAAGTGGCGGCGGTTCAGGCGGGGCATGGCGGGGTCCACGGGTCGTGCGGGGGGGAAGTCAGGCGGGCGTGGGCGGGCAGGAATCGGTCTCGAGGATGGCATACATTGCGGCGTCGTGCCAGCGGCCGTCGCGGAAGAGCTTGTCGCGGGCGACGCCCTCGTGACGGTAGCCGCACTTCTCGTAGACCCGGATCATCGCCGGGCTCACGGTGTGGCCCTCGATGCGGTGCACGCCGGCCTGGTCGAAGGCGAACCGGGTGCGGACCCGGACCGCGTCGGTGGCGTAGCCGCGGCCCCAGGCGTCGCGGTCGCCCAGGAACAGGCCGCCGGTGGCCGTGCGGTGCGGCAGGGCGTAGCCCTGGAGGCTGATGAACCCGATGTGGCGGCCCGACTCGTCGTGGATCGCCCAGGTCAGGTCGCCGGCGCGGAACTGCTCGATCCGGTCGAGGAACTCGTCCTCGTTGCGGCGGGTGACGCCGAAGTTCGTCGCCAGGGTGGCGGTGACGAGCGGGTCGTTGAACCAGCGGTACGCGTTGTCGACGTGCAGCGACCGCTCGGGCGGCACCAACCGGACGCGATCCCCCACCAGCCCGACGATGTGCATCTCCGCCGCCTCCCGCCGGGCGGGCCGCCCCCCTGGCGAGGCAAGGGGGAACGGGCCCGTCCGGGTTGCGATTTCCCAGAGCCAGGGACCGGGGCGATCAGGCCTTGCCGGTCTTCGAATGGATCAGGGCCAGGCCGTCGCGGCAGAGGCCCATGGCGTCGGGGAACAGGTCGCGCCAGACGCGGGTGGCGGCGGCCAGGGCGGGCAGGGCCCGGCCGAACGCCTCGATGGTCAGGTAGCCGTCGTAGTTCGACTGCTTCAGGCCGGCGAAGAAGCCGTCCCAGTCCACCTGGCCGGTGCCGGGGATACCGCGGTCGTTCTCGGAGACGTGCACGTGGATCGTCTCGGCCGCGCAGGTGGCGATGGCCGCCGCCTGGTCCTTCTCCTCGATGTGCGCGTGGAAGCTGTCGTACATCATCTTGACGTACGGGTGGTTGACGGCGCGCACGAACCGCGAGGCCTGGGCGGCCGTGGTCAGGAAGTAGATCTCGAAGCGGTTGAGGTACTCGGTCGCGATCCGGATGTTGCGGGCCTGGGCCTTGTCGCCGGCGCGCTGGAGGGTCTCGACGCCGGCCTGGAACTCGTCGTCGGTCGGGCCGTCGCCGCTGAAGATGCCGATGGCCGAGTGGGTGGGGCCGCAGAGGATCTCGCAGCCGAACGCCTGGCCGCACTCGAGCACGCGGTCGAGGTGGGCGACGGCGGCGTCGCGGATCTTCCGGTCGGGGGAAATGGGGTTCGTCTCGGGGCCCATCACGGTCACGGCCGTGGCGCCCAGGCCCAGGCTCTGGAGCCGCTTGCCCAGGCGCTCGAAGGGGGCCAGGTCGCTGGTGTTGAAGATCGGGACCTCGACGGCGTCGAAGCCGAGCCCCTTGATCTGCTCCAGCAGGCCGTCGTGGGCCTCGGTGACGTGGTCGGTCCAGAGCAGCAGATTCATGCCGGTCTTCATCGCAGGCTCCCGAATCGGGCCAGTCGGATGGCCCGTTGCTGATCATCGAATCGCGTGGAATTCGCCACGGTAGAAGAGGCCGAGCACATAGAGCCCGGTGGCCGCCCAGAGCAGGCCCAGCACCAGGCCGAAGCGATCGACCCAGGGCAGGGGCCGGGCCCGGCGCCGGTGGCGACGGCCCTGCCGCAGCCAGCCGCCGGCCAGCAGCGAGGCCGTCACGTACACGGCCATCAGCGGTGTGCCGTAGGCCCAGCAGGTGCCGGTGACCCCGTCCCCCAGGATCCGGCCGCCGCCCACTCGCCTGGCGATGACGGGCGGCCAGAGCAGCCAGGAGGCCGAGCCGCTGGCGAACCAGAGCACCCGGCCGGGCCCCCAGAGTCGTGGTGACGACCGGCGATGGGATCGCTTCAAGAGCAGCGGCACCCCGACGAACGATAGGCCGCCCAGCACCCCGACCACGATCAGAAACCCGGCCGCATCCCAGGTCGTCAGGTGCGGGTCGAAACCAATCTCCGCCGGGCTGACCCCGATCAGGCGGAGGTCGGCTGTCACGATCCAGAGACCGAGGCCGGCTCCGGCCACCAGCACCATCAGCGCGCCGATTCCGAATCGGGGCGCCGGCAGTCGGGTGCGTATGGTCAAGGCAGACCTCGGGCTCTGGGGTTCGGGTGGGCGTCAGGGGACCATCGGCGTCAGACCTGGACCACGTCCTGCCACTGCTTGACCTCGGCCGAGTCGAGCACGGCGTCGCAGACGGCCTGGGTGGCCAGGGCGTCGCGGAACGTCGGCGCGGTCGGCTTGCCGGCGGCGAGGTTCTCGAGGAAGTCGGCCACCTGGTGCACAAAGGTGTGCTCGTAGCCGATCTGGAGGCCCGGCACCCACCAGTGCTTCATGTACGGCTGGTCGCCGTCGGAGACGTGGATCGACCGCCAGCCGCGCACGATGCCGTCGTCGGCGTGATCGAAGTACTGGAGCCGGTGCAGGTCGTGCAGGTCCCACTTGATCGACGCCTTCTCGCCGTTGATCTCCAGCGTGTAGAGCGCCTTGTGGCCGCGGGCGTAGCGGGTCGACTCGAACAGGCCCAGCGAGCCGTTCTCGAACCGGCAGAGGAACGAGCAGGCATCGTCGATCTCGACCGGCTGCACGGCGCCGGTCTCGGTGTGCTTGCGCTCCTTGATGAACGTCTCGGTCATGGCGCTGACGGTCGTGATCGAGCCGTTGAGCCAGAGCGCCGTGTCGATGCAGTGGGCGAGCAGGTCGCCCGTCACTCCCGAGCCGGCGGCCTTGGCATCCAGCCGCCACAGGCCGGCGCCGCCCTGGGGCAGGTCGGCCGAGATCGTCCAGTCCT
>CAZUZD010000379.1:0-5623 GCA_964624465.1 uncultured Isosphaeraceae bacterium
CGGGGGCCCCGGCGGCGGGCTCGGCGGGGGTCGCGGGGGCCTCGAGCAGCTCCGCGACGTTCGGGTTGCCGAGCTTGAACGTCTTGAGCAGCGACTCCAGGGTCGCCTTGAACGAGTTGGTCGAGTCCTGGCCGCTCAGGCCGCTGGCGACCAGGCCGCCCTTCTGGGGCAGCTTCAGGACGTAGCCGACGTAGTGCAGCCGGGGGGCGTCGCGGAGCAGGGTCGTGACCTTGCCGGGGTTGAGCCGGGCCTCGGCCAGGGTGACCTCGCTGCCGGCCCAGGAGTCGGAGGTCAGGCGGCGGGCGGGCACGGGCAGCACCTCGTACCCGCGCTCGCGGTACATGGCGAAGGCCTCGTTGTAGAAGGCCTCGGAGTCGGCGGGCTTGTCGGGCAGGAAGCCGAGCGTCAGCAGCGACTGGAAGCTGCCGCCGCCGGAGCTGCTGGCCGCCAGCACGACCTGGTTCGGGCCGCCGCCCTGGATCTGCAGCTCCTGCGGGTGCCGGAAGTGGAACCGGCCCTCGGGGTCGACGTAGGTCAGCCACGAGTTCTGGATCGTGCGCTCGGGCAGGGGCTGGGGCGCGCCCAGGGGCACGCCCGGGGCCGGCCAGCGGCGCTGGACGATCAGCTCCCGCTTCTGGGTCTTGGGCGGGGCCCCCTTGGGACCGGGCACGCTGGTCAGGGCGGCCAGCCGCACCTTGGTGGTGCCGCCGCGGGCCTCGACCGGGGGGTCGCCGGCGCGGACGGCGCGGCCCTTGGTCGGGTTGAAGACGAACTCCAGCTCGGCGTTGACGTCGACCCGGCCGATGCCCACCGTCGCCTCGCCCTGGATCGCGATCATCGCCCGCTTGGCGCCGCTGGGGTCGGGCCGGATCTCCTTGAGCTGCGCCGTGACGGCGCCGCCCGAGGCATCCTGGCCCAGCAGGGCCGAGACGCCGGCGCGCGACAGGGTCCACTCGTCGTAGAGCCGCACCGGGTCGTCGGGCAGCACCTGGCCGTAGCCCGGGGTGTACGGGTTGGCGACGGCGAACTTGTACTCCTGCTCATAGAGCAGGCGGCTGGGCGTCAGCAGCAGCACCGACGGCGGCCCGGCGAACCCCTGCGCCAGGCGGATCGTCAGGTCGTACATCAGGCTCGGGCCCTCGACCTTCTCCCAGGGGTTGGGCGTGACCTTGGCCGCGTCGTAGCGGCGGACCACGGCGGCCACCTGGCGGAAGTCGATCGGGCCGACGTCCGAGGGGCACTCGGTGTACCGGCCCATCCGGGTGAAGTCCTGCTGGACCGGCCCGTTCGGGGCGTTCGGGTCGCTGACCGCGACGGTCTCGCGGAACGCCACCTCGTAGTGGGTCAGCGTGCCGGGGGTGAGCCCCTTGGTGCCGGGCACGCCGTAGCGCTCGCTGAAGCGGTACCGGGTCGTCAGGTCGGCGTCCGTCGCCGGGTCCTGCGCGGGGGTGGCCGCCGGCTGGCCCGCGGCCGGGGCCGGGGCCGGGTCCTGCGCGGGGTCCTGGGCCGGCGCGGGTGCCCCGGCGGCCCAGACCAGGCCGATCGCGGCGCACACGCCACGGGTCCAACGGGCGGCGAGGCCGCTCCGGACGGGGTCCTGCATGCGACGGACGCTCCTCAGCAAGGTGACGGGACGGGACCGGACCGGACGGGCCGGCCCGGGGCCGCGCGGGACGTGACCTCGCCCGCAGCAATACCTATTCTCGCACGCCATGGGGCACGTGGCCAAGCGGCCGCCCGCGCGATTCGACCGCCCGACCTCGCCCGATCGCCAGGACCGGCCGGGTCCCCCGCCTCACGGCCCCGGCGCCGCGGGGGCCTTCGCGGCCGGGGCGCGCCATTCCAGGGTGCCAATCAGCTGCAGGTCGCGGTCGCCGAAGCTCGGCTCCGACGCCTTGCTGAGCGTGAAGATCGCCACCGCCTGCTCGCCCGAGGGGGCCGCCACCAGGTAGTAGTACCAGACCGGCACCACCCCGTTGTCCTGCTCGGCGCCCTCGATGGCCACCTTGTAGCGGAACCCGCCGCCGGGCGCGCCCCCGACCTCGCCCATGCCCCCGAAGGCGCCGAAGAACTTGCCCAGCGACTGCTTGATCTCGTCGCGGAACTGCGCCAGGTCCTGGTGCCGGCCCACCCCGGCGGCCGGGGCCGTGCGGAGGTTGCACTGCGCCACGAACTCCCCGCGCTCGAACCGCTTGAGCACGACCTCGCGGGTGTCCTCGAACGCCAGGTGCCAGGCGCGGTCGTGCAGCAGCTCGAAGCGGCCGTCGGGCGGCTCCAGCAAGAGCAGCTCGCGGCGGGCGTCGACCTCCAGCGGCAGGTCCTTGAGCGCCGCGTCGTCCAGGGCCGCCGGCACCGCGATCGCCGTCCGCTCCACCTCCAGCCGGCTGCGAGCCTCCAGCGCCGACTCCACCTGACCGGCCTGGCGCGACTCGTTGCGGTCGATCGCCAGCCGGCGGACCCGCCCGGCGCGGCGATCGAAGGTGGCGCGGCCGTCGAACTTGATCACGCCCTCGCCGCCACGCACCACCCCCCGCACCTCGCCGGTCAGGGCGATCGTCGCCTCGGCGTCGTCGACGCTCAGCAGCTTCGCCGTCAGGGTGTTGGCCGCCAGCGCCTCGTACTCGCTGAGGCCCCGGGCCGCCTCGCCGCTCACCGTCCAGGTGTCGCCCACCGCCACCGCCTGCTCCGGCAGCAGGGCCGCCAGGGCCAGCGGCTCGCCGGGCCCCTGCAGCACGTCCAGCTCGGAGCGGGTCAACGGTCCGCCGGCGCTGACGGTCACCAGGCCCTCGGGCCGGCGCTCGGTCACCAGCAGCTCCAGCTCGGGCCGCAGCCGCACGGCCATCTTCTGGCCCCGCGCCCGGAAGAAGTCGATCTCGGCCGACGCCCGCTCGACCCGCCGCACCACCCGGCTCGGGCGGCCGTCGGTGCCGAGGGCCAGCACCCGCTGGTCGAAGTCGCAGTGCACCTCGACCCGGAACGGCAGGTCGGGCTCCCGGGGCGCCTTCGGATCGGCCTTGGCCGCCGCCGCGGCCGCCTTCGGGTCGGCGTTGCTGGCGGCGGCCGAGGCGCGCACGGTGCCGCTGGCGGCGATCCCGGGCCGGGTCCCCTCGGCGGTGAGCGTGATCGTCACCCGGGTGGCCTCGCCCACGGTGGCCGCCTCGCGGAGCCGCACCGGTCCCTCGGCCCCGGCGACCCGGCCGGTGAGCGCGACGGCGACGACCAGCCCCGGCGCGAGCCAGCCCAGGGCTCCCAGCCGGCGCGGGACTGGCCCCCGGTCTCCGCCACCTGCCACGGCCTTGCTCACGCGCATCGCGATGCCTCCGTCCCGGGCCCACGGGACCGCCCGGCGGGGCGGCCCTCCACCGGCCCCAGTATTCCGACCGGGGCCCGGGCGTCAACCGCGGCTCTCAGCGCGGGGCGGTCCGGCGGCCAGAATGACCATTCCGGGCCAGGGGCCGCCCGCGAGGCCTTCCGGACGGCGGCGACCGGCGATCGGACGCAAGTCCTGGCCGCCGCAGGGGCGTCGGGCGTGAATCCGGGGCGGTCGCACCGGAATTCTTCGATCCCGGGGCCCGGACTTTGCGTAGAGATTGGGTCGAACCGAGTCAAGGCCGCCGGCGTCTAAGGTGCGACGGGGCCGGGACCAGGAGCGGGCCAATGTTCGCCGCCGGGGCCCGAATTGCCCCGCAGACGATCGGGCGTCGGCCCAGGCGGCGATTCTGCGACGGGTTCTGAACTGGGGACGATCCGGGGGCGTAACGAACGCTCCCGGCGGTTGTACCGGGGGGCGGAGGAGCGACGTCCCATGACCAGCGTCAGTCAGTACCGGCACGCGGCCCTGCGACAGCTCAAGGAGCAGCAGGCCCGCAACGCCACCCGCGAGCACCGGCTGGAGCAACTTGGCCGGGCCGAGGTGCTGCTGGCCGAGATCGACCCGGGGCGCCGTTATCCCTACGAGTTTCTCTGCTTCCGGATCACCGGTTACCGCCCCGACTCGACCTCGCTGCTGGTCCTCAGCGGCGAGGACGTGCGGCACGACCTGCGGCTGTATGTGCAGGAGCTGGCCGGGACCGTGGCCATGCCGGTGGCCGATGTGGCCGAGCCGGTGCTCACGGTCGACGCCGTCAGCCGCCGCTACCAGGTGGCGACCCGCACGGTCAACCGCTGGCGGCGGCAGGGGCTGGTGGCCCGCAAGTTCATCATCGACGGCAAGATCAAGCTCGGCTTCCTCGAATCGAGCCTGCAGCGCTTCGTCGAGGCGCACCAGGACCAGGTCGAGCGGGGCAGCCGGTTCCGGCATTTGACCGACGCGGAGCGGGATGAGATCATCCGCCGCGCCCGGCGGATGGCCTCGGTGGGTGGGGGACAGGGTCGTCTGACCGAGATCGCCCGGAGGATTGCACGCAAAATGGAACGCTCAACCGAGACCGTCCGCACCACGCTCAAGGCCTACGACCGCGAGCACCCCGACCGCGCCCTCTTCCCGGCCGGCGGAGCGCCCCTGGACGACGAGGCCAAGGCGAAGCTGTACCGACTGTTCCGGATGGGCGTGCCCGCCGAGGGCCTGGCCCGCCAGTTCGGCCGGACCCGTTCGAGCGTCTACCGCGTCCTCAACGAGATGCGGGCCAACCGGCTGCTCGAGCAGAAGCTCGAGTACATGCCCAACCCCAGCTTCGACGACCCCAAGCAGCAGGCCGAGATCGTCGGCCCCCTGCCGGTCGTCGCCGACGGCAAGGCCCCCCGCCGCGCCAAGGCACCCAAGGGCCTGCCGCCCTACCTGGCCAGCCTCTACGAGGTGCCCCTGCTGACCCGCGAGCAGGAGGCCCACCTGTTCCGCAAGATGAACTTCCTGAAGTCCCGCGCCGCCGCCCTCCGCGAGACCCTCGACCCGACCAAGGCCCGCTCGGTCGACCTCGACGCCATCGAGAAGTTCCAGGAGGAGGCGCTGGCCGTCAAGAACCAGATCATCCGCGCCAACCTGCGGCTGGTCGTCTCGATCGCCAAGCGCCACGTCGGGCCCACCAACAACTTCTTCGAGCTGGTCTCCGACGGCAACATGAGCCTGATCCGCGCCGTCGAGAAGTTCGACTACTCCCGCGGCAACAAGTTCTCCACGTACGCCTCCTGGGCGATCATGAAGAACTACGCCCGCACCATCCCCGAAGAGAACTACCGCCGCGACCGGTTCGTCACCGGCCACGAGGAGATGTTCGAGGCCGCCGCCGACAACCGCGCCGACGAGCACGAGTACGAGAGCGCCCAGAAGCGGATGCAGGAGGCCGTCAAGGGCATGCTCGGCAAGCTCGACGACCGCGAGCGCCGGATCATCGTCAGCCGCAACGGCATCGGCGGCGCCAACGAGCAGACCCTCGAGCAGCTCGGCCGCGAGCTGGGCATCACCAAGGAGCGGGTCCGCCAGATCGAGTCCCGCGCCCTGGACAAGCTCCGCAAGTTTGCCAACGAGCAGAAGCTCGACCTGCCGATGTTCAGCCCGTACGCGGCGGCGGCGGACGGACAGCGGTTTCTCACGATCCTCACCGTGGGCGAGGCGGAGTCCTCGCCGATCGTCCTCCAGACGGGGGCCCGACCGTGATCGGGACACTGAGCCTGCTGCCGGGCAGCC
>CAZUZD010000380.1:0-5583 GCA_964624465.1 uncultured Isosphaeraceae bacterium
TGTGCATGGCCCAACGAGCCGCAAGTCCCAGACCGCTTTCTCAACCAGTTCTCAGATGTCATCCGATAATTTGCCCGAGATCCACAGGCGCGTCGGGATGCGATCGGTCCGCGCCACGACGTCTTGGCGGCCGTCCGGGCCAGGCCGATGCTCCGATTGACGGCCCCGGGGACCCTGCCTATCATCCCGCCGCTCCGGCCCCCCGGCTCGCCGGCCGACCCGAGAAATCGCGGGTCCGGCTCGCGGAAACCCGACGCAATCCACGCCCCCGACTCCCCGAGGTAGGACGATGAACACGACCCAGAAGGAGGCTCCGGCCCCACCGCGATCGAGCACCGGCGCACCGAAGCGATGGCCCTTCGCCCGCACGCGCTGCGCCTGCGGCGGGCTGATCGCCGGGCTGCTGCTGGCGGGCTGGGCGGCGGGCGGGACCGAGCGGTATGGCGAGGCGTCCGGGTTCGTCGGCAGCGTGCGAGGGGCCTACCGCACGCTCCTGAAGGGGTTCCGCTACACGGCCGCTTCGGTGCATGACTCCTCCTCGGAGGGGTCCTCCTCGGTGCGGAACCTGGGGCTCGGCCAGCAGATCGAGACCCGCCTCTGCCAGGACAAACGGCTCGACGCCAGCGGCATCATCGTCGAGGTCCAGGAGGATGGCACCGCCGTCCTGCGCGGGCTCGTCGCCAGCGCCGCCCACAAGGACACGGCCGTGACCCTGGTCCGCGACACCAGGGGCGTCGAGCGGGTGATCGACCACCTGGCCGTCCCCCCGGCCGCCCGCATCATCGACACCCCCGCGGGCGGCTCGGTCCCGACCGGCGACGCCAGGCATCCCAGCGCCGGCAGCTGAGCCTGGCTCTGTACGCACAATCTCCGCCTCCCCCCGGCAGGCCCGCTCCTCTGCGCGCGACACGTCGGGCGCCCGGGGTCCCGGCGCGAGACCCCGGAAACTCCGGATTCCCTGGCGTACCGCCCCCGCGTGCCTCGACCATGCCAGTTCGCGCGCCCCTTCGGACGGGAGGCTCGGGTCATGGCACGTCGCCTGTTCGTCGTTGAAGACACCTTCGCGATCCGCACTCGCGGCCTGGTGCTCGTCCCCGGCCTCGTGCCCGTCGGTGCCGAACGCTTTCGCAGCGGCGACCCGATCGAGCTCCGCCGGCCCGATGGCTCGGCGCTCGCGGCCACGATCGGTGGCCTGGAGATGCTCAGCCCTGACCCCTCCCGTGGGCTGACGCTCCTGATTTCCGGGATGGCGAAGGACGATGTCCCCATCGGGACCGAGGTCTGGTCGGTCGATCGCTGAACCAGCCTGAACGTTCGCACGCCGACTTCGCCCGTTTCGTAGGGGCCGCTGTGCGGACCGATCCGGGATCGAACATGATCCGCACAGCGGACCATACGCGGATGGTCCGGAAAAATGCGGGAGCCCGGCGCGACCGAGGGACGCGCCGGGCTCCGTTTTTGTGGGATGCGGATCAGGTGGGCGGCCCGGTGGTCGGCCTCACTGCGGCAGGCCCTGGGTCAGCTCGGCGGCGGTGGTGGAGGGGCACCAGAACTTCTCGATGTGCTCGACGACCAGCTCGGTGCCGCGGTCGTGGGGGACCCGGGGGGCGTCCTTGGGGTCGTACATGGTGTCGGTCAGGTCGCGGACGAGCACGCACGAGAGGCCGCGCTTCGTCATCTCGCGGATGGCGAACGAGCGGCCCAGGACGCACATGTTCGTGTGGACGCCCATCACGATGACGTTCTTGATGCCGAGCTGCTGGCAGAGGTTGTACACCTCCTGGCCGTTGTCGGAGATGCCGTCGAACGGGCCGACGTCGATCTTCGCGTTCTGGCGGGTCCAGGCCAGGTACATGGTGTCGTCGGTGTCGCAGCCGCCGTCGGAGTCGTCGATCGGCAGCTTGGGCTCGGTCGGCAACGTCGGCGGGGCCGGGGCCTTCGCCAGCGGGGCCCGCTGCATGCGGAGCCGCTGCGGGGTGCCGGCGTAGAAGCCCATGCACTCGGACGGGGCGTGGATGATCTGCACGCCCTTCGCCCGCGCGGCGGCGACGACCGGGGCCATGCGAGCGGCGATGGCATCGCAGCGCTCGGTGGCGCCGCGGCACCAGTGGCGGTCCCACATGTCGCAGAGGATGATCGCCGTCTCGGCCGCCGGCACGGTCTTCGTCAACGTCACGTCCTCCCACTGGCCGCTGCCCTTGAACGGCTCGACGCGGGTGCGGAGAGTCAGCGTGATGTCCCCGGCCTGCTTCGGGCGCAGGGGGGGATCCGACGGCGTGGGCAGGTCGGGGATCGAGCGGCCGGCGGCCCAGAACAGGCCGTTGGCGAGCAGTCGCAGGAAGCTCCGGTTCTCGAAGTCGTCGATCGCCCCGAGCGCGGTGTAGAAGACGCGGCGACCGTCCGACTCGCGGACCCAGGTGCACGGCTCCTTGCCCTCGGGCGACGTGCCGGTCATGAGCACCTTCACGTCGTCGGCCACGGGCGACGTCTTGTAGAGGCTGCCGCGCGAGGCGAGCGTGTCGACGCCCTTGAGCACGTCGTGGTCGCGCTGCTTCGGCTCGACGATCACGCGCTGCGAGAGGTCGTTGCGGAAGTGGTTCTGGTAGTTGCCGCCCAGGACCTGCTTGTCGAACTCCAGCCAGTTCTGGAACCCGTGGCTGGCGGTGCGCACACCGACGATCGGCTTCTTCGCCGCGACATACCGCTTGATCCGCTCCAGCTCCGGGCCGTCGATCTTCAGGCGCCGGGTGAAGAACAGGGCCACATCGCAGTCGTCGAGCGCCTCCAGGCCGGGCAGGTCGGCCTCGCCCTTCGCCTTCACGAGCACGCAGCGCGCGGGGAAGTTCTGCTCCAGGTAGGCCTGGAGCGCCGCCAGCGAGGCGTCCGACTGGTACTCCTCGGCGCCCGAGATCAGGGCGACCTTCAGCGGCCCCTTCGGCTCATCGGCCGGGGTGGCCGACAGGCCGATCGGCAGCAGGGCCAGGCCGAGCGTCAGGAGCACGCCCCGGGTGATCGCTTGCGTCCGCATGCTCAGCTCGCTCCGTCGCCGCCGACCTCCGCCCGCCGTCTCGACGCTCGCGGGCCCGGGCCGGGTGCGTGACCTTCCGTCGTTCCACCACCGCGCCGATCCGGCTCATCATCGGGGCGGGATCGCGGTCGTTCAAGCGGGCTCCGAGAATCGCGCGACCCGGCGGCCACCCCCGATGGACGCGACCGGGCCCAGGTGCCACACTCTGGGGACCATTCCGGAGGCCTCGCATGATCCTGGTCCGTTCGCTGACGTGGGGCGCCCTGGCCCTTGGACTGACGCTGACCTCGGCAGGCACGACCACCGCGGCCGACGAGCCGGCGGTCACGGCCATCGACCTCGTGCTGCTGCCCGACGCCACCCTGACGCAGAAGGCCCTCGCCGCCAACGCCCGGCTCCGCGCGGCCGACCCGCAGGGGTTCGCGCTCGACGCCACCCACGTGCCGCACGTCTCCGTGGTGCAGGCGTTCGTACGCACGGCCGACCTGGAGAAGGTCTACGAGGCCGTGGGCCAGGTCGTCGCCAGGGCTCAGCCCGGACGGTGGCCCCTGAAGGCGATCCGCTACGACTTCTATCCCTGGGGCGCCTCGGGCCTGGGCGGGATCGTGATCGAGCGGACCGACGCGATGCTCCAGTACCAGCAGCAGCTCCTCGACGCCATCGCGCCGTTCACCGCCGCCCCGGGCACCGGCACGGCCGCCGCCTTCTTCACGCTCCCGGGCGAGCCGGCCATCGACGCGCCGATCCTGAACTACGTAACGCAGTTCGCCACCATCGCCGCCGGCCCGCAGCACTACCGGCCGCACGTCACCATCGGCCAGGCGTCCGAGGCGTTCATGACCGCCATGATCGCCGAGCCGTTCGAACCCTTCACGACCGCCCCGACCCGCGCCGCCGTCTACCAGCTCGGCAACTTCGGCGCGGCCCGCAAGCCGCTCCATTCGTGGGACCTCAAACCCGCCCCGCAACCCTGACCCCACCCCCCGCGGACCCGCGCTCCGGCCCACCTCGAATTGACAGCGCCGGGGCGGCCGGTATCCAATAAACGTTCAACACCCACCCCGCCCACCGTCGAGGTTGACCCGTGGCCGAGCCGCGTTCGTTCAAGCAGGAGCTGGTCGGTGTGTTCGGGTACCCGGTGGCGGAGAACCCGACGCAGGCGATGATCGAGCCGGCCTTCGGCGCGATGGGGCTCGACTGGCGGTATCTGACGGTCGAGGTGCACCCCAGCGAGCTGGGGCACGCGGTGCGAGGGGCCCGGGCCATGAACTGGCGCGGGTTCAACTGCACGATCCCGCACAAGGTCGCCGTGATCGAGTACCTCGATCGGCTCTCGCCGGCGGCCGAGGCGATCGGCGCAGTCAACTGCGTCATCCTCCGCGACGGCGATCTGATCGGCGACAACACCGACGGCAAGGGGTTCCTCCAGTCGGTGCAGGCCGTGCGGCCGGTGCAGGGGCTGCGGGCGGTGATCCTGGGCGCCGGCGGCGCGGCGCGGGCGATCGCGGTCGAGCTGGCGCTGGCCGGGGCCGATCACCTCACGATCGTCAACCGCACGGCCGAGCGCGGCGAGGCGCTGGCGCAGCACGTCCAGGAGCGCACCGGCGTGCCGACGGAGTTCGACCTCTGGGTGGGCGACTACCGCGCCCCCGAGGGCACGAAGCTGCTGGTCAACGCCACCTCCATCGGCCTGTTCCCGGACGTCGACGCCCGCGTGCCGATCGACCTGGCGCACCTGGCCCGCGAGGCGATCGTCTGCGACGTGATCCCGAACCCGCCGCGCACGCGTCTCGTACGAGAGGCAGAGGCGCGGGGCCACTTCGTGCTCGACGGCCTGGGCATGCTGGTCAACCAGGGGGTCATCGGCATCCGGCTCTGGACCGGCTCCGAGCCCGACCCGACGGTGATGCGACGGGCCCTCGAGGAGGTCTTCGACTCATGAGCCGCGCCCTCGCTCTGCTGCTGGCCCTGACGGGGACCTGGACCACTGCCCCGGCCCTGGCCGACGATCCGCCGGCCTTCGACGCGGCCGCCCTGGAGTTCTTCGAGAAGGAGGTGCGGCCGATCCTGGTCGCCCGCTGCCTCGAATGCCATGGCGCCACCAAGCAGAAGAGCGAACTGCGGCTCGACAGCCGCGCCGCCGCCCTGACCGGCGGCCTGACCGGCCCGGCCGTCGTGCCCGGCAACCTCGACGAGAGCCTGCTCGTCGAGGCGGTCCGGTACGGCGACACGCTCAAGATGCCGCCGAAGTCGAAGCTGCCCGACGCCGAGGTGGCCGTGCTCACGAAGTGGGTCACCCTGGGTGCCCCCTGGCCCCCCGAGGCCGCCCCGGCGGCCGGTGGCGCCGCCAGGAAACCCGAGGCGTTCGACCTGACCGAGCGGGCCCAGCACTGGAGCTTCCAGCCCTTGCAGGCGGTGGCGCCGCCGGCGGTGCGCGACCCGTCGCGGGCGCGGAACCCGATCGATCGGTTCGTCGGCGCGCGGCTCGACGCGGCCGGCCTGGCCCCCGCGCCCGAGGCCGACCGCCGCACGCTCATCCGCCGCCTCACGTTCGA
>CAZUZD010000381.1:0-5580 GCA_964624465.1 uncultured Isosphaeraceae bacterium
GGCCGGGGGTGCCCTGGGCCCACGACGGGGCCGGGGGAATCAGGCCGCAGACGCCGGCCAGCAGCAGGCCGAGCGTGGGGGCCGTCGCCCGCGACGGCGAGGGCCGCCGCGGGGGCGTTCGGGGGATGGTCAGTCGCCGGATCATGGAAACGCTCCCCTCCCTGGGAACGGCTCCGATCGACGCGACGCCACGGGGCGACGGCCTCGGGATCGGTTCGGTGAAGCGTCAGGGCAGACGCGATTCGGTCAGTCAATCGGTCGGTCGGACAGGGGCGACCCCCGGCCGGTCGACGGCCCGGGGTTCGCCACCGGCGCGCAGCCCACCAGTCGGCGGCGGGCCTGGCACAGGATGCGCGGTGGTGTATCAGATGCCCCGGGTTCCGCAAAGGGCAATTCGCCGCCGGTCGCCCGGCCGCCGTCTGGGCCGCGCGCCCCCGATCGGGTATCTCGGGGGATCGGCCCGCGGACCCGTCGGCCGGCGCGTCGCGGCGCCCGGCCCCCGACCGGCCCGCCCGCTGCCCCCCCTGGTGAAGGACGCTGGCCATGCTCCTGGACCCCGACGACTGCGCCCGGTTCTTCGCGATCCAGAAGTCACTCCTGCCGTTCGTCTTCGGGCGCCTTGACCTCGGGCGCCACGCCCCGGCGCCCCTGCACGTGGCCGACATGACGCCCGCCTGGCGGCACATGGTGCACACGGCGCTGCTCGAACGCCTCGACCTGCTCGACACCTTCGTGGCCGAGAACCCCGACGGCCTCGATGAGCGGTCGCTGGCGGTCGTCGCGAGCTGGCGGCACCTCGTGGCCGGCCAGTTCATCGTCTACCGCACGCTCAAGGCGCACACCGTGTTCCTCACGGTCGCCGAGCCGGTCGACGCCTACGGCGTCCTGGACCTGACCGAGCCGATCGAGCAGGTCCTCGGCCGGCCGCTGCCGTGCTGCGTCGAGACGATCCTGCTGCCGTTCGGCGACCGGATCGTCCACAACGGGGTGCTGGGGGCCTACGACCTCGAGACCGGGCCGCATCTGAGGCGGAGCTTCGACCAGAGCTACCGGGACGCGAAGGCCGACCGGGGCGTGATCACCCGCCGCCCCGGGTCGGCACCCGCGCCGCCACGGCCCGCCGCCGGTCGCGGGCGGCGCCCGGGGGCGGACGCCGCCGAGGCCGCGTGGCTCGGCCGCTGGCGGATCGACCGCATGTCGCTCTGGGATCCCACCGCGATCGACGCCGTGGTCGAGGGGTTCCTCGACTTCGAGGCCAACCGGGTCGGCCACTTCGAGTTCGCGTACATCGTCGGGGAGCTGGATGTCCGCTACGGCGAGCGCGACGGCGTGCCGCTCGCCGAGTTCTGCTGGCTCGGCAGCGATGCGGCCCTGCCGGTGGCGGGTCGCGGCTGGGCGCTGCGGCGGGGCGACACGATCGAGGGCCAGATCTTCCGGTTCGCCGAGCCCGACTGCGCCTTCCACGCCGTCCGGGTGCCGACCCGGTCCCGACCCCCGTCCCCGCCCCGGCCGCGCCGACGCTGAGTCACCCTCAGCCGAGCCAGCGGGCGATGCCGAACGCGGCGGCGGCGGCCACGCCGCCGATCAGCGTCGTCTGGGCGGCGCTGCGGAGCACGGGCACGCCGGTGAACCGCCCCTTGATGGCGCCGAAGACCGCCAGGGCGACCAGGGTCACCGCCACCGAGACCGGCAGCGCCTGGCGGGCCGTGGGCAGGGCCAGGTAGGCGCTCAGCGGGATCAGGCCGCCCAGGACGTAGGCGGTCGCGATCGTCAGTGCGCTCTTCCAGGCCCGCCCCGGATCGGGCCGCTCCAGGCCGAGCTCGAACCGCATCATGAACCGCACCCAGTCGTCGGGCCGCCGCCGCAGCGACTCGACCACCGAGGCGCTCTCCTCGTGGTTCAGGCCGTACGCCTCGAAGATCTCCCGCACCTCGGCCGCCTCGACCTCGGGCAGCTCGACGATCTCCCGGCGCTCGCGGGTCAGCTCGCTCTGGTAGTGCTCGGAGTCGGACCGCGCCGCCAGGAACCCGCCCAGGCCCATCGCGATCGCGCCGGCGGCGATCTCGGCCAGGCCGGCCGTCACGATCAGGCGGCTCTCGGAGATCGCCCCCGTCAGACCGGCCGCCAGCGCGAACGGGACCGTCAGGCCGTCGGACATGCCGATGACCACGTCCCGCACCAGCGCGCCCGAGGTGAAGTGCTCCTCGCGGTGCGGCGCCCCGGGGTCCAGCGGCGTCTCGTGGAGCGGCGTATGCATCGGCCTCGGGCCTCGCGGGTTCGGGGGCAACAGATCCGATTCGACCGTCGTTTCAGAGGGCCGCGCTGCGGACGGCCGTGCGGAGCTTGGCCGACGTCGAGCGCGGGTTGGCACGCCGCTCCTCGGGCGAGGCGCGGATCACGTCCCTGGCGATGGCGCTGTAGTGGCCGTCCTGGAGGCCCTGCTTGAAGGCGGCCTTCACGCGGCGGTCCTCGCCCGAGTGGAACGTGAGCACGGCCACCCGGCCGCCGGGCTTGAGGCACTGCGGCAGGGTGCGGAGGAAGGCGTCGAGGGCGGCCAGCTCATCGTTGACCGCGATCCGAAGCGCCTGGAAGACCCGGCGCACCGCGTCCTCGGCCGTGGCGCGGGGGGCGCGCCCGTAGGCGGCCCGGATCACGTCGGCCAGGGCGAGCGTCGTCGCCAGGGGGTGCCGGGCCCGGGCGCGGACGATGGCGGCGGCGACCTCCTCGGCGCGGGGCTCGTCGGCGTGGTCGGTCAGGAGCTTCGCCAGCGCCGTCGGGTGCAGGCTGCCGACCAGGGCCGAGGCCGGCTCGCCGCGGGTCGGGTCCATCCGCATGTCGAGCGGGCCGTCGTCCTTGAACGTGAACCCCCGCGCCGGGTCGTCGATCTGCATCGACGAGGTGCCCAGGTCGGCCAGGATCGCGTCGGCCCCGCCGGGCGCCTCGGCCAGCAGCAGGGTGTACAGGCCGGCAAAATTCCGCCGCCGCACCGTCAGCGACTCCTCGGGGAAGCCCAGCGCGCGCAGGCGGGCCTCGGCGCGAGGGCCCTCGATCGGGTCGACGTCCAGCGCGATCAGCCGGCCGCCGGGCTGCACGGCGGCCAGCAACTCGCGGGCGTGGCCGCCGTAGCCCAGCGTGCAGTCGACGACGAGCTCGCCCGGCCGCACGTCGAGCGCATCGAGGATCTCGGGCACCAGGATCGGCCGGTGCGTGCCCGCCGGGGTCTTGCCGCCGGCGGTCACCCGGGCGACCTCGTCGGGGTAGCGGTCCGGCTGATGCTCCTTGTACTTCTCGGCGAAGTGCCGGGGGTTCTTGCCCGCGTACCGCGGTCGACGGGCGGGCCGGTCTTCGGGGGGACTCGGATCGGTCATGCGGCCTCGCGGTCAGGATGGGAAAGGGACGGCCCCATCGTACCAGCGCGGCGGCGACGGCGACCGCCCCGCGATGGTCGGGGGGCGCGCCCGGGGATACAATCGCCCCCCTGACACCAGGATCCTCACCGCCGGCCCGGGGGCCCGTACCGATGCCCGCACACCCGTCCCGGACCCTCGCCGCCGTGGCCGCCGCCCTGCTGCTCGCCGGCCATTGCGCCCGCGCCGACGATCCGCCGCCGGGCCGGGCCCCGGCCGACCGGCCCGCCAATCGGCTGGCGAAGGAGACTTCGCCCTACCTGCTCCAGCACGCCCGCAACCCGGTCGACTGGTACCCCTGGGGCCCCGAGGCGTTCGAGCGGGCCCGCCGCGAGGGGAAGCCCATCTTCCTGTCGGTCGGCTACAGCTCGTGCTACTGGTGCCACGTCATGGAGCGCGAGAGCTTCGAGGACGAGGCGATCGCCCGCGTGCTCAACGCCAACTTCGTGTGCGTGAAGGTCGATCGCGAGGAGCGGCCCGACGTCGACGCCGTGTACATGGCGGCCGTGCAGGCGTTCCAGGGATCGGGCGGCTGGCCCATGACCCTGTTCCTGTTCCCCGACGGCCGGCCCTTCTACGGCGGCACGTACTTCCCGCCCCGCGCCGGGGTCCGGCCCGGTTCCGAGGGCCTCACGGCGCTGCTGGACCGGGTGCAGGCCGCGTGGCGCGACCATCGCGCCGACCTGGAGCGCGACGCCGACGCCGTGACCGAGCGGATCCGCGCCCGCCAGGCCGCCGCCGACTCGACCGCCCGCGCGCCGCTGTCGCGCCTGATGGCCCGCGCCGCCGTCGCCGGCCTGGTGCCGCAGTATGATCCGCAGGCCGGCGGCTTCGGGTTCGACCCCGATCAGCCGAAGCGGCCCAAGTTCCCCGAGCCCACGAACCTGCTGTTCCTGCTCGACCGCCACCGCCGCGACCCCGGCGCCGGCGCCCTGCTCGTCCGCACCGCGCCCGAGGGCCTGGGCGCCGCGAGTCCCGCGCCGCTGGCGATGGTTGAGAACACGCTCGACCACCTCGCCCGCGGCGGCATCCGTGACCAGCTCGGCGGCGGCTACCACCGCTACAGCGTCGACCGCCACTGGCAGGTGCCGCACTTCGAGAAGATGCTCTACGACAATGCCCTCCTCGCCCGCGCCTTCCTCGCCGCGTTCGAGACGACTCAGGACGAGCGCTGGAAACGCGAGGCGGAGGCCATCTTTGCGTTCGTCGCCCGCGAGCTGACGGGCCCCGAGGGGGGCTTCCTGTCCTCGCTCGACGCCGAGACCGACGGCGACGAGGGAGCCTATTACGTCTGGACCCGCGCAGACCTCGACCAGGCGCTCGTGGGTCTGGAGCCGGCCGTGATCGCCGCGTTCCGCACGACTTACGGGTTCGACGGCCCGCCGAACTTCGAGGGGGGGCGCTTCGTCCTGCAACGGCCCTCGCCCGAGCCGGCCCCGGCGGCCCTGGCCGCCTCCGAGCCCGCGCGGGCTCGCCTGCTCGGCGTGCGCTCGCAGCGGCCGCGGCCCCGGCTCGACGACAAGGTGCTCACCGCCTGGAACGGCCTCATGATCGCCGCCTATGCCGACGGGTTCCGCGTGCTCAAGAATCCCGCCTACCGCGAGGCCGCCGAACGCGCCGCCGACTTCCTGGGGAAGACGCACCGCGATGCCGACTGCCGCCTGCTGCGCACCTCGCGCGCCGGGGTCGCCCGGCAGCCAGCGTACCTCGATGACCACGCCTTCCTCGCCCACGGCCTGCTGCGGCTGCACGCGGCGACGGGCGCGGCGAGCCGGCTGGAGCAGGCCCGCGCGCTGGCCGATCGGATCATGACGGACTTCGCCGACGAGCGCGGCGGGTTCTTCGACACCGCCAGCGGCGCCGAGACGCTGATCGCCCGCCCGAAGGACCCGTACGACGGCGCCCTGCCGTCGGCCAACGCCGTGGCCGCGCTCGTGCTCGTCGAGCTGGGCCGCGCGACCGGCGAGGCGCGGTACCTCGACGCCGCCGGCCGCGCCCTGGCCGCGCAGAGCCCGATCCTCGCCCGCAACCCCGCCGGCGTGCCCACGCTGGTCCTGGCCCTGGAGGCGTACCTCGACGCCCGCCCCGACGCCCCCGAGACCCGCCCGCTGGCCGCTGCCGCCGGCGCGGCCCCGCCCGACGAGCCGGTGGCCGGCGTGCCCCGGCAGGTGGT
>CAZUZD010000382.1:0-5576 GCA_964624465.1 uncultured Isosphaeraceae bacterium
GGAGCAGGGCGAGACGGCGATCATCCGCATCGGCGCCGGCTCCGTCGGCACCGCGCTGGTCCTGCCGGGCACCGACGAGGTCTCCGACACCGAACCGGTCCTGGCCGCCTTCGACGTGCTCAACTACATGGAATCGATCGGCTCCCAGGGGTCGCTCTGAGTGGCCATCCCCCCGCCCCGCCCCGCCCTGGCTCCCCCCTCCACCGGCGCCCGCTGGCGCCCGGGGCGAAGCCTCGTTGCAGCCTTGACGCTGCTGGCGACGGCCACCACCGCCACCGCCACCGGCCCGGCCCTGGCCGCGGCGCCGCAGGTGCCGTTTCCGGGCATCAACGTGATCGCGCCGCAGGTGCCGGCCGGGTCGCGCCAGGTCACCGTCTTCGGCATCCTGGCCACGCCCAACGACCGGACGCTGGACCCGAAGCTCCAGCCGATCGCCCCGCAGCTGCGGCGGCTCTTCCCGAACCACGGCTTCCGGCTGCTGGGCACCGAGACCGGCCGGCTCGCCAGCGGCGAGACCCTCGCCTGCCCGCTGGCCGCCGGCCTGGCGCTCCAGACCCAGCTGGTCACGCCCCTGGACGCCAACGGCAAGGTGCAGCTCCGGGTCCAGCTCGATCGCGACGGCCAGCTCGACTTCGCGACGGTCGTCACCACGCCGCTCAACCAGCTCTTCTTCTGCGACAAGCCCCTGCCCGACGGCACCCGCGTGATCCTGGGCATCGGCGCCCGCGAGTGATCGGCCGGCGTGGCCACGTTCCTCGCCGTGCCGACCGGGGTCCGCAGGTGCGGACCCCCAGCCACCCGACCCCGTCGGACGCAGCCAACCGACGCTGGTAGACGCAGCCACCCGACCCCGTCGGACGCAGCCAACCGAGACCCGGCCCTCCGGCCCAACGTCCGCGTGCCCGCCGCGCCGGTGGGGTGGCTGGGGTCCGCGACCGCGGACCCCGGTGCACGATGAGAGTGTGCCAGGCGGTGGCCCATCGGCCCCGACGGGGGGCGGAGGCCGGAACCTCGTCGCTTCGACGACGGGTCTCGGGTGTGCGGCGCCGGAAGGCGGACCCCGGAAATGGAGTCGGGCCGCCCGCCCCGGGGGGAGGACCCGCCGAAGCGAGCCTCGTCCCCGGGGCGAACGGCCGACAAAGCGATCCCTGGCCCCGATGAGGAGCCCGGCCCGGGTCACGATCCGAAATCGGACACGACAGGCCGCCGGTGGTCCCCGACCCCGGAGGAATGCTGCTCGGGGATGTACGGTGGCGGCGGGCAATCCGTCGCCACGAAGCCCGGCAGCTGGGGAAGCGGTGGCAGGCTCCGTCCCTGGACCCGCCGCGGTCGTCTCCCCCTGACCATCCCTGGCCAGGCCGGCTCGGTCGCCGACACCCCTCTCATCGGACCCCCGAGCCCCGCGGCTCCAGCCATTCCGCGCCGACTCGCCCGGGACGCGATCCGGGGGCCGGAGGGTTTCGCTGGTCGGGCCAGATTGCCCAGGGTGGCAAAATTGGCCGTCCGGAGAATCTTGCCGAACGGGGCGCCCCGGCCCGGCCGATGAGGACTGTGTCACGGTGCGGAGCGCGATCGCCGGTGGGGGCCCGAGGCCGCGTTGACGGCCTCGGGGGGATGGGCTAAGGTGCCGCCGACCCTCCACTCTCCAGTTTCCGGGCCCCGCGGGGCCGGCCGTCGGGCCGACAGGATGTCGGCCCTGAACCAGACGGCCGGTGACCGAGCGGCGGGGCCAGGGTGGGTCGCGACCGTCGCCGTGCAGGGAGGCACACGATGGCCACAGTCCATGAGTCGCCGCTGGGGACCGTCGAGTCCGAGGCCGAAGGGGTCGCCTTCGCCCGGAGCGTGCTCCAGATCGAGGCCGAGGCGCTGGGGCGGGTCCGGGACCGGCTCGACGGCACGATCGCCCGCGCCGCCGCCGTGCTGCTGCACTGCCGCGGCAGCGTGATCGTCACCGGCATGGGCAAGGCCGGCCTGGTCGGCCAGAAGCTCGCCGCCACGCTCGCCTCCACCGGCACCCGTGCCTTCCCGCTGCACCCGGCCGAGGCGGTGCACGGCGACCTGGGCCGGATCCGCGACGGCGACGTGGTGCTGGCCCTGTCGCAGAGCGGCGAGACCGACGAGGTCCTGCGGCTGATCCCGGCCATCAAGCGGCTGGGCGCGACCCTGATCGCCCTGACCGAGCGCTCGACCAGCGCCCTGGGCCGCCAGGCCGACCTCTGCGTGGCGCTCGGGCCGATCGCCGAGGCCTGCCCGCTGGGCCTGGCCCCCTCGGCCAGCACGACCGCCCTGATGGCCGTCGGCGACGCCCTGGCCCTGCTCGTCAGCCGGATGCGCGACTTCCGCGCCGAGGACTTCGCCCGGTTCCACCCCGGCGGCAGCCTGGGCCGTCGGCTCTCGCACGTCGAGGACCTGATGCGCACCGGCCCCCACGTGCGGCTGGCGCTGGAGGACGAGACGGTCCGCTCGGTGCTGGTGCGGCTGGGCGGCGCCCGGCGTCGCACCGGGGCGATCATGATCATCGACGAGGCCGAGCGGCTGGTCGGCATCTTCACCGACAGCGACCTGGCGCGGCTCTTCGAGACCCGCCGCGAGGGCCTGCTCGACCAGCCGATCGCGCTGGCGATGACCCGCGACCCGGTCCGGGTGATGGTCGGTGCCCTGGTGGCCGAGGCCCTCGAGGCGCTCAAGGCCCGCAAGCTCAGCGAGCTGCCGGTCGTCGACCGCGGCGGCCGCCCGGTGGGCCTGATCGACGTGACCGACCTGATCGGCCTGGTCCCGGCCGACGCCGAGCTCGTGGAGGAGTGAGCCCCGCCATGTCGACCGCACCCCCCCCGGCCCGCCCTGCCCTCGACCCCGTCGCGCTGGCGGGCATCGAGCTGCTGCTGATGGACGTCGACGGCGTCCTGACCGACGGCGGCATCGTGCTCGACGACCACGGCGTGGAGTCGAAGCAGTTCAGCGTCCGCGACGGCTGGGCGATCGCCCGCTGGCGGAAGCTGGGCCGCCAGGCGGCGATCCTCTCCGGCCGCCGCGCCGCGGTCGTCGACCGCCGGGCCGCCGAGCTGGGCATCACGCCGGTGATCCAGGGCGCCGGCGAGAAGGCGAAGCCGTTCCGGGCGCTTCTGACGCACCTGGGGCTGGAGCCGTCGCAGGTGGCGTACCTGGGGGACGATCTGCCGGATCTGGCGATCCTGCGGGTGCCGGGGCTCGGCCTGGCCGCGTGCCCGGCCGACGCGGTCCCGGAGGTGCGAGCCGAGGTGCACCACGTCTGCGCCGCCGGCGGCGGCCGGGGCGCGGTCCGTGAGGTCATCGAGCTGCTGCTCCGGGCGCAGGGGCTCTGGGACGCGACCGTGGCCGAATGCCGGCAGCCGGCCTGAGCGGCGCGCGAACCGGGCGGCAGGTGCAGTCGTAATCGTGGCGGGTCGGATGGGTCGTTGGTCCTGAGCGAAGGCGGTGCGGGCCCGTGGTGAAGAGATTCCTACGGATCGCGACGACCCTGGCGGCCCTGGCGGCCGGCTACTTCGGGTACGTGCGCGGCTTCGCCCTGGTCGTCGACCGGGTCGGCGTGACGCAGACGGTGCCGATCCTGCCCGACCGCGAGGCCCCCTCGCTGTCGCAGCTCGAGGCCCGCGAGCTGGCCATGCGCGCCTTCGGGCCCGGCCACTGGTCGATCAACACCGGCATCCAGTACTACGACTCGTATCGCGGCTTCTGGATGTTCGCCGGCGACTACGACCCCCAGGACAACGGCAAGCGGCTCGTGCTCAAGCCGTTCGCGCTGATCTGGCGCGACCGCCAGGGCCGCGCTCTCAAGACCCTCTCGGCGCAGTCGGCCACGCTGGTCTTCAACAAGGCTCCGCTGATGCCCAGGGCCGAGGGCGGGCCCGGCGCCAAGGCGGGGCCCGAGGTGCCCACCGGCGACCCGCACGTCGCCTTCGCCCGCATCGAGGGCGAGGTCGCGATCCGCGACGACAAGGGCACCCCGCGCGACCTGGGCGACGACCTGACCATCGGCCCGCTGGCGTTCCTCGAGTTCGACGAGTCCAGGAGCCAGATCCGCAGCGACCAGCCCGTGGTCATCCGCGACCGCGACACCATGGCCACCGCCGCCGCCGGCCTGGAGATCAATCTGCTCCCCCGCGCCGGCGGCGCCAGCGGCACCTCGGGCGGCTACGACGGCGCCCGCTCGCTCCGATTGCTGGGCGCCGTGCGGATCACCGCGCAGGACGTCGGCGGCACCGGCCTGGTCCCCGGCGGCGCCGCGAAGACGGCGGCCCCGGGGGCGGCCCGCGAGCCCCGGCCCGGCGAGATCACCTGCGACGACGGCCTGCTGGTCGAGCTGCCCGCGCCCAGGCGGCCGGTGCTCATCGGCCCGCCGGCGCCGGCGGCGGCCACGCAGGCGTACTTCTCCAAGAACGTCCGGGTCCGCCAGGGCGACGCCCAGAACCCCGAGCAGCTCGACTGCACCAAGCTGCATTTGGTGCTCGAGCCCGCCCCGAAGCCGGCCCGACCCGCCAGCCCGCCGGCCGCCACCGCCGAGGGCGCGGCGCTCGGCGAGCTCGGCACGGCCATGGTCGTCGCCGAGGCCAACGCCCTCGCCTCCGAGGAGGAGGCCCGCCGCCGCGAGGCCGCCGGGCCGGTCTCGGGCCTGAGCCTGAAGCGGGCCCGCGCCAGCGGCCACGCCGTCTGGCTCCAGTCCAAGGCCCAGGGCGTCGTCGCCGTCGGCAACGAGCTGGTCTACGAGCGCCGGTTCCCCCAGGGGTCCGACACCACCTACTTCCGCGCCGAGTCGGGCCGGTTCGCCGAGATCCGCAAGGAAAATCCGGCCGACGGCACCCTCGACGTGATCCGCACCTACGACCTGACGGTGCACCACGAGGGCTCGACCTCGGCGGTCGCCTCGATCATCGCCGGCGGCCCCGGCCGGATGGAGACCCGCCGCGTCGCCGACCAGGCGATCGTCCGCTCGGCCGCCTGGCAGACCCGGCTGGTGCTGCAGCCGGTCGAGAACGACCCGAGCCGTCGCCAGATCACGCTCGAAGGCAAGCCGATGGTCAACGACCCGGCGCAGGGCCAGGTGACCTCGACCGAGGCGCTCGTCGCCGTGCTCGCCTCCCGCGACGCCGCCCCCGCCGGGGCCACCCCCCCCGCCGGCACCCCGGCCGCGCCGGCCGGCACGCCGGCCCCCGACGCCGGGGTGCAGCCGACGGCCTACCACGCCGAGGACGACCTGGCGGCCGCGCCCCGCACGCCCGCCGCGAAGCCGGACGCCTCGGCCGGCCCGCTCGGCGGCGGCTCGTACCGCATCGAGCTGATCCGCGCCTGGCGGGATGTCGAGCTGGTGACCACCGGCCCGGTCGCCGGCCTCGACGGTCAGCCCGCCCCGGCCGCCGGCGCCCCGGGCAAGCCGGCCGACGGACCGCGCACGATCCGGGCCCGCGAGATGCTCGTCGCCCGCTTCGACGACCCCACCGGCGGCGCCACCCTCGCTCGCCCCGCGGCCCCTGCCCCCGCCCCGGCCGCGGCCCCGGTCGCCGCCGCACCGACCGACGCGGCCACGCCCGCCGCTCCGCCGA
>CAZUZD010000383.1:0-5575 GCA_964624465.1 uncultured Isosphaeraceae bacterium
TCGCCGGGGACGCCACCGCCCGCGTCGGCGACCGCGGCCCGGGCCCCGCCCGCACCCCTCACTGCTCTGCGGCCATGGTCGCCCCCGGGCTCCGGCCTGTCAATCGCGGTCCGCGGTCCGCCGCCCGGTCGCCCCCGCCTGGCGCCGGGATCGGGACGGTTCTCCTCTGGTCGTTCGGGCGGCCGGGCCCGATATTGGTCCGTGCGGGCGCCGGCGCACCGTTCCCAAGCGGGTCGTCGGCCGATCCGCGCCGACGCACCCTCGCCGTCCGACCCCGGGGCCACGACGCCATGCCGCTACCCGACGGGTTCGCCAGCTACGACACGCTCTCGGCGATGATCACGCCGGCCATCTTCCTGACGGCCAACGGCTCGCTGATCATCTCGACGTCCAACCGCATGTCCCGGATCGTCGACCGGATCCGGGCCCTGACCGAGCAGGAGGACCGCCTCGACCGCGGCGCCTCCGACCTCGACTACCCCGAGATGCGGCTCGAACACCTGCACAACCAGATCGAGCGGCTGGTCTGGCGCAGCGACCGCATCCGCGCCGCCCTGGCCGGCCTGTACCTGGCCTTCGCCGCGTTCGTCGGCGCCAGCCTCACCCTGGCCCTCGACATGGCCGTGCAGCACCGCGCCCTGGCCCTGCCCACCGGCCTGGCCCTGCTGGGCGTCGTGCTGCTGCTGGCCTCGTGCGTCAGCCTGGTGCGCGAGGCCTTCGCCGCGCTGCGGGCCAACAGCTCCGAGATCGACTTCGCCCGCAAGCTCCAGGCCCACCGCCGCGCCGAGGGCCGCAGCGCCTGCCAGCAGCACGAGGCCGGCTCCCATCGCCCACCCGGGTCCCCCGCCCGGTAGGGTTCGCTGTGCGGACCAATCCCAAGACGGTCCGCACAGCGGACCCTACGAAAGCAGATGCAGACCAACCGCGGCTCTGTCCTGGAGGGGCCGCTGTGCGGACCGATCCGAAGACGATCTCCACCGCAGCCCCGACAAGACGATCGGTACCCTGGGGGTGGCGGCCCCGAGGGAATCGGGACCGCGGTTCGCCCGGGCCTCAGCCGCCGGCGTTCGGGATGCCGTAGCGGTTGCGCAGGTCGGTCATCAGCCCGGCCAGGTCGACGGGCACGGGGGCCTCGACGCGGACGGGCTGGCCGGTCATGGGATGCACGAAGCCGAGCCCCTGGGCGTGCAGGGCCTGGCGGCGGAAGTCGGCCTTCGAGCGTTTCAGGCCGTGCTGGCGGTACACCCGCTCGCCGACGATCGGGTGCCCGATCGACGAGAGGTGCAGGCGGATCTGGTGCGTGCGGCCGGTCTCGAGCCAGCAGGCCAGCAGCGAGGCGACCGGCCCGAACCGCTCGACCAGCTTGAAGTGCGTGACCGCCGGCACCCCCTCGTCGGGCTCGCGGGCAACCATCCGGCGCACCGAGCCGTCGTCGATCAGGGGCGTGTCGATCGTGCCCGAGGTCTGCCGCACCGCCCCCTCGACCACGGCCAGATACTGCCGCTCGATGGTGTGCTCGCGCCAGAGCTTCTTGAACTCGACCAGCGCCTCGGGCGTCTTGGCCAGCGCCAGGGCCCCGGAGGTGTCGCGGTCGATGCGGTGGATCAGCCCGACATACGGCTTGCCGCCGAACCGCAGGCTCAGGTACCGCTCGACCCGGCTGACCAGCGTGTCGGCGTCGCGGGTCTCGACCGGCACCGTCAGCAACCCGGCCGGCTTGTCGACGATCAGGACGTGGCGGTCCTCGTGCAGGACCGTGAAGCCGGCCTTGGCCACCCGCCGCGACTTGGGCCGGTTCGGGAAGAACGCGACGAGGGCGTCGGCCTTGACCATCGTGCCCGGCTGGTCGCACCGCGAGCCGGCCAGCTCGACCTTGCCGTTGAGGATCGCCTCCTGCGCCACGCGCCTCGACAGGCCAAACTTCTCGGAGACCAGCTTGTCCAGACGGATCAGCATCGGATCAGTACGACCAGTTCAGGAGAGGGGCCGGCGGGCGTGGCAGGGGCTTCGGGGCGGACCCACGGCCCTGCTCGCCGTCGCGGACCGCCCCGAAGACCCCAAATCTACCGCGCCGACGCCGCCCCCAACCATCCGGATCCGCCGGCCCGACCGATCGCCAGGCCCGTCGCCGGCGGTTACCCTGGCGTCCGCCCGCCGGCCGCCCACCCCCAGAGGCCGGCTCGCAGGGATCTCGACCCGGACCCACGCCCGAGGGCGATTCGTGCCATGAACGCGACCGTGCCACCGCCATCCCCGCGCCGGGGACCCCGGCCCGCCGTCCTGATCCTGACCCTGCTGGGCCTGCTCGCCGGCTCCCCCCATCGGCACACGGAGGCGGCCCAGGCGGCGCCCGCCCCCCGGATCGAGCGGTTGAGCCCGCCATCGTGGTGGCCGGAGGCCGGGCCCCGCGATCTGATGGTCCTCGTCGAGGGCGCGAACCTGACCGGCGCCGTGGTGCGCACCGAGCGGCCGGGCGTGACGATCCGCCGGACCGAGTCGCCGGGCGCGGGCCACAGCCTGTTCATCGACCTGCGGCTGGCGGCGGACCTCGAACCGGGCCCCGTGCCGCTGACGATCGCGGTGGGGGACGCTCAGACCATCGCCCGCTTCGAGATCGTGCCGAGGCCCACCCGGCGCCCCGATCCGCTGGGGCCGGACGACGTCATCTACCTGGTCATGCCCGACCGGTTCGCCAACGGCGAGCCGGGCAACGACGCCGCCGGCACGGCCGAGCCGATGCTCGATCGGGCCAACCCCCGGGCCTACCACGGCGGCGACTTCGCCGGCCTGCGGGAGCGGCTCCCCTACCTGGCTGACCTGGGCGTGACCGCGCTCTGGCTGACCCCGATCTACCAGGCCGGCCCGCGCTGGTTCCGCAGCTCGAACGCCCGGGGGCAGACGACGCTGTTCGCCGACTACCACGGCTACTCGGCCGTCGACCACTTCGCCACCAACCCGCAGCTCGGCTCGCTGGCCGACTACCGCGCCCTGGTTGACGAGGCGCACCGGCTGGGCCTGAAGGTGATCCAGGACCAGGTGCTCGGCCACGTCGGCCCGCAGCACCGCTGGGCGCAGCAGCCGCCGGCGACCGACTGGCTGCACGGGCCGGTCGGCCGCCCCCTGTCGTGCAACTTCCGGCTCGACGCCCTGGCCAACCCGCACGCCAGCGCGGCCGACCGCCGGGGCCTGACCGACGGCTGGTTCTTCGGGATCCTGCCCGACCTGGCCACCGAGACCGAGCGGGTGCGGCAGTTCGCGATCCAGCAGAGCCTCTGGTGGACCGTGCTGTTCGAGGCCGACGCCCTGCGGCTCGACACGTACCCCATGATCGACCGCGGCTTCTGGCGCGACTGGAGCCGGGCCCAGGCGGCCGTCGATCCCGCGCGGCTGGCGCTGGGCGAGGCCTGGACCACCGACCCGGCCGTGCTGCCGTTCTACCAGGGGGGTCGCGTCGGCTGGGATGGAATCGACCCCGGCGTCGGCGCCGTGTTCGACTTCCCGCTCCAGCAGGCGTTGCAGCAGGTGGCCACCGGCGGCGCCCCAGCGAAGGCCCTGGGCCAGGTGCTGGCGCGGGACGGCCTGTTCCCCCGGCCCGACCGGCTGGTCACGTTCCTCGACAACCACGACATGCCCCGGTTCGCCGGCCTGACGGGCGTCGACGCCGCGCGCCAGGAGTTGGCCGCGACGTTCCTGCTCACCACCCGGGGCATCCCGCAGCTGACCTGGGGCAACGAGATCGGCCTGCTCGGCCACGGCGACGACCGCCGCGACTTCCCCGGCGGCTGGCCCGGCGACGCGCACGACGCTTTCACCCCCGACGGCCGCACCCCCGCCGAGGCCGCCACGTTCGCCACGTTCCGCACCCTGCTGCACCTGCGCCGCGATCACGAGGCCCTGCGCCGCGGCGACCTGACCGAGCTGATCGCCACCGACACCGTCTACGCGTTCGTCCGCCGCACCGGCGCCGAGATCGTCGTGGTCGCCCTGAACTTCGGCGACCAGGCCGCGTCGGTGCGCCTGCCCCGCGAGCCGCTCGGTCCCGCATCCGCCGCCGAGCGGCTCCACGGCGAAGGGACCCTGACCCTCGAGGCCGATGCCGCTTCGCTGGCGCTTCCCGCCCATCGGGCCGTCCTCTTCCTCCTGAAGTGAGCCGGGCCGCCGCCCCGGACGTACGGTAGACCCCTCCCGTAGGTCGGATGAGCGGAGCGAAATCCGACGGCCATCGAAGGCAACCGCCTGTCAGCCCGCCAAACCGGCTCATGCGGCCGGTCCCAATCTGGCGGCCGGTTCCAATCTGGCCGTCGCTCCCGACCCGTCGGATTTCGCTCCGCTCATCCGACCTACGGGACCGAACGGCCGCCAATGCGAACGCGGGCCGCGCCCGAGGATTCGGTCGCGGCCCGCGTCGTGGGGATTCCCGGTGGCGGCGGTCGCGATCGGGACGGGCCCGGCGCGACCGACGCGCGGTGGCTCAGAACTCGCGCTTGCCGAGCAGGCCGGGCTGGGGGACGGGGTACTTGCCGTCGGGGCCGGGCACGAGCGGGGCGGGGCTGTCCATGGTGAGCTGGTCGATCAGCGGCGCGAAGGCGTGGTCGCTGTTGAGGATGTCGTCGTAGGTGATGATCTGGCCGGTGTGCACGGCGGCGCGGCCCATGGCGGTGACGACGCTGGCGGCGACGCCGCGCTTGACCTCGTTGTACGGCTGGTCGTTGCGGATGGCGGCGATCATGTCCTGCCACTCGACGCGGTAGGGGTTCGGCTCCTTGGGGCCGTACCGCCAGAACATGTCGTCCTTCTTGGTCAGGTCCTGGCCGCGGAACATCCGGCTCTTGGCCGGGGTGTGCGCCGAAGTCGAGATGATCGCCGAGCCGCGGGTGCCGTGGGCGTAGCTGGCGAACTCGTTGTGGCAGCCGGGGATGTGCCGGGTGTACACAATCATCTTCGTGCCGTCGCCGAAGGTGTACTCCATGGCGTAGTTGTCGAAGTTCTGGTCGATCTTGTCGCCGCGGTAGCAGCGGGCGCCCGAGCCCTGCGCGGTGACCGGCCAGGCGTCCTTCATCCAGCAGCTCTCGTCGATGTTATGGATCATGTAGTCCATGAACACGCCGCCGCTGGCCCAGAGGAAGCCGTGGAAGTTCTTGATCTGGTAGAGCAGGTCGCTGATGCCCTCGGGCTTCGGGTCGATCAGGCCGCCGGTCGAGACCTGGCGGTAGGCCCGGAGCAGCTGGATCTCGCCGATCTCGCCGTCCTTGATCCGGTCGTGCAGCTCCTGGCGGGCCTTGCAGTGCCGGCACATCAGGCCGATGCCGACCTTGAGGTTCTTGCGCTCGGCCTCCTCATTCAGCGCCAGGATCTTGCGGGCGGTGGGGCCGTCGACGACGACCGGCTTCTCCATGAAGACGTTCAGGCCCTTGGAGATGGCGTACTCGAACATGACGGCGCGGAAGGCGGGCGGGGTGGTGAGGATCACCACGTCGCCGGGCTTCAGGCAGTCCATGGCCTGCTTGTAGGCGTCGAAGCCGACGAACTTGCGGTCGTCGGCGACGTCGATCTTCTTGGCCAGGCTCTCGTCTTC
>CAZUZD010000384.1:0-3475 GCA_964624465.1 uncultured Isosphaeraceae bacterium
GGCTCAGGCCTGCTTGGCCGCCTGGCGACGGCGGCGGAGGGCGGCCACACCCAGGGGCAGGCCGGCCGAGGCCAGCATGACCAGGGTCGCGGGCTCGGGCACCACCGGCAGGGCCTTGGGCGTCAGCAGGAATGCGGTCTTGACGCCGTTGAGGTAACCGTAGCCGACGATCTGACCCAGCGAGTTGATCGAGCGGGCCTCGGAGAGCACCCAGCCGGCCGTCACGTCGCTGACGTCGTTGAGGTTGATCATCGTCGTGCCGTTCCAGAGGAAGGCATTCAGGTCGGTGTTCGAGGCGGTGTACGAGCTGCCGACCACCTTGCCGGCGTCGTTCACACCCAGGCCGTAGCTGTTGTCACCACCCAGGGTGCCCAGGTTCGTCGGGCTGCCCGGCGCACCCTGACCGTTCGAGGTCTGCCAGACGGTTGCGCGGATCTGGCCGTTGGCCAGGTCCGACTGGCCGGCGACCAGGCCCGCCGTGTTGATCGCCCGGGCGACGCCGAAGGTCGAGTCGACGGTGAGGTTGGCCAGGGCCTGCATGCCGGTGCCCGAGCTGGCGACGAACGCCTGCGAGCTGACGCCCGGCAGGGCCACCTGGGAGCTGCCGACCGCGAAGCCGGCGGTGTTCACGCCGTACGCGATGCTGTTGGCGAACGGGTCGCCGGGGTTCAGGGTGCCCAGGTCCGAGATCACGCCGTTGGTCCACACCGTGGCGTGGGTGGCGTTGAAGTCGGGGGTGTCCGAGAAGCCGGCGATCGTGGGGATGGCGTTGTTGTTGATCGCCTGGGCCCCGCTCAGCTGGGCCAGGCCGCCCAGGTTGCCCAGGTCCGTGCCCGAGCTCACCGGCGTGTTGCTGGGGGTCGAGAAGGCGGTGTAGTTGTAGTTGACGTTCTCATAGTCGGTGGTGCCGACGATGGTGCCCGCGTTGTTGATGCCGAAGGCCTGGCTGCCGGTGCCGAAGCCGCCGGCGCTCCCCAGGCCGATGCCACCGACCGGCGCCAGGCCGCCCGAGTAGTTCCACTGCACGGACTGATCGATCGGGGTGCCGGCGGGCACCGGGGGATCCGGGTAGTCGGAGCCGGTGTAGCTCTGGCCCACGATCTGGCTGTTGTCGTTGATGTACCAGGCCTCGCCCAGCGTGTTGCTGCCCGGGGCGGACAGGGTCACCACATCGTAGATGATGTCGGCACGGGCCGGGCCAGCCAGGCCCAGGCCACCGGTCAGCACCGCGGCCGCCAGCAGGCGGAAGGCAGGCCGCCGGGTGCGGCGGGACGTCGGCAGATCGCTGGAGCGCAACGAAGTCATCAGCGGTTCCTCTCGTGTGTTCCAGGGGGTATCGGCCGGTCAGGGCCCATGCCACCGCTCGGACCCGGGTCAGTCCGTGAAGTTGACAAATAAGATCTGAGGTAGCCAAAGGCACCCAATACGATCCTTTGATAACCGCTGCCCCGGGGGGCTGTCAACGTTCGGTCTTGAA
Source organism: uncultured Isosphaeraceae bacterium (assembly GCA_964624465.1). GTDB lineage: Bacteria > Planctomycetota > Planctomycetia > Isosphaerales > Isosphaeraceae > CAZUZD01. Next base: position 1,478 of record CAZUZD010000384.1, read on the forward strand.
AATCACCCAAAGAACGGCTTTGTTTCGAATTGTCGACATGGGGGCCGGGGGGGTGGCGGCCGGCCGGGTCCGGGGCGGCCGGCGGGGGGAAGGGGAGGGGGTGGCGGAATTGCTGGAAGATCGGCGATCGTGAGACGAAGTTTTCCTGGTGGGGCGGTCGGCCGGGCCGATGCCGGGGATCTTGGCAGTCCGGGGCACGCGAGGGGGCACGCATGGCGACGTCGGAACCGGGAACTGGGGCCGAGCGGGCGGCGTGGGCGCCCGAGGCCGGTGATCCGCCCCGGGAGCACGCCGGGTGGCTCGCGCCCGACGCGGCCGGCCCGGGGCCGGTCGGGGCCGATCCGGCGGTCGGGGGCGAGTTCGAGCCCTCGGAGCCGCCGCCCGGCGCCGGGCCCGACGTGGCCCCGGCCCCGGCGGTGCCGCCGCGGCCGGTGGAGGCCCTGGAGCGGGTCGGGTCGGTCGACGTGCTGCGGGGGCTGGCCCTGATGGGCATCCTGGCGATGAACGTCGTCGCCTTCGCCTGGCCCGAGCGGGTCTACGGCACCCCGATCGCCGACCCCTCGGCCGGGCCCCTGGACATCGGCCTCTGGGCGTTCAACCACCTCGTCTTCGACACGAAGATGATGACCCTCTTCTCGATGCTCTTCGGCGCCGGCCTGGTGCTGATGAGCGACCGCGCCGACGGCCGTGGTGCGAAGCTCCGCGGCGTCTACTACCGCCGCTGCTTCTGGCTGCTGGTCATCGGCTGCGTGCATGCGTACCTGATCTGGGACGGCGACATCCTGGTCATGTACGCCCTCTGCGGCTTCGTGCTCTACCCGATGCGGCACCTGCGGCCCCGCACCCTGATCGTCGCCGGCGTGGCCTGCAACCTGGTCCTGTTCGCCCTCTGGGCGGGCTTCCGGACCGTGGGCGTGCCCTACATGCGCACCACGGCCGCGCGGGTCGAGGCCAAGAAGGCGGCGAGCGAGAAGCCCACCCGCTGGGAGCTGCGGGTGCACGAGGGCTGGACCTCGATGACCAAGTCGAAGCCGCCCAGCCGTGAGAAGTTCCTGGAGCAGATCGCGATCCACCGCGGCCCCTACGTCGGCCTGGTGCAGCACCGCGCCGAGCAGCTGATCTTCGTGCAGACGATCGGCTTCGTGCTCGGCGGCTGGTGGCTGGCCGGCGGCCGCATGCTCATCGGCATGGGGCTGATGAAGCTCGGGGTCTTCGGCGCCGGGCTGTCGCGGCGGACGTACGCCTGGATGGCGGCCATCGGCTACGGCGTCGGCCTCCCCTTGATGGCCTTCGACGTCTGGGTCGAGGTCCGCAACGGCTTCTTCGAGGGCCGGATGTTCGACTACATCATGGCCGGCTGGCCGATGCTCACCCTCTACGGCAGCCTGCTCGTCGTCGCCGGCCACATCGGCCTGGTCATGCTGCTGGTGCAGACCGGCACGCTGGCCTGGCTGACCCGGCGCCTGGCCGCCGCCGGCCGCATGGCCTTGAGCAACTACCTGTTCGACTCGATCCTCTGCACCACCCTGTTCTACGGCTACGGCTTCGACCTCTTCGCCACCCTGGGCCGGCCCTGGCTCTATGGCCTGGTGCTCGCGATCTGGGCGTTCCAGCTCTGGTTCAGCCCCATCTGGCTGGCCCACTTCCGCTTCGGACCGGCCGAGTGGCTCTGGCGCTCGCTGACCTACTGGCAGCTCCAGCCCATGCGCCGCCAGGCCCCGGCCCCCGCCCCCGACGCCCCCCTCCCACTCCCCGCCGTCGCCTGACCCGGCACCCGGGAACCCGGCCCCGAAACCGCCGCCAGCCCCCGCGACGAGCCCCGGCTCCCGCGGGGGCTGGCGGCGGTTCGCGTCCGGGGTCGGATTCGCCAGCCCTGGGCGACCGGGGCCCAGCGCGCGGAGGTTCAGAGCACACGGCCTCGCCCCCCCGATTTCGTAGGGCGGATCAGCGGAGCGTCATCCGCCGCGGCCGCACGGAGGGCCCCCCGGGGCCACGCGG
>CAZUZD010000384.1:3485-5569 GCA_964624465.1 uncultured Isosphaeraceae bacterium
CCCGAACGGAGGCCCTCGATGCGACACTCGCGCCGGTCGACACTACGGTGTCCGCCCCGGCCCGGCGGATGACGCTCCGCTGATCCGCCCTACGTGAAGACCGAGCCGACCCGGGGCCCGGATCCGTCGGCCATCGGCGCAACGGCCGAGGGACGCCCGGGGAGCCGTTGGCTCCGGGGGCGTCCCTCGGGGTGGACTTCGATCCCGGCGGGTCAGGCCGGCCGGATCACTTGCGGAGGCCCGAGGCGGGGGTGACGCGGGTGATGACGGTCTGGCTCAGGCCGGGCTTGGGGATGTCGTCGTGCAGGATCGTGACCTGGCAGGAGCCGTCGCCGGCCTTCAGGGCCTTGATCCGCACGGTGAGCGTGACCTCGGCGCCCGGGGGCAGGCGGTCGACCAGCGGCAGCATGGCCTGCGTCGGCGCCTGGCCGGCGGCGGGCGGGACGAGCTTGCCGTCGGCGCCGATGACCCCGAGCACCTGCATCGTGTCGCCCACGAGCTGGCCGGTGATCTGGATGTTCGTCGCCTCCTTGGAGCCGTCGTTGCGGAGCCGGATCTCGACGTCGGTGGTCTCCCCCTCGTCGAGCACGCCGCGGCTCTCGCTGACCGAGACCCGCAGCTTGGGCGCGCCCTTGATGTGCGTCGTCAGCAGCCGCTGGATGGCCGGCACCCGCTCGGCCTTGGTGCCGGCGCGGACGGTGTAGGTGCCGACGCGGCCCATCTGCACGTCGATGGTGAACTCCTGGCGCTCCTGGGGCGGCACCTCGGAGACCTTCCAGGTGAACGTCCGGCTCTGCGCCGACCACGTCGCGCCCCGGGGCGTCACCGCCAGCGGCTGGCCGCCCACGGGCACCTGCGCCGCCACGATCACGTCGCGGGCCGGCGCCGTGCCGGTGTTCGTGAGCACGATCCGATAGGTCCCCTTCGAGTCGGGGTACCGCTCGTCGGGTCCGACCAGCTCCAGGTTCAACTGCGGCTCGACGACCTCGATCTGGGTGCTGGCGACGACCTCGGCGGGCAGGTCGGCGCTGACGACCTTGACGTCGATGGGCTGGATGCCCATCGCCTTGGTGTCGACCTCCAGGCGGACGTTGACCGTCTCGCCCGGCGCGATCGTGTCCTTCTCGTGGCCGGGCACGTCCCGCAGCGGCAGGACCAGGTCGCGGCCGCGGGGGTGGTCGAGGCCGGGGCCGAGCTTGGCCTCGATCTTGACGTCGCGGGCCGGGAAGTCGCCGAAGTTCGAGACGCTGAGGTCGAACGTGACGGTGTCGCCGCGCATCGGGCGGGTCTTGTCGGGCCGCATCTCGACCTTGAGCTGCGGCTCGCGGACCACCGAGCGGGCCCGGGCTCCGGCCTGCATGCTCACGGTCACGGCGTGGTCGAGGTCCCCCTTGCCCTTGGCCCGGATCTTGACGCGGATGATCTTCTCCGCGCCCGAGTTCAGGCTGTTGAGCTGCCAGAGGCAGAGCGGCCCGACCTGTCGCGAGAGGGTCGGCTCGCTGCTGACGAAGTCGATCGTCTCGGGCAGGTTGTACCGCACCATCAGGTTGGTGGCGTCGGTGGGCCCCGAGTTCCGCACGATGATGATGAAGACGCTCTCGCGGTTGCGGTTGACCACCTCGGGAGCCCGGACCTCGACCGTGACGCCGACGGCGTTCGGGCCGGTCTTGAGCTGGCTGGCCGGCGGCACGAAGGCATCGCCGGTGACCGGGTCGTTGCCGCCGGCGGGCGCGGTGGTGCCCGGGGGCGGCTCCTTGGCCGGGGGCAGGCCGGGGTTCACCTCGCCGGGGGCCTGGGCAGGCGTGACGCCCTCGTCGCGGAGCGGGGCCTCGCCGTCGTCGGCCCCGAGGATCGTGGCGCCCTCGATGCGGCCATCGGCCGGCGTGGGCGTGGGCTCGAAGTCGGGCACGCCCGCACCGCGGGGCGCCGTGGCCGGCGCGGCGGGCTGTGTCGCCGGCGCCTGGGGCGGCGCCGCGGGGGCGGTCGGCGGGGCGGTCGGAGCCGGATTCTGGGCCGGGGCCGGGGTGGCCTCGGCGGTTGGGGTGGGCGTGGGCAGGGCCAGGCCCTCGAAGGGCCGGGGCGCC
>CAZUZD010000385.1:0-5565 GCA_964624465.1 uncultured Isosphaeraceae bacterium
GCGCCCGCCCCGGCGGCCCGCCCGTCGCCGTCGAGCCCGCCGCTCCGCGACCCCGGCGTGCGACCGACCCAGGGCCCGGCCCCCGAGCCGATCCCGCTCGACCAGCTCGCCAGGCCGAACATCGCCCTGCCCGACGTGCCGATCGAGGGCTTCCTGATCCGCAAGGAAAATGGGCCCTTCATGGTGATGGCCCGCACCTTCCGCGGTCCCGACGCCACCCGCTACGCCCTGGCCCTGGCGCTGGAGCTGCGGACGAGCTTCAAGCTGCCGGCCTACGTCTTCCACCTCAAGGTGCAGCCGGGCGGCAGCAACATCCGCAACGTGCAGCCCACGGCCCCCGAGTACATCCGCAACGGCGACGTCGCGCCGCCCGAGCGGTACCGGGTCTATGACGAGGCCGCCGTGCTCGTCGGCGATTGCAAGACGATCGACGACGCCGAGGCCCTGCTCAAGAAGGTCAAGAAGCTCAAGCCGCAGACCGTCGACGCCCTGCCGACGATCTGGGGCCAGCGCAAGGGCAAGGGGCTGGCCTGGGCCTTCGTGACCCAGAACCCGCTCCAGGCGGCCCAGAACCTGTACCCGGGCTTCAAGAACCTGCCGGCCGACGGCCCGAACGCCACCCCGCCGGGCAGCCCGGCCGGCGCCTCGTTCGACCCGTACATCGCCACGGCCTCGCTGACCCAGAAGACCGACCCGCTGGTCAAGCGGATGAACGGCGGCCCCCGCAGCGTGTACAAGTGCCCCGGGCCGTACACCCTCCAGGTCGCCGAGTTCACCGGCCGCACGTCGCTGGATACCAACGACGCCAAGTTCAACAGCGAGTCGTTCCTCCGCAAGAGCCCGCTCGGCACCGCGGCCGACGACGCCGAGACCCTGGCGGCGAACATCGCCAAGTGCCAGAAGCTCGACCCCTCGTTCCAGCCGTACGTCTACCACGACCGCTACGGCAGCAAGGTATGCATGGGCAGCTTCAGCGGCCCGAACGACCCGAAGCTCGCCAAGCTCCGCCAGGACATGCCGTTCGTCATCGGCGAGATGCTCCAGAAGGGGTACAGCAAGCTGCCCCTGGCCCCCGCCGGCGACGTGATGGCCGTGCCCAAGCCCTGACCCACCCCGGTGCGGACCTGACCCGGTCCCGCGACGGCGATAGAATCTCACGGACCCGGCCGTGAGGCTCGCCCCGCCATGACCGCCCCCGGCCCCGTGCTCGTGCTGGCGACCCGCAACCCGAAGAAGGCCGAGGAGATGGTCGCGCTGGTCGCCCCCGCCTGGGAGCCGAACCCGGTGCTGGGCCGCCTCGTCGTCCGCACGCTGGCCGACTTCCCCGACTCGCCCGACGTCGAGGAGGATGCGGACTCCTTCGCCGGCAACGCGCGCATCAAGGCGATCGCCGCCGCGCGGGCCACCGGCCACTGGGCGCTGGCGGACGACTCGGGCCTGGCCGTGGATGCCCTGGGCGGGGCCCCCGGCGTGAAGTCGGCCCGCTACGCCGGCACCCACGGCGACGACGAGGCGAACAACCGCCGCGTGCTGGCCGAGCTGGCCGAGGCCCCCGACGACCGCCGCGGCGCGGCGTTCGTCTGCGCCCTGGCCCTGTCGGACCCGCAGGGCACCATCGTCGCCGAGGTGCAGGCCGAGTGCCGGGGCCGCTTGATCCGCGAGGCGCGGGGCGTCGGCGGGTTCGGCTACGATCCGCTGTTCCTGATCCCCGAGTACCACCGCACGTTCGCCGAGCTGGGCCCGCTGGTCAAGCACCAGCTCAGCCACCGCGCCCGGGCCTTCGCCCGCCTGCGGCCCCGGCTTGAGACCCTGGTCGCCACCGGCGTGATCGCCTGAACCGACCGACGGCGTGCCACCAGGAGCGGAGGCACGCCGTCGGGGATGCGTCGAGGATCGTGAGCCGTCCGGACGGTCAGGCGGCCGGGGCGGCGGGGGTGCCGGCGCGGGAGCCGCCCAGGTCGGGGAGCTTCTTCACCGAGAGGCCGAGCATCACCCAGAACCAGCCGTGGAACAGCAGGTCGATGCCGAGCAGCGTGCCGGGCAGCACCACGGCCGAGGCCGGCCAGGTCCCGATCACGTAGAGCGCCAGCGCCAGCGAGACCAGGCCGCTGAGCGCCGCCCACACCCAGTTGGGGAAGCGGTAATAAAGCGAGGCGATCAGCCGGAACAGGCCGCTGACCATCAGGAAGCTGGCGATCAGGAGCGTGAGCACCTCGGCGCCGGCGATCGGCCGCCGCAGGAACAGGATGCCCAGCACGATGTAGAGCACGCCGCTGAGCAGGTGCAGGAAGAAGCCCGTCCAGCGGCGGGTCCAGAAGGCGCCGACGGCCTCGGCCGCGCCGGCAATGATCAGGAGCATGGCCGTCGAGACCACGGCCGTCAGGGTCGCGATCAGCGGGGCGCCGAGCATCAGGGTCCCGAGCACGATCAGGCCGATGCCGAGCGCCAGGTACCAGGCCCAGTTGCGGTGCATGGCCTCCAGGCCGTGGCGGAGCTGGCTGCGGAGCGAGACGTCCATCGTGAGGTGACCTCGTCGTCGGGGGCAGTGGGGAGAGCGGCCGCCGCCGTCGCGGTCGAGGCGGGTGGGCCCATGTCCCTTCTATCAGGCGCCGGGGGGTCGGGCAATCGAGCGATGCCAGCACTTGACGATTCGACGCGGCCGTCGCCGGGCCGGGAAACACCGACGCCCCCGGGGGTGAGCCGGGGGCGTCGGGCGACGATGGGGAACCTTCAGATCGAGCAGGGGTGCGGGAGGAACGGGTGGAGGACACCCGATTCACTCACGCACAGCGGAACTTCTTGTGGAGGCCCAGCAGCGGACGCTTGGCGTCGCAGGGGCCGCACGGGGGGATCGTCGAGACCGGCAGGTCCTTCTGCGGGGTGGCCAGCACCGACTGGGCCGACGGCACGATCGGGTCGGGGCACTGGACCGTGACGGGCACCTGGCGGACGCACTCGACCGGCACCTGGCGGCAGACGGTCTTCGGCACACAGATGACCTTCGTCTCCCGGATCGTGCGGGGCACGCAGACCGGCACGCAGGTGGTCGTGGTCACGGGGACCTGCTTGCAGACGGTGTACGGCTCCTTGCGGACGCACTGGATCGTCTGGACGTCGCAGACCGTCTGGGGCACGACCTTCACGCACTCCTGCGGGACCATCTCGCAGACCGTCTGGGGCACCTGCTTGGTCTGGACCTCGCTGACCATGCGGCAGGTCGTGTAGGTGACCGGGCACTGCCGGACCTCGCTGACCACGCGGCAGGTCGTGACCGGGACCTGCTTGGTGCAGACCTGGCTGACCACGCGGCAGGTCGTCACGGGCACCTGCTTGAACGCGGTCTCACGCACGACGCGGGTGACCGTGCAGGGGACCTGCTTGACGGCCGACTCCTTGACCATGCGGGTGACGGTGTACGGCACCTGACGGCTGGCGACCTCGGGCACGTTGACCGTGACCGTGTAGGGCACCGTGTTGAAGCTGGTGCGGGGCACCATCTTCGTCACCGTCGTGGGCACGCACTGCATCACCGTGCGGTTGACCATGGTGGTGTAGGTGTAGGGGACGGTCTTCATGCAGGTCTCGGCGACCATGCGGCAGGTCGTCACGGGCACGGTCTTGACGCACTGCTGGGCGACCATCTCGCAGACCGTCACCGGCACCTGCCGGGTCTGGACCTCGCTGACCATGCGGGTGGTGGTCACCGGGATCTGCTTGACCATCTCCTGGGCGACCATCGTGCAGGTCGTCACCGGCACCGTCCTGGAGACGGTGTAGGGGACCGTCTTGCACACGGTCGTGGGGACCTGCTTGCAGACCGTCTGCGACTCGTACACCGTCTTGCACACCGTCTCGACCACGGTCTTCGGGACCCAGGTCTTGCAGGTGATCATGGTCGGCGGGGCCTGGACCCAGCAGCCATCGACGCAGACCAGCTTGCCGGGGACGCACTTGGTCGTCTCGACCCACTCGCCGCACTGGCGCTCGACGGTCGACTGCACGACCCTGGGCACGCACACCGTCTCGCTGACCGTCTTGTAGGCGGTCTCGGTCACGGTGCGGTAGGCCGTCTCGTTAATCGTGCGGTACGAGGTCGTCTGCACCGGGCGGCAGACGGTGTAGCGGCACTCCTTCAGGATCGTCTCGGAGACCGGGCGGCACACGGTGGTGCTGACCGTCTTGTACTCGGTCCGCTGCACGGGGCGCTGGACGGTGTAGGTGACCGTCTTGTAGGAGGTCTCCCGCACCGGGCGCTGCACCGTGTACGGCACCTGGCGGTAGCCGCACTGCTTGACCGGCACCTGGGTGGTGGTCGGGACCTTCTGCATCACCGTGCAGGTGACCGGGACGGTCACGGTCACGGGGACCTTCTTGTAGCAGGTCTTCTGGACCGGGCGGCAGACCGTGTAGTTGACGGTCTTGAACCGGGTCTCGGTGACCGGGCGGCAGACGGTGTAGGGCACCGTCTTCATGACCGTCTCCTGCACCGGGCGGCACACGGTGTACGAGACCGTCTTGTAGGACGTCTCGCGAACCGGGCGGCTGACGGTGTAGCTGACGGTCTTGTAAGACGTCTCCCGCACCGGGCGGTTCACCGTGTAGGAGCGCATCTCGGTGTGCGTCTCGCGCACCGGACGCTGCACCGTGTAGGCGACCTCCTTCCAGACGGTCCGGGTCACCGGCCGCTGGACGGTGTAACGCACCTCACGCGGGACCGTGCGGTACACCGGCTTCTGCACGGTGTAGGGCACGTCGCGGTAGGCCGTCTCGGCGATCGAGCGCATCGTCGTGACGGTGCGCGGCTGCATCACCGTCTCGTTGACGATCCGCTCGCTGACAACCTGCTGAGGCTCGTAGACCGTCTCCTGGACCGGGCGCATCGTGATGAAGCGCTCGGCGCGGAACTCGGTGTGGCCGCCACAATCCATATCGGCGGGACAACTGCGCGTCGAGGCCGCGCCACCGTAGGTGGCCGCCTCCGCCCGCCGATCAGCCGCGCCCGCCACCCCGAAGGCCATGGCCATCAGGGCGAAGGCAAGCAGTTTACGCATGGTCAGACGCTCCCGTTAGCACCCCATCGTCGGAGCCGGTCGCACTCGGCCCACGCCGTGTCCTCCCGGCGCAGAGGCGCCCACTCTGGGAACCTTCATTCGGCCACCACCGCGCCCTCACTCCAGCAAAGTTCCCTAAATTTCCCAGTAGCCCCACCCCACCAAAACGCAAGGTTTGCCAGACCCTTACGTCCCTTACTCAAAGCGCCCGAAGAACCATCAGGATCGCGCAGGCTTCGCGCCCCGGGGGCCGCCCGGCGCGCCCTTGGAGCCGGGGGGACCGTCCGGTACGCTGGGGCGATTGCCGCGGTTCAGACGATCCTGACGGGAGTGCTGGCGGATGGGTGTGCTCGATCGGTTCCGGCTCGACGGCCGGGTGGCGCTGGTCACCGGCGGGACCCGGGGCCTGGGGTGGGCGATGACGCCGGCGCTGGCCGCGGCCGGCGCCACGGTCGTGCTCACGGCCCGCGACGCGGCCCGCGCCGAGGCCGCCGCCGCCGAGCTGACTCGCCTC
>CAZUZD010000386.1:0-3345 GCA_964624465.1 uncultured Isosphaeraceae bacterium
CCGCGCGTTCGGAGCCCTCGCCCCCGACTGGGCCCTGCGCGGCTGGGGCTCGTACGACGCCCTGATCGCCCACGGCGCCGGCTTCGGGATCGCCGCGGGGTCCGACGGCCCGGCCGCCGGCCGGCTGGCCGCCGCGGCCTGGACCTTCGACGCCAGCGACCGCTTCGACGCCCTGGCCGTCTTCACCGACCCGGCCTACCGCCGCCTGGGCCTGGCCCGGGCCGCGGCCCGGGCCCTGCTGGCCCACGTCCACCGCACGCGGGGCCGCCGGCCGCTCTGGTCGACCGACGCCGGCAACGTGGCCTCGCTGGGCCTGGCCCGCGCCCTGGGCTTCCGCGGCCTCGCCTCCCAGCCCCTGCTGCGCTGGCACCACGGCCCCACGCCCCCCGACCCGGGCGTCGGCGCCGCGCTCAAGCCCGGCGACGACGGCGGCACCGGGCCCAGCCCCCCCGACGACTGGTCGCGACTCTGATCGTCGGTTGATCGGGATCGGACGCTTGCCGACATGCCCGATCCCGGCCCCCGGCCATCGCCCGCACCGGCGCTTGACCGGGGTGGTGGTGGCGCGGTACGCCCGTGGACATGAACCTGTATCCCATCGCGCTGGACCTGGTCGGACGCCACACGCTGGTGGTGGGCCTGGGCTCCGTCGGCCGCCGCCGCGCCGAGGGCCTGCTCGCCGCCGGCGCCCTGGTGCGGGCGCTCGACCCGCGCCCGATCCTGACCGAGATCGTGCCCGGCCTGACCCTGGTGCGCGAGCTGTTCCGGCCCGAGCACCTGCACGACGCGGTGCTGGTCGTGGCGGCCGCCCCGCCCGAGGTCAACCGCGCCGTGGTCCAGGCCGCCCGCGCCGCCGGCGTCTGGGTGAACTCCGCCAGCGACCCGGCCGAGGGGGACTTCCTGGTCCCGGCCGTCTGGCGCTCGGGCCCCGTGGTGCTGAGCGTGACCACCACCGGCGCCGGCCCCACCCTCGCCCGCCTGCTCTGCGACCGCGCCGCCGCCGCCCTCGGCCCCGAGGCCGCCGCCCTGGCCGTGCTCCTGGCCGAGCTCCGCCCCCAGGTCCTCGCCCGCATCCCCGACCCCGCCGCCCGCCGCCGCCTCTTCCGCGACTGGGCCGACCCCCGCTGGCTCGACCAGCTCGCCGCCTCCGGCGTCGGCCTCGTCCGCGACGCCATGCTCCAGGCCCTCGACCAGGCCGCCCGTGGCGCCTAGATCCGGCGATCCGATCGACGCCAACAGTGGAATTGTCGGGTCCGCTGTGCGGTCCGATCCGGAGACGGCCTGCCCAGCGGACCCGGCAAACCAACAATCACCACAGCATTGAATCCCATCAGATCCGAACCCGCGGCGCTCAGGCGTGGGGCTGGGGGCCGTGGTAGTCGTCCTCCTCGTCGTCGCGGGGGTCGGGGGGCGGGGTCGGGCCGGGATCGAACCAGGGGTAGATGGCGGGCAGGACGACGAGCTTGAGGAACATGCTGGTGATCAGGCCGCCGATGACGACGGTGGCCAGCGGCTTCTGCACCTCGGCGCCGGCGCCCGAGCTGAAGGCCATCGGCACGAAGCCCAGGCTGGCGACGAGGCCCGTCATGAGGATCGGGCGGAGCCGCGACATCGAGGCCTCGGTGATCGCCTCGCGCTGCGGGCGGCCGGAGTCGATCATCTGGCGGATGGCGGCGACCAGCACCAGGCCGTCGAGCACGGCCACGCCGGAGAGGGCGATGAACCCGACGCCGGCGGAGATGCTGAAGTTCATCCCCCGCAGCCAGAGCGCCAGGATGCCGCCGATGGCACCCAGCGGCACCGACAGGAAGATCAGCAGGCCGAGCTTGATCGACTGGAACGTGGCGTAGAGCAGCAGGAAGATCAGGGCCAGGGCGATGGGCACGACCAGCGTGAGCCGGCGGGTGGCCGACTGGAGGTTCTCGAAGGTGCCGCCCCATTCGAGGCGATAGCCGCGCGGGATCTCGACCTGGCGCTCGACGCGCTGGCGGGCCTCGGCGACGAAGCTGGCCAGGTCGCGGCCGCGGACGTTGGCCTGGACCATGATCCGGCGCTCGCGGTCCTTGCGCCAGATCTCCAGGGTGCCGTCGGACATGCTCACGTCGGCCAGGTCCTGGAGCGGGATCGTGCGGCCCCGGGGGTCGGCGATCGGCAGGCGGCGGATCGCGTCGAGGTCGGAGCGGGCGGCGGCGTCGAACCGGACCCGCAGGTCGAACCGGCGCTGGCCCTCGACCACCTGGCCGATGGTCTTGCCGCCCAGGGCCTCGATCACGTCGAGCACGTCGCGGGCGTTGATGCCGTAGCGGGCGATCCGATCGCGGTCGATCTGGATGTTGAGCATCGGCAGGCCGCCCAGCTCCTGAGCCTTGACCTCGCTGGCGCCGGGGATCGCGTTCAGCAGGCTGGCCAGCTCGTTGGCCTTCTGGCGGAGCACCTGCAAGTCCTCGCCATACAGGCCCAGGCCGACGTCGGAGCGCACGCCCGAGAGCAGCTCGTTGAACCGCAGCTCGATCGGCTGCGAGAAGGTGTAGAAGGTGCCCGGCAGCTCGGTCTGGCACACCGCGTCGATCTGGTCGATCAGCTCGGCCTTGGTCTTCGCGCGGGTCCAGTGCTCGGGCTCGTGCAGGAGCACGATGTGGTCGGTGAGGTTGTGGGTGGCGATCTCGACGGAGATCTCGGGCCGGCCGGTGCGGCTGACGACCGAGCGGATCTCGTCGGGGAACTGCGCCATCAGGGCTTTTTCCAGCCGCTGCGCGTCCTCGATGCCCTCGTTGAGCGCGGCGCTCGGGGGCTTGGTGGTGGCGATGACCAGGTCCCCCTCGTCGAGCTGCGGGATGAACTCGCCGCCGAGCTGCAGGGCCGCCGGGATGCAGGTGGCGAAGGCCAGCAGCGCCAGCGCGGCCACGGTGACGGGCCGCACGGTCGCCCATCTCAGCGTCGGCTCGTAGAGCCGCTTGGCCAGCCGGATCGGCCAGGTGTCGCGCTCGGACAGGCCCGGCTTCAGCAGGTACGAGGCGAGCACCGGGATCGCCGTCAGCGAGAGCAGGAGCGAGCCGGTGAGCGCGAAGATGACCGTCAGGGCCATCGGGCGGAACATCTTCCCCTCGACGCCCTCGAGGGCCAGGATCGGCAGGTGCACCAGCGTGATGATCGCCACGCCGAAGACGACCGGCCGGCGCACCTCCAGGGTGGCCCGCTGCACGACCTGGGTCGCCTTCGCCCCCGGGCGGGCGTGCGCCAGGTGGCTCACGCAGTTCTCGACGACGATGACGGCACTGTCGACGATCAGGCCGAAGTCCAGCGCGCCGAGGCTCATCAGGTTGCCCGAGACCTTGTTCTCGACCA
>CAZUZD010000386.1:3355-5535 GCA_964624465.1 uncultured Isosphaeraceae bacterium
CTCATCAGGCTGCCGGCGATGCCGAAGCCGAGCATGAGGTTGCCGGCGAAGAGCATCGAGAGCGGGATGGCGCTGGCGACGATCAGGCCGGCCCGCAGGTTGCCCAGCAGCACGAGCAGGACCACCACCACCAGCACGCCGCCCTCGACGAGGTTGTGCGTGACGGTGTGCACCGTCTTCTCGATCAGGGTGGCGCGGTCGTAGTAGGGGTCGATGATCACGCCGTCGGGCAGCTGGTGCTGGATCTCCTGGACCTTCTCCTTGACCCGCTCGACCACGACCCGCGAGTTCTCGCCGGCCAGCAGGTAGACGATGGCGGTGACGGCCTCGCCGCGGCCGTCGCGGGTGGCGGCGCCCTGGCGGAGCATGGGGGCGTAGCGGACGTGGCCGACGTCGCGGACGTAGATCGGCGTGCCGTCGGCGGTCGTCTCCAGGACGATCTCCTCGATGTCCTTGAGGCTGCCGACCAGGCCCAGGCCGCGGATGATCCGGATCTCGCCGTTGCGCTGGACGTAGCCGCCGCCGGAGTTGGCGTTGTTCTCGCGGATCGCCGTGAGCACCCGGTTGACCGCCAGCCCGCGCGCCGCCAGCCGCTGGGGATCCAGCTCGACCTCGTAGGTCTTCAGATCACCGCCGAGCGGGTTGACCTCGATGACGCCCGGCACGCTCTTGAGCCGGCGGGCGACCTCCCAGTCGAGGATCGTGCGCAGCTCCATCGGGGTGCGGGGCCTGGCGGCGTCGGGCGCGTTGCGGATCTCGAACTGGTAGATTTCCCCCAGGCCGGTGGAGATCGGCCCCATCTCGGGCCGGCCGAACTCCTCGGGGATCTCGGCGCGGACCTGGTTGAGCCGTTCGCCCACCTGCTGGCGGGCCCAGTAGATGTCGGTCCCCTCCTCGAAGATGACCGTCACGCTCGAGGTGCCCAGCTGCGAGTACGATCGCAGCTCCCGGATCCGCGGGATGCCGTTCATGGCATTCTCGACCGGGATCGTGATGAACTGCTCGACCTCCTCGGGCCCGAGCGCCGGGGCGCTGGTGAGGGCCATGACCTGCACGTTGGTGATGTCGGGCACGGCATCGATCGGCAGGTTCACGAGCGACCAGCCGCCGGAGACCGCCAGCCCCACCAGCATCAGCAGGATGAAGGTGCGCTGCTTGAGAGCGAACCGGATCAGGGCGTCGAACATGGGGGGAGCACTCGACGGGCCAGGCGATCTGCCAGGGGGTTGGGGGACGGCGCCCGGGTCCGCCGTCCTCGCCCCACCCGCGCGCCTGCCAGTCCGCGAAGTACTCGTGCGCCTCCGCCGGCAGCCGCAGCCGGTCGACCCAATCGGGCTCGCGGAAGCGCAGCAGATCGGCGGTCACGGCCAGGCGCGGTGCGGGCGCCGCGAGCGCCACCGCCACCACCAGCGCCGGCACGCCCACGCGCGGGAACCACCAGGCCGTCGTCAGGACGACGAACGTCGTGATGATCAGCACCGGATGGAGCGTGTAGCGATCGAAGAGGCTCAGCGACAGTGGAAAGAACCAGAGCGCGTACCCGAGGACGCCGCAGCCGAGCACGGCGACGAGCCGGCCGTACTCCGTGTCGTCGTTGGCCACGAGCCGGAGCGACAGGACGGCTGTCGCGAGCGCGCCCAGCGCCTGCGCCACGACGCCGATGCCGTGGGTCGCCAGCACGCTGGTCAGGTGCTGCGCGTTCAGGACGACGTTCCGCCCGAGCGAGCGGAGGACGTCGGGGCTGGCCAGCAGCGCGCCGACGCCCATGGCGTTGTTGCTCATGTACCAGTCCTCGTTGCGCGCCATGAACTCCGCGACGCTGCTGCCGCCGTAGTAGACGTAGAGCAGCACCTCGGCGATCCGAACCGGGACGACGAGCACGGCGACGCCGGCGGCTCCCACGAGGACGTTCGCGGCGAAGGCGCGCCAGGTCATGGCGCCGCGGCGGATCTCCGATAGCGCGCGCACGAGCAGATAGCCGCCGATGCCCGCGAAGCCGGGCAGCGACAGCACGCGCACGTTGACGCACAGCCCGGCGACGAGCCCGAGCAGCAGGAAGCGGCGCCGCTCCGTGCCGATCCGCCGATCGACCGCGACGGTGCAGGCGATCAGGAAGAGGAGGAAGCACGGCACCTCGCCGACGAAGGTCGTCCACCACTGCGCGTCGAAGAAGAGGTAGG
>CAZUZD010000387.1:0-5529 GCA_964624465.1 uncultured Isosphaeraceae bacterium
CGAGTCGAGTCGAGTCGACCGCCCGACCTCGTGAGCGCCTCCGATGACTGTCGGATTTCGCTCCGCTCATCCAACCTACGGGACTGGGCCCGCTGGCGAATGGGCGTTGCGTAGGGCGGATCAGCGCCAGCGTCATCCGCCGCGCCCGCACCGGGGCCCTTGGAATCGACCACGGTGCCGCTCCGGAGCGTGGTATTCGACCCGTCGCGGCGGATGACGCTGGCGCTGATCCGCCCTACGATTTCGGGACACCCGGGCCTGGGCCGCCGGTCAGCGGGGCGGGGCGGGGGCCTCGGACGCGGGCCGGGGGGACGATTCTGTGGCGTCGGGGCCGGCGGTGGGCGTGACCTGCGGCGCGGGGCGGCCGGGGACGCCGCGGGTGTACTGGCTGTAGAACTGCTGGTTGAGCTGCCGGTTCTCGGCGTTGCGGCGGTAGTAGAGCTGCCGATTTTCCTCGGCGTTGAGCTCGCGGATCCCGTCGGTGCGCAGGGGGGGCCGGTAGGCGTAGGCGGCCAGCAGGAACGCACCCATGACCAGGGTCACGCTGTTCAGGGTCGTGCTCCGGGAATGGAGCTGGTCGAACCGCTCCTGCGCGGCCGGCCCGGCGTCGCGGGCGGCGTTGATCGCCGGCGTCAGCACGTTGCCGCAATAGAACATGATCAGGATGCCGGCGACGATCAGCCCCGCCTGGAGCCCGACCATCGGCCCGCGCAGCTCGGGCACCGCCAGCGGGCCGCAGACCACCGCCGGCAGCGCGATCGCCCCGCAGATCGTCCCCCAGAGGTAGTACCTCGGGAACAGCGCCCGCGCGAACCGCGACGCCGGCTCGGGCTCCAGCACCCGGCCGATCAGCGGCGCCACCCCGAACGACACGAACAGGATGCTGCCGACCCAGGCGGCCATCGCCACCAGGAACACGGCGTCGAAGCAGTGCAGCAGGTTCAGCGCATTCATGGCCGGACGGCCCCCCGATCGTGGCGGTGGGAGAGAACCCGATCGATCGGATCGCAGGCCCCGACGGCCGCGGCGCCCCCAGGATCATCAGGCAACGCGGCCGGTCGCAACCCGCTGCGATTGAACCGCAACCGTCGGCCGTTGACAACACGCCGACCCCCGCCAGGAGCCGCCAACCCCCCGGGCGCCAGGGTGGGGGCCCAGGTCCGGCCGCGGCGTCGCGGCCGGCCGAGGGGGAATCAGGATCGGCCGGAGCCCCGGGGGGCGGCTCAGCTCCGGGCGGGGCGGGGCGGGGCGACGCCGGCGCCCAGGCCGCCGTCGATGCCCCAGACCTGCCCGGTGACCCAGCCGGCCTCGGCGCCCAGCAGGAACGCGATCACGCTGGCGACGTCGGCCGGCCGGCCGAGGCGGCCCAGCGGGTGCATGGCCTCGCTGAAGGCCCGCGCCGGCTCCGAGCGGAGCAGGGGTGCGGCCAGCGGGGTCTCGGTCAGCCCCGGCGCCACGGCGTTGACCCGGATGCCCTGGCGGGCGTAGGTGATTGCCGCCGCGCGCACCAGGCCCTCGATGCCCGCCTTGGCGGCGGCGATCGCCTCGTGATTCTGCAACCCCTGGCCGGCCGCCACCGTGCTCACCAGCACGATCGAGCCGCCGCTCTGCGTCCGCATCGGCCCCAGCGCCGCTCGGCAGGCGAGGAACGCGGTGGTCAGGTTCGTCTCGATCGTGGCCGCGAACTCCTCGGGGCTGGTCAGGTGCAGCGGCTTCAACAGGATCGACCCGACGCAGTGCGCCAGGCCGTCGAGCCGGCCAAATTGAGCCACCCCCGCCTCGACGGCCGTCGCCAGGTCCTCGGGCCGCCGGGCGTCGCCCGGCACCGCCAGTGCGGCCGGTCCCAGCTCGGCGGCCAGGTCCTGCAGGGGCTCGGGCCGGCGCCCGAACAGGACGACCCGGTCACCGCGCTCGACCAGCCGGCGGGCCAGGTCCGAGCCGATGCCGCCGGCGCCGCCGGTAATCAGGACGCACGCGTCGGCCATCGTCGCAAACCCCCGTTCAGATCCCGGCCGGGCGGCCGCACAGAGGGCCCCGGCACCGCCGTCGTTGTAGGCCGGCCGCCCGCCCGGTCAAGCGGATGGGGGATGCGCACCCCCGGCGGCGCCCCGCCGATCGCCCTAGGCGAGCCGCGCCAGCCGGGGGTAAAATGGGCCCGGGCGGCCCGATCCGGGGGTCGCGAGCGACCCAGGGACGGCACCCGCCACCGGCCTCCGGCGGCGCAGCGCGACGCGAGGGGAGGGCAGAGCGAGATCATGGAGTCCTCCGAACCCGCGCCCCTGCAGGTCTTTCTGCTCGGCGAAGTCGAGCTGGATGACCTGCTCACCCTCCAGCGCCGGCTGGTCTATGAGTACGGCGAGCGCCCCGGCGGCGCCCTGATCCTCTGCGAGCACCCCCCCGTCCTCACCGTCGGCCGCACCGGCAGCCGGGCCCACATCCAGGCCGATGACGACGACCTGCGCGGCTGGGGGCTGCGGGCCCGCTGGGTCAACCGGGGGGGCGGGGTCGTCCTGCACCTGCCCGGCCAGCTGGCCGTGTATGCGGTCCTGCCGCTGGCGCCGCTGGGGCTGGACGTGATCGGGTACGTCAACGGCCTGAACCGGGTGCTGATCGATACCCTGGCGGAGTTCGACCTGACGGCCCGGACCCGCCCGGGGTCGCCCGGCGTGTTCCTGGGCGATGAGCGGGTCGGCACGGTGGGCGTGGCCGTGAGCCGCTGGATCGCCTACCATGGGATGACGCTCAACGTCGGCTCGTTCCTGGCGCCGTTCGGCCTGCTGGTGGAGCCGGGGCCGGGCGGGGCGCCGGTGCGGCAGACCTCGATGGAATCCCGCCGCCAGCGGCCCGCGCCGATGGCCAAGGTGCGCGAGGCCCTGATCCGCCACTTCGAATCGGTCTTCGGCCTCGAGCGCCACATCGTCTTTACCGATCACCCGCTGATCCGACGGAAGCCCCCGTCTCATGTCTACGCCCCGAGCCTCCGCTGACGGAGCCGGCCCCGCCGGACCCCGGTCGCTGCCCCTGCCCAGCCTGCCGATCGTCACCGCCGACGAGGTCGCCTCGGCCTCGGCCTCGGCCTCGGCGGCGCCCGCGGCGGCCCCCAGATGCGCCACGGCCCCGTCCACCGACGAGGCCCCGCGGCGTCGGCTGCCGGCCTGGCTCAAGCGGCCGATCCCCGAGTCCGGCGGCATGTACGCCACCCGCGCCCTGGTCGACGAGCTGAAGCTCGAGACCGTGTGCGAGAGCGCCAAGTGCCCGAACCGCTCGGAGTGCTGGAGCCGCCGCACCGCCACGTTCATGGTGCTGGGCGAGGTCTGCACCCGCCCCTGCGGCTTCTGCGCCGTCCCTCGCGGCAAGCCCGAGGCCCCGGCCGCCGACGAGCGCGAGCGGCTGGCCGAGGCCTGCGCCCGCCTGGGCCTGCGGCACGTCGTCATCACCAGCGTGACCCGCGACGACCTCCCCGATGGTGGCGCCGACCACTTCCGCCGCTGCGTCCTGGCCGTCCGCGCCCGCACCGGCGCCACCGTCGAGGTCCTCACCCCCGACTTCGACGGCGACACCACCGCCCTGGACATCGTGCTCGACTCGGCCCCCGAGGTCTTCAACCACAACATGGAGACCGTGGCCCGGTTGCAGCGCCACGTGCGCCGCAAGAGCCAGTACGCCGTGAGCCTGGGCGTGCTCGCCCACGTCAAGCGGACCCGGCCCGAGATCAAGACGAAGAGCGGCCTGATGCTCGGCCTGGGCGAGACGACCGAGGAGGTGCTGGAGACCCTGGCCGACCTCCGCGCCGTGGGCTGCGACCTGCTGACCCTGGGCCAGTACCTGCAACCCTCCACCCGGCACCTGCCGGTCGAGCGCTACCTGCCGCCCGAGGAGTTCGACGAGCTGGGCCGGATCGCCCGCTCGCTCGGCTTCCTCGACGTCGCCAGCGGCCCGTTCGTCCGCTCCAGCTACCACGCCGACGAGATGGCCGGCCACACCCTGGCCTGAGCCGAGGCGTCCCGCACCCCCGCCGCCGCCGTCGCTGGCCGGCCGTTCCCCGTCCCGAACCCAGGTGTCCGCTTCATGTCCGATCGCACGACGGCCCGCCGCGAGGCGCTCCGGTCCCGGCTCGTGGCCGAGCAGTCGGCCGCGGTGCTGATCAGCAGCGTCACCAACGTCGGCTACCTGACCGGCTTCAGCGGCGACAGCTCGACGTTGCTGCTGACCCCCGACCGGGCCCTGATCGTCTCCGACGGCCGCTACACCGAGCAGCTCCGCCGCGAGTGCCCCGAGGTCGAGGCCGTGATCCGGCCCGTGGGCCAGACGATGGCCGCCGCCGTGGCCGGGGTCGCCGCCGGGCTCGGACTGGGAAATCTCGCCTTCGAGGCCGCCGCCCTGACCGTCGCCGAGCGCGACGCGATCGCCGACGCGGCCCCCACCGTGGCGCTGCGAGGCGTGCAGGGCTGGGTCGAGGCGCTGCGGATGGTCAAGGACGACGGCGAGCTGGCCGCGATCCGCGAGGCCATCGGCATGGCCGAGCGCGCCTTCGCGCGGCTGCGGCCCGAGATCGCCCCCGGCCGGACCGAGAAGGAGATGGCCGACGACCTGGAGCACCACCTCCGGCGCTGCGGGGCCAGCGGCGCGGCCTTCCCGCCCATCATCGCCGCCGGCCGCAACGCCGCCCTGCCGCACGCCCGGCCCTCGGCCTCGGCCCGGCTCGGCGAGTCCGATCTGCTGCTGATCGACTGGGGCGCGGCCGGCCGGCCATATAAGAGCGACTTGACGCGGATGATAGCGACCGGTAAGGTCTGCGACACGTTCGAGTCGGTCTACCGCGCGGTCCTGGCGGCGCAGGCGCGGGCCATCGCGTTGATCCGCCCCGGTGTCACCGGCCGCGAGCTCGACGCCGAGGCCCGGGCCGTCCTGGAGGCCGCCGGATTCGGCCCGTACTTCACCCACGGCCTGGGCCACGGCCTCGGGATGGACATCCACGAGGCGCCATTCCTGGGCCGCATGCCCGACCTGGAACTGCGGCCCGGCATGGTGGTGACCATCGAGCCCGGCGTCTACCTGCCCGACTGGGGCGGGGTCCGGATCGAGGATGACGTGCTCGTCACCCCCGACGGCGCCGAGGTCCTGACCGGCGTGCCCAAGGACCTCGACTCGGTCCGCCTGGGTCCCTGAGCGACCCGACTCGAACGGACCCGACTCGACGCCCCCTGACCCGATTCCGAATCCCTCGCCTCGCGGCGTCTCGCCCGAGCGGGGCCGCGGGGCCACCCCGGTCACCGCCGCCACCGTCTCGCCTACGAACGACCCCGCCCGCTAGCCCCGCGGAGCCCCGGCATGCCGGATCACCCGCCCGAGAAGACCCCCGTCGCGCCGGAGGTCCGCACCATCAAGCAGCTGGTGCGGCTGATGCACGAGTACGGCCTCACCGCCGTCGACCTCATCGGCGAGCAGACGAAGATCCGCCTGCGCCGCGGCCATGCCGGTCCCACGACGACCGCCCCGGTCGCCGCCCCGGCCCCGCTGGCGGCCCCC
>CAZUZD010000388.1:0-5528 GCA_964624465.1 uncultured Isosphaeraceae bacterium
GCGGGCGGCCCGCCTTCCAGGAGCTGGAGGTCGCCCTCCCCGCCCTGGTGCTGCGCGACCGCGGCCTCGGGCTCTGCGAGGCGCTCGGGTCCAACGACCCGGCGGCGGCCGCGCTGGGCCGGGCCATCGGCGACGGCTCGGTCGACCTGGCGGCGCTCGGGTGGCACTGGCTGCGCGGGGATCTGATCGAGCCGCCGGCGGGGGACCTCGACCTGGACCGGCTCGCCTCGGTGCTCCGATTCGCCCTGCTGCCGACTCTGGCGCGGGTGACCGCCCCCTGGGTGGCCGCCCGGAGCGAGGCCCTGGCCCGCTGGGACCGGGTCGATTGCCCGGGGTGCGGGTCGCCGCCGCTGCTGGCCGAGGCGCGTGGCCTGGAGCAGTCGCGGTTCCTCCGCTGTGGCACCTGCGCCCTGGAGTGGCCCGCCGCCCGGCTCGCCTGCGCCGCGTGCGGCACCGGCGACGCCGCCCGCCTGCGGACCCTGGCGGTGGCCGGCGAGGAGGCGAAGGCGCGGGTGCAGGCCTGCGACGCCTGCGGCTTCCGGCTCAAGGTGCTCTCGACCCTGGGCCCGCTGAGTCCGCCGGCCCTGGCGGTCGCCGAGCTGGGCCTGGCGCACCTCGACTGGATCGGCTGACCGGGCCACGGGTTGCGGCACGAGACCCGACCCGGGCACCGCCGGCCCGACGCCGCAGACTTGCGCGGTTATCCCGGCCGCACCGACCGGCGGGGCGGGCGGGGCCGCACCGGACGCGACTGAACGGCGGGGGGCGACGATAAAGAAGACCGGTCCACCCAAGAGGCGTCGGCCGCGATGGCGGTCCGTTCCGGCAGGAGGCCGTGATGGCTGCGCGAGGCGTATTGAGCAAGTGGTTCGCGATGGTTGCCCTCAGCACCCTGGTCCTGGGCGCCCCGCCGACGATGGCGCGGGCGGCCGACTGGGCCAAGGGGCTGTTCACCGAGCAGGGGCACGACTTCGGTCCGGTGCCCCGGGGCGCGGTGGTGCGGCACAACTTCGTGATCCAGAACCGGACCAATGAGCTGATCAACATCGTCGACGTCCGGGCCTCGTGCGGCTGCACGACCGGCCGGGCGCTGGTCGGGGCGCTGCAGCCGGGCCAGTCGGGCGTCGTCGAGGCCCAGATGGACACCCGCAACTTCGTGGGCAACAAGGCGACCACGCTGACCGTGTCGCTGGTGACCGCCAGCGGCCGGCAGTCGGAGGTGAAGCTGGGCGTCCGCTCGATGATCCTCAGCGACATCGTGCTGAATCCCGGCGTCGTGGACTTCGGCGTCGTGACCCGCGGCCAGTCGCCCCAGCGGGTCATCACCATCGACCGCGCCGGCGCCCCGAACTGGCGGGCCGACCGGATGATGGCGACGAAGCGGCTGGGGGGCATGGTCGCCGCCGAGCTGGTCGAGACGGCGCGGTCGCCGCAGGGCGTCAGCTACCGCCTGACGGTGAACCTCCGGCCCGACGCCCCCGCCGGCTCGTACCGCGAGGAGATCCGCATCCTCACCAACGACCGCGAGAGCCCGGTGGTGCCGGTGCTGATCACGGCCGAGATCCGCGGCGAGCTGTCGGCCTCCCCCGCCCTGCTGACACTGGGCCGCATCAGCTCGGCACAGCCGGTGCAGGGCCGGTTCCTGATCCGCGGCGTCAAGCCGTTCGCGATCACCGGCATCGAGGGCACCGGCGACGGCTTCGAGCTGGCCGCCGCCGAGCCCAACGCCCGCAAGGCGCTCCACGTCGTGACCCTGACCTACCACCCCGAAAAGGGGACCACCCGCGGCGACCTCCGCAAGACCTTCCGGGTGCTGACCGACCTGCCCGGCGAGCCCGGCCTGGAGCTCAACGCCACGGTCCAGGTCGATCCTTGATCGGACCCGGTGCGTAGAATGTGGGGGCCGGGTCCGGGCGGCACACTGCCCACGGCCCGGCCCCCGTCGTTCCCGCACCGAGGACAATCCGATGAGCACCGATGTCCGCGTCGGTTCCACCCCCGAGTTCCAAGGGGGCGTCTCGGAGGAGGTCGAGGTCCGCGGCCACATCATCGACTCGCTGCTGCTGCCGAAGATCCTCGACCACATCCTCCAGGCGGGCGGCCAGTTCGAGATCCTGGAGTGCCGCATCGGCGCCCGGCGGGTCGACCCGAGCGTGGCGCGGATCCAGGTCAGCGCGCCGACGGCCGAGGCCCTCGACGCCATCCTCGGCGACCTGGTCGAGCACGGCGCCACCCCTCGCAACCCGGGCGACGCCCGGCTGGTGCCCGCCGACATCGCCGGGGCCTTCCCGGATGGGTTCTACGCCACCACGAACCAGCCGACCCGGGTCCGCGTCGGCGGCCGCTGGCTGACCGTGGCCGACCCGGAGATGGACTGCGGCATCGCCGTCGACCCCGCGGCCGGCACCGCCCGCTGCATCCCGATGACGGCCGTCCGGCCCGGCCAGCCGATCGTCGTGGGCTACGCCGGCCTCCGTGTCGAGCCCGTCGAGCGGCCCCGGGGCGAGACGGCCTTCGGGTTCATGACCTCGAGCGTCTCCAGCGAGAAGCCCCGCGCCGTGAGCCTGGCCAGCGTCGCCCGCTCGATCCGCGAGACCCGCGCCGCCGGCCGCAAGGTGCTGCTCGTCGGCGGCCCGGCGATCGTGCACACCGGCTCGGCCGAGCACGTGGCGGCGCTGGTGCGGCACGGCTGGGTCCAGACCCTGTTCGCGGGCAATGCGCTGGCGACCCACGACATCGAGCAGGCCCTGTACGGCACCAGCCTGGGCGTGTCACTGGCCGAGGGGCACGCGATCGAGCACGGCCACGAGCACCACCTGCGGGCGATCAACACGATCCGGCGGCTGGGCGGCATCCGCGCGGCCGTCGACGCCGGGGTGCTCCGCTCGGGCATCCTGTACGAGTGCACCCGCGCCGGGGTCGAGGTCGTGCTCGCCGGCTCGATCCGCGACGACGGCCCGCTGCCCGAGGTCATCACCGACACCCTGGCGGCCCAGGAGCGCATGCGGGAGGCGGTGCACGGGGTCGGGTTTGCGCTCATGATCGCCACCGCGCTGCACTCGATCGCCACCGGCAACCTCTTGCCGGCGACGGTGCCCGTCGTCTGCGTCGACATCAACCCGGCGACCCTGACGAAGCTGGCCGACCGCGGCACGTTCCAGACGGTGGGCCTGGTCACCGACGTCGAGCCGTTCCTGCGGAGCCTGGCCGCCGAGCTCGGCGGCGACCTCGAGATGGTGCCCACGGCCGAGGCGCTCGACCGCGAAGGCCGCTGACTCGAACGACCGGAGTCCAGACCATGACCACCATGCATACGGCCCCGGCGACCGCCCGACGCCCCTCGGGCCCGGCCCGCGCGCCGCGGATCCTGATGTGTCCGCCCGACTATTACGGGATCGAGTACGAGATCAACCCCTGGATGCACGTGGCCGAGGGGGCCGACCCCGCCCTGGCCCGCTCGCAGTGGCAGGCGCTGGTGGGCACGCTGGGGGAGCTGGGGGTGGCCGTCGAGCGGCTGGACCCGGTGCCGGGGCTGCCGGATCTGGTCTTCACGGCCAACGCCGGCATGATGGCGGGCCGGCGGGTGATCGTCTCGCGGTTCAAGCACGGCCAGCGGCAGGGGGAATCGCCGGTGTTCGCCGCGTGGTTCGCGGCGCACGGCTTCGAGGTGATCGAGCCGCCCGAGGGGCTCTGCTTCGAGGGGGCCGGCGATGCGCTCTGGTGCGGGCCGACGGTGATTGCCGGCTACCGCCGCCGCTCGGATGCCCGGGTCCATGCCTGGCTGGCGGCGACCCTGGGCGCCGAGGTGCTGCCGCTGGAGCTGGTCGACCCGCGCTACTATCACCTCGACACCTGCTTTTGCCCGCTGGCCCCGGGGCTCGCGCTCTATTACCCTGGGGCCTTCGACGACTACGGCCGCCGGGTGCTGGCCGACCGGGTGGAGCGGCTGATCGCCGTCTCGCCCGAGGAGGCGGTTTCCTTCAGCTGCAACGCCGTGGTCGTCGGCTCGACGGTGATCCTGAACCGGGGCACCCCCCGGCTCCAGTCGGAGCTGAAGGCCGCCGGCTTCGGGGTCCGCCCGCTCGACTTCTCCGAGTTCATCAAGGCCGGCGGCAGCGCCAAGTGCCTGACCCTGCGGCTCGATGGCGAGGACGCCGCCTGCCCCGGCTGACCCGCCCCCTCCGGAGTTCGCCATGCCCGTCCAGGAACTGCACCTGCTCCGCCACGGCCCGGCCGTGCCCCACGGCACCGAGGGGATTGCCGACGACGAGCGCCCGCTGACCCCGAAGGGGCGCCGCCGGGTGCGGGCCCTGGCCGACGGCCTGGACCGGCTGCACCTGGAGCTGGATCGGATCGTCACCAGCCCTCTGCCCCGCGCCGCCGAGACGGCCGAGATCGTCGCCCGCCGCCTGCATCAGCGCGAGCTGCTGGAGCCGGCCGACGCGCTGGTCGCGGGCACCCACGCCGAGGCCGTGCGCGACTGGCTGGCCGCGCGCCCGGAGTCGCGGCTCATGATCGTGGGGCACGACCCCTGGATCAGCGACCTCGTCGGCCTGCTGCTCTGCGGCCAGCCGATGCCCGGTCTGGTCCAGCTCCGCACCGGCGGCCTGGCGCGCCTGAGCCTCCGCGAGGGCACCACCGACCGCTACCGCCTCGACTGGCTGGCCCGCCCCCGCCTGCTCCGCCTCGCCGGCCAGTGACGCGCGGGGCCGGCCGCCTGGCGGCCCGCCTCAGGCGCCGGCCTCCTCCAGGGCTCGGAGGATCGACCCCGCCCAGGCCGCCACGCGCCCGGCGTATCCCTCGACCCCGCCGTCGAGCACGTCCCGCACGGTCATCGGCCACGAGTCGACCGGCCAGCGGACGACCGTGTCCCCCGCGCGGCGGGTGACCCGGATCGGCCCGTCGGCCGCGTGCCGCACCCGGCGCCGGTGCTCGGCCAGCGTGATCCGGCCGGCCAGCTGGTCGGCCAGACCGCGCCTGAGCCCGGCGAGCGCCTCGGCCGTGGAGCCCATGCCCTCCGGGTGCTGGAGGAGGTACGCGCTGACGGCGTGGAAGTGCGCGACCCGCCCCCAGTCGCTGGCCCCCTCATCGGCCAGCACCTCGTGCTCCAGCAGCAGCAGGGCATGGAAGTGCTCGACGCACGCCCCGCCCTCGGGCAGCAACGCCCCGCACTCCGGACAGGTGGCTGCCATCGACGTCTCCCCCTCGCGCCCGTGTCCTGCCCGGCCCGCCCCGCGGGGCGGGTGCGAGCGTCGCGGTGCCCTCCGGGGCCGACACGGGTGCCTGGCTCGGGGTTCGCGTCCCCGCCGGGTGCTCGACGCCAACCCGTGCATCGGCCACCGGCCAGTGACTGGCCGCCGCTGGCGGAGCGTCCGCACCGCCCCACGGGGGTCGACCACGTGGGGCGGTGCCGGGGCGACGTCAGCGCGCGGCCGGGGTGGGGGCCTGGCTGGCGGCGACGGCGGCCTGGAGCCTGGCGAGGCCGGTGCGGGCGACCTCGGTGGGGTCCTGCTTCCAGTACTCGCGGT
>CAZUZD010000389.1:0-1375 GCA_964624465.1 uncultured Isosphaeraceae bacterium
CGTCCCGCCCGGCCGCGGCCGCCGCCCGGCCCGCCACGGTGGGCCCCGGGGCCCGCAACTGGGCCACCGGCAACCGCGTGCCGCTGCACCGGCCCTGGCTCAGCTCCCGCTGAGCCGGCTCCCCCGGCCACCCCAAGCTATTGATCGCGCGGCATCCCGGCGACAGAACTTCCCGACAGGGCCTACAGACATGACGCTTCTGCGACGAGTCGGATCTGCGGTCATCCTCCTGGGTCTCGCGGCCAACCCCGTGAGCGCCCAGAAGGCTGGCGACTGGAAGGCGGAACACGACGCCGGCTGGAAGGCGTACCAGGAGGGCCGGCTGGAGGAGGCCGAGACCCAGCTGCGCGCCGCCGAGAAGGACGCCCGCGCCCTCGGTCCCGAGGCCCCCGCGCTCGCCACCACGCTCGACCACCTGGCCTGGGTCCTCTCGGCCGAGGGCAAGGCCGATGAGGCCGAGAAGGCCGCCAAGTCCGCCCTGGCCATCCGAGAGAAGGTGCTCGGCGCCGACCACCTGGACGTGGCCGCCAGCCTGAACACCGTCGCCGCCCTGCACGACCTGGCCGGCCAGTTCGCCGAGGCCCGCCCCCTCTATGCTCGCTGCCTGGCGATCGCCGAGAAGGCCCAGGGCCCCGAGGACCCCGGCACCGCCGCGGCGCTCGACAACCTGGCCGCCATCGACCACCTCCTGGGCAAGTTCGACGCCGCCGAGGCCGAGTACAAGCGCGCCCTGGCCATCCGCGAGAAGGCCGCCGAGAAGAACCCCGCCGAGCTGGCCCCCACCCTGCACAACCTCGGCGCCCTCTACATCGACCTGAAGCGGTACCCCGAGGCCGAGACCCTGTTCAAGCGGGCCCTGGCCATCCGCGAAAAGGCCCTGGGCGCCGATCACCCCGACGTCGCCACCACCCTCGAGTCGCTGGGCTGGATGTACGAGCTCCAGGGCAAGCCCGACGAGGCCGAGCCCCTGCTCAAGAAGGCCCAGGACCTCTACGTGCTCGACCTTGGCCCGGATCACCCGCACGTCGCCCGCTGCCTGGCCAAGCTGGGGCGTGTGAACCTGGACCAGGGCGACTCGGCCGAGGCCGAGCAGTGCTGCCGCCGGGCCATCGTCATCCTCGAGCAGCCCGGCGCCGACCCGGCCGAGCTGGCGACCACGCTTGAGGACCACGCCGCCGTCCTCCGCAAGGCCGGCCGTGCCGACGACGCGGCCAAGGCCGAGGCCCGGGCCAAGGCCCTCCGGGCCCCGGCCGCCGCCAAGCCCTGATCCGTCCCGACCGGCTCCGCAGAACCCACCACGCGGGCCGGCGACCCAGGTCGCCGGCCCGCGGGGGTTGGGGTGTCCGGTTGTCCTGTGCGGCCGCGGGGGTGGCAC
>CAZUZD010000389.1:1385-5517 GCA_964624465.1 uncultured Isosphaeraceae bacterium
CGGCCCGCGTGGTTTGCGTTGGTCCGGACGGCAATCGCTCGAGTCGGGATCGACCACCGGCCTCGGCTCGTCCCCGAGCCGGGGACCCCGGATCCCGGGGCACAGCCTCACACCGCCCCCTGCGGCCCGGGATCGGCCCGGTGCTGCCGGATCGACCGCGGCCGATCGGGGCGTGGCCGGCTCCAGCCGACGCCGACCCCGACGACCCTCGGATCACTCCGCGATGGTCTGGCCCGGGACGGCCTCGTAGGCGTCGGCATGATCGGCCGCGCCGCCACGCGCCCGGGTCCCGGGCAGGATCTCGAAGCGCGGGTCGAAGTCGACCATCGTCGCCGCCAGCTTCGCGAGCAGGCTGACGTCCCCCTGCGCCTTCGCGGTGCCGTCCCGGATCTGCGCCTCGAGCGTCTTGACCCCCATCATCGTCTGCTCGAGGTCAGCCCGGTCGATGGTCAGGGTGAGGTCAGGCTGCGACGCCAGGAAGCCCGGGATGTTCGTGAGGGTCGCGTTCTCCAGCTCGATCGCAAACTGTTCCCCGTTGTCGGGGGTGATCAGGTTCATGGTGAACCGCAGCCCCTCCGCCTTGCGACTGTCCATGCGGATGGCGAGGAAGTTCAGGAAGAGCTCGGTGGACATGGCGCGGATCACGTCGGGCCCGCTCGACTTCGGCGAGGTCCCCTCCGGGATCCCCGTGCGGAGCTCGTACGCCCCGGCGAGGAAGCTGTTGCGGAGGCCCGGATTCTCCTGCTGGTAGCCGATCTGCTCGAAAACGTCGGCCAGCAGGTCCTTGGCCGCCTGGTTCTGCGGCTCGGCGTGGACCAGCTTGTCGAGGATCTCGCTGGCCAGCAGGTACTTGCCCTCGTCGTGGAGCTGGCGGGCCCGGGAGAGGATCTTCGCCGCTCCCCCCATCATCTCGACGTAGAGCGGGGCGGAGTCCTCGGGCGAGAGCGGGATCAGGGTCGACGGGTTGCAGTCCCAGAAGCCCAGGTACCGGCTGACGACGCCCCGGGCGTTGTGCTGGACCGACCCGTGATAGCCCCGGCATTCCCACTTCTGCTGCAGGCTCTGCGGCAGCTCGTAGACGTTGTGGATCTGGTTGACCGTCACGCCCTGGTTGGCCAGGTGCAGCACCTGGTTGTTGAAGTGCGCGTACAGGTCGCGCTGGGCGCGGAGGATCTCCTGGACGCGAGCGTTGCCCCAGCGCGGCCAGTGGTGGGCCCCGAGCAGAACCTCGGCCTCCTGCCCGAACCGATACAGCGCCTCGTTGATGGACTTCGACCAGTTGAGCGCATCGCGCACCAGCGCGCCCCGCAGCGTGTAGATGTTGTGGAGCGTGGCGTTGACGTTCTCCGCGACCCAGAGCGCCTTCCGGTCGGGGAGGTACGTGTTCATCTCCGAGGGCGCCTCGGTGTTCGGCGTGTTCTGGAAGATCATCCGCACGCCGTCGACCTCGATCTCCTCGATGTCGTCCTCGACGATCCGCGTCGGCGCGATCAGGCCCGAGGTGCCGCGCGAGATGGCGTGGCCCAGCCCCTGGGTCACGAACCCGTACGGGCTCACCGGCAGCAGCACGCCGTACTGGTAGAACAGCCGCCGGTTCATCGCATTGCCGGCGTAGATGTTCTCGGAGATCGTGTAGTCCATGAAATCGCGAGGCGCCAGGATCTGGACCCTCCCGGACCGGACCTCGGCCTCGTCGACCACGCCGCGGACGCCCCCCCAGTGGTCGCCGTGGGAGTGGGAGTAGACCACGGCCGTGACGGGCAGCCCCTCGCCCCGGTGCTCCTGGAATAGCTTCCAGGCGGCCCGCATCACGTCGGCCGTGACCAGGCAGTCGAAGACGATCCACCCGGTCTTGCCGCGCACGAAGGTGGTCT
This sequence comes from uncultured Isosphaeraceae bacterium, assembly GCA_964624465.1. GTDB lineage: Bacteria > Planctomycetota > Planctomycetia > Isosphaerales > Isosphaeraceae > CAZUZD01. Next base: position 3,260 of record CAZUZD010000389.1, read on the forward strand.
GGGCCAGGTCGAACCCGCGGACCTGGTAGATCCCCGGCACCACCTCGTAGAGGCCGTAGTTGTTGTTGAGCTGGCCGATGCGGTGCATCGAGGGATGGACGCTCTCGAACTCCTCCTGCCGGTCCAGGAACTGGAACTGCGTCATGTCCCAGGCGACCCCGCCGGAGTCGTTCGGGATCTTCAACTCCGGCATCGGGGCGATCAGGCCGCGCCGCTGTTCCTCGAAGTCGCGGGCGTCGGCGAAGGGCAACGCCGCCTTCGCCTGCCGCAGCACCTCCCGGGTGAACTCCGAGGGCGGCTTCCCCTTCGGATGAAAGTGGCCCTCCGGCGCGGCCACGGCCGCGGCCTCCGCCGGCCCGGGATCCATCGCCATGTGGGCCGCCACGGCGAACGCCGGCAGCGATTTCACGAACTCACGCCGTGTGGTCAAGGTCGACTCCCACCCTGAGGGTCCTTTCGAAGGCCTGACGCCGGTGTCCAACGGCTCGGGAGGACGCGCGTCCGCCTCGTGAAGAGCCTAGCAGACCGGGGGCGAGCAGATCGTACTGGATCCGATCGTCAGCCCAGATTTGCGAGGACACCCCCGAGCCGCCTGCCGTCACGGCGCGCGGTTCGGGAGCGCGGACTCAGGCGGGTGCCACGCCTCCCACCGGACGGAAGGAACCAGTGACCCGCGACGCGGCGGGGGCACGCGTCCGCAGGATCAGTCCAGCGGCACCATGAACTCCCGACCATCCTGCCGGTAAACGTCAAAGCCCTGCGGCCCGGTCTCGCGGTACAGGAACACCGGGTCGCCCTGGGGCATCGGCCCGTGGCGCTGCCGGAGGACCGGTCCCTCGCGGAGTCCGGGCGGGACCGCGGACGGTGCCGGCCAGCTCATCGGAGGGTGCCAGGTGGGCGGTGGGGGCCGATCGATGCTGGAGGGACCCGGGAAGGCGTCCAGCCACTGGCGCGTCTTCTCGAACGACTGGACGCCTTCCGCGAGGTTGGCCAGCTTCCGGTGGACGGAGTCCTCGGACATCCGGCGCGGGTCGGGCAGCGGCGGGACGACGCCGGGGCCGGGAGGGGGGGAGAGCCGCTCCGTGCGTCGGGGTGACCGGTCGGCGGGGTAGGTCCGGTTCGGCTGCTGCCGCCGGATCTGGCGCGGCATCGGACGGTAAAACCCGGAGGCCCGGGCGATCTCCGGGGGCTGACGCTGCCGGCTCGCCTCGAGGGCGTCCATCAGGATCCGCTCCTGGCCCGGTGCGCCCTCGAGCGACGCGAGCCGGGGACCTTCGAGCCCCCCACCGACCTCCGACGTCGCCAGCTCGGGCCCGACTTCCCCGAGCGGCGCCACCAGCGCCTCCGGGACCTCCGCCTCGGCTGTCGCAGCTTCGATCGCCGCGAGCCCCCCCTCGGTTGCCGCGGCGCCAGCGGCCTCGCCGCCCACGAGCGAGGAGAGCCCCCCGGCTCCGGTGGCCCCGCTGGCGCCCATGGTCAGGGCCGCGATGACCATCTCGCCCTGTTTCCTGCCCTCGGCGATCCGGGCGGCCAGGTCGGCCTCCCAGCGGGCCCGGAATGCTCGCTGCTCCGCTGCGCCCCGGAGATCCCAGGTGGCCTTCAGCTCGGCGGCCCGACGGTCCAGGCGTTCGACCTCCCAGCGGAGATGTCCGGAGGCCGTCTCGAGCCGCGACCGCGTCTCGAGGCGGGACCGCTCGCGGTGGGCCTGGCGCGTCGCCCCGTCTCGCTCGGCACGGTCCTCGACCTCCTGGAGGTGGGACCTGGCCGCCGCCTGGCGGCGTTCGATTCCCGAGGTGGCAGTGCGCGTGAGGGCTGCGGCGGCCTCACGGGCTCGGGAATTCTGACCCTCGATCCGGGTCCGGACCGGATCCGGGATCACGGGGGCCCCGGCGCGGCGATCGAGGATGGCGCCGGCGGGTCGCACCAGCAATTCGACCGGCTGCGGCTCCTCCGCCCGGGCGGCGGGGACCAGCAGGAGGACGGTCGCGGCGAGGGCCCGAGAGCGTCCGTGTCGGTCAGGGACCATGAGCAGGCTCCTGGGTGATTCCGGGTGGTCGCATGGGGCTGGGAACCGAAGGGTGGGGCCGGCCGCCCGGCCCCACCGGGACGTCAAACGCGGGCGGCGGCGAAGATGCGAGCGTCCAGCCCGGCGATCTCGGCGCGGAGTTCGCCCACCCGCGCGAGACCGGCCACGATCGCCGCGTGAGACTTCTCGCTGAACCCGACTGTCTGTTGGGCTGTGTCACGCGGCCTCGCCA
>CAZUZD010000390.1:0-5511 GCA_964624465.1 uncultured Isosphaeraceae bacterium
GTCAAGAGCCCCTTGAGGCGACGAGCCTCCAGGCGGGTTCAGCGAGAAGTCTCCGCCGCGTCCTCGGCGGCCTGAAGCGGCACGGTCTTCTCGACCTCGGCGTGGCGCCGAACCGCCTCGTCGAGGAAGGGCTTTGCCTTGGCCAGGTGGGCGTCGCGCTCGTTGGTTCGATAGGCCAGTTCATTGCGATCCGGGCAGTCCCACTTCCAGATGTTCTTCGCATGACAGATCCAGGCCCGCATCCCCTCGGAGGCTGCACTGTCGTAGACCCCGCGTTCCGCCGCCGCGTGAGCCTCGACGTGCTTCCTGTGGTGGTCGTGGATCGCGTCGCTGTGCGCCTTCATCGCGGTGCGAGCCTGCTCGAGTCGCGACAGCTCGGCGTCGAGCGCCTCGAGCTTCCGCCGCTTCTCGACGAGGAGATCGGCCAGGTACGACGACTGGCTCGTCGTCTCGCCGAGCGAGCGGGCGACCAGGTCGGCCGTGACCCGCTGCGGCACCGGGGTGTCCTTGAGGTAGTGATTGCCGACCTGACCGCCGATGGCGACGACCTTCGTCTCGCTGATCTGCCGGGTCTCGGCGCCCCGGCTGTACTGATACGCCTTCACGCGATGCGGCAGGTACACGCTCCTCGTGCTCCCCTCCCGCAGCTCGACCCCCGTGGTGTCGGTGACGAACTTCAGCCGGCGCTTCACGTCCTCGTCGGTGTCCGACAGGCCGAAGCCCGGCAGGCTGACGCCCCAGCCGCCGCCGTCGCGCTCCGTGTGCTCGTCGCCCTCCGTCGTGCTCTTTCCGGTGGTCGACACCGTGTCGTTGGCATGCACTTCCTCGCTCGGGGCGAGGTGCTCCTCGATCAGGCGCTGGGCGTTGACGCCGTGGGCCTTCCGGAAGTCGTCCCAGCTCATCCAGTCCGCGGGCTGCAAGATGCCCAGCTGCACGAGCGAGGCGCCCGACTCGAGCATCGGCAACACCTCGGCGTCGTCGACGGCGATCGTCTCCTGGATCTCGCCGGACAGGGCGCGGGCGATCCCGTCGGCGGTGATCTGGTCGATTGGCGCCCCCTCGTCACGCTGTTCGGACGAGAGCTGGTTGGCCACCTGGAGGGCGATGTTGAGCCGCGCGTCGACCCGGCGCACGCCCAGCTTGAAGTCTCGGGTGCGGGCCCGCCAGATCGGCTGGTAGAGGACGTCGTCGTCGGCGTGGGCCCGCAGGAACGCCTCGTAGGCGGCGGGCTCGAAGGCGAAGCTCAGCTCGACCACGTCCGGCCCGCGGAGGACATTCTGCTGGGCGTGGGCGAGGGTCAGGCCGGTGGTCGACTCCTGGACCGCGACGAACAGCTCGATGACCGGCGGGCGCTTGATGATGACCTCGAGGCCCGGCACGCCGCGGACCTCACGCTCGGCCGCCAGGAACTCGCGATTGGAGTCGAGCCAGTGCTGCTTGCAGGCCTCGCGGAACGCCTCGGACCAGCGTCCGAACTTCATCGTGACGTAGATCTTGCCGTGGCGCTGGCGGACCGACCACACGGTCGACGGCAGGCCGGGGAGGCTCGTGGGGGCCGGGGTCGCCCAGAAGATCGGGAACGGATAGACGACGATCTTGGACCGGTCCTCGGTATCAACCGCCGATCGGCCGCGGGTGAAGTCGACCGTCATGAGGGCGGGCCCGCCCGGCACCTCGCGGATCGGCATCGACTCGCCCTCCTTGACGAAGACGAAGCCGAGGTCGTCGTCGACGACCTGGGCCCGCGGGAGCGGCGGAGTCGCCCCGGCGGCCGGCTTCACGGCCGCAGCGGGTGCGCCGACGGCCAGCGGCGACGCATCGCCCGCCGCGCGGGCGGTCGATCCGGCCAGGCCCGCGGCACCGGCGACCAGGAGTGACTGCTTGGCGAAGAGCCGCCGGGTCGTCACGTCGGAGTGGGACATGCGGTGCGTCCTCTGCGGTGTCGATCTGCGAGGATCGGCCACGTTGGCGGCCGACACGGAGATCTTGGGCGCGGCGCAGCGGGGATCAACACGGGCGGATTCGGTACTGCTTCCGGCCGCAGGGCCGGCGGCCGTCCCGCAGCGGGGCCGATTCGGGATTGTTTCGTGAGGATTTCGGGCTACAATCCCGAAACCCTTGTCTGGAAGACACATCGGCATGAAACCGGGGCCCCGAAGATGGCGTCCCTCGAGCTGGCCTTCACCGATCGAGCGAACCCCCGGCTGGTTCGGGTCGAGTTCGGCCACGACGACCTCTGGACGGTCCGGCGTGGGACGAAGGGTCGCCGTGTCGAGCGATTGTGCCCCGAGAAACCCCGCCTGACCGCCGGTTCCGCCGCGATCGCCCTGCTGGCGATCCAGGCCAGGCTGGCGGCCGTCGGGGGCGGCGGTCGCCCGGTGCGCCTCGAACTCGTCGGCGGCAACGGCACGCCGGCCTCGTCGCTCCACGCCAGCCTGGAGAAGCTTCCGCAGGACTGGCACGAGGACTGGTTCGGCGCCGACGGCAAGGGGCAGCACCTGATCGGCCTCTGCTTCCCGAAGGCCGAACCCGATGGCCGGACCCTCGTGTGGTTGAACGAGGCGCTCCTCCCTGTCGAGAAGGTGCGGATCCACTGGGACGACGGGGACGTCTCGGACAACGCCGAGCGGCTCCGGGAGCTGGCGAGCCGCATCTTCGAGCGGCACTGGGATGGATCTTCAAACGCCGTCGAGGCCAGTCCCCGCCCCGAGGCCGCGAGTCGCAGCCGGCCTCGGCGTGCCCTCCGGATCGCGATCCTGCGTGGCGGAGACCTGGGCTACGTCGCCGACATCGCCGATGGCTTCAAGTTCCGTCTCGGGGAGCACCCTGGCTGGGACGTCGAGTATCTCGATCGCAGTGGCCCGAACGTCCTGCTCCCTTGGCCCGAATATGCCGCCGACCTGGGCCGACTCGCCCGGACCATCCTCGACGCCGACCCCTTCGACTGCCACGTCGCGATCGGCACCCAGGCGTGCCGCACCCTGCACGAGGCGTTAGGCCCGTTGCGGTTCGGCCAGCCCACCCCGTTCCTCTTCCTCGGAGCCACCAGCCCCCTCCGGATGGGACTGGTGGAGGGCCTGCAGCATCGCGACGACGAGCGCCTCGTCGCCGGCGTCGGTTACAACGACGGCGAGGTCGACGGGATCGTGCAGCGGATGGTCCGACGCCTGCTCACCGAGGAGTTCTTCGAGCGCAATCCGGGCCTGCGGCGCGAGCCCAAGCTCACCTTCACGTACAGCGCGAACTTCGAGCAGGACCGACACCAGGCCGCCTCCCTGCGCAGCACTGAGGCCCACCGCGCCGGCCTGATCGAGGTCCGGGAACGGTCCGATCTGCCGGGCCCCGAGGACCTCGAGGAGGACCGCCTCCACTTCGGCTGGTTCACCTTCGAGGTGATGTTCCAGGAGGACAGCTCCACCCGGGACCTGCTCCGATCCCGCAAGGTCGTCGCGACCACCCGGGCGAACGTCCGCAACGGCTGGGCCGCGATCGGCGTTTCGGTCGACGACCGCGAGATCGGCCGCATGGGTGCCGACCTGCTGGTCCGCCATCTGGACGACGGTGAGCCGCTCGGGCGGATGCCCGTCCAGTCACCGCCCGTCCGGCACTGGATCCACCGCGGCGCGGCCGCGCGGCTGGGCCTGGTCCTGCCGGACTCGCTGCTCGACTCCGCGAGCGAGGTCTTCGGCTGAACCGGGGCCGTCCCGCGCAATCGGGGCAGGCCACGCTCCGATCAAGGACTCTGAAGCGCAGAATCGCCACGCCCATCCGGGGCCACCGCCATCCACCCGGACCCAGCTCGGCTCCCGGGCCGGCACCGTCGTCCGACGTGACCTGCTGGTGGAGGACTCCCGCTGGTGTTTCTGGCCTCTGAGGCAAGCCACGACGTCGGGCAGCTCGGCGAGCACCTCGACGTCTGCTCGCCGGGCGAGCTGGCGGACCACAGCCTCTCGGGCGAGCCGCCGGCGACCACGGTCGTCGAGCTCGACGAGACGCTCCGCGACACCGGCGGGCTCCAGAGCCGCGCGGCCCTGAACGGCACCGGGGTGCGGCTCCAGGATCTGGTCATCCGCCACCTGCCCGGATGTCGGCCGCCGGCCCACGGGCCGGCGGCGACACGCAGGATGCCTCACGAACTGCGGAAGATGCGCTGCGCGAAGAGATACAGGTTATTCCGCCACTCGGTCGGGTCGTGGCCGTGGCTGTCGACGTGCCAGACGTGCGGGATGTCCTTGGCCTTGAGATGGGCGTGCACGCCCTGGCTGATCCGGAGCAGGTTGTCCTTGTTGCCGCAGGCGAGCCAGAGCAGCTTGATCTGCTTCCGGGCCGCGTCGGCATCGGGGACCAGTTCCGGGGCCGGCTTCGTGTTCGGGGCCGAGGAGAAGGCGCCGATCCACGCGAAAGTGTCGAGGTGGCCCAGCCCGAAGTTGAGCGTCTGGCCGCCGCCCATCGAGAGGCCGGCGAGCGCCCGGTGCTCGCGATCCGCCTGGACGGAATACCGGGCCTCGATGGTGGGGATCACATCCTTGAGGAGGTCCTGCTCGAAGGCCGCGAACGCGGGGGCCGAGGCGAACACGTTCCCCTCGGCGCGGTCGTTCTTCTGGGCGCGGCCGTTGGGCATGACGACGATCATGGGCTCCGCCTTGCCCTCGGCGATCAGGTTGTCGAGCAACAGATTCGGGCTCGCGAAGCGCTGCCACTCGGTCTCGTCGCCGCCGATGCCGTGCAGCAGGTAAAGGACCGGGTACTTCCTGTCGGCCGAGTAGCCCGGCGGCGTGTAGACCTGCAGCTTGCGAGTCGTGCCGACCGACTTCGAGTCGTACGAGATCATCTCCAGCTTGCCGTGGGGCACGTCCTTCTCGGCGGCGATGTCGGCCGGCGGGTCGGGGAACGCGGGCACGTCATCGGCGTTCAGGACGATGGGCTGCCCCTGCCCCGGGCCGGGCCGGCGCCCGGCGGCGGCGGGGGCGGGGGCGGCCTGAGCAAACAGGAGCGGGGCGAACTCGTTCAGGCAGCGACGCCAGGTCAGCCACTCGTGCGAGGTGCCGGGCGACTCGTAATAGGTGTGCTTGATCCCGGCCTTCTCGAGCGCCTCGTGGTAGTTCTTGACGCTCTCGTACATGCGCTGCGGCTCGGTGGTGCCGATGCCGAGCCAGAGCACCTTGACCTTCTGGTTGAAGGCGTCCGCGTCGGCCATCACGCCACCGTGGGCGGTCTTCGGGTCAAATCCGCCGCCGCCGAAGCCACCACCGCCGCCGCTGAAGCCGCCGATGTGGGAGAACTTGTCGAGGTGCTTGAGCGTGATCTGGAACGTCTGCATGCCGCCCATGGAGAGCCCGGCCATGGCGCGGTGGTCCCGGTCGGCCTTCGTGCGATAGGTCGTGTCGATCATCGGGATCAGGTCGTTGATCATCACCGCCTCGAAGGCGCTGAACATGCGGCTGAGGTCGGGGCGCGGCGGGGGCGCCTGCCCCGGCGCGGCCGCCGGCGGCGGGCCGGGCATCGGGGCGG
>CAZUZD010000391.1:0-5501 GCA_964624465.1 uncultured Isosphaeraceae bacterium
GGTGGAGAGCGGGTGGAGAGCGGGGGGACGGTGGGCGCCGGCGGCCGATGGGCCGGTGTGGCTCAGGCGCAGGCGTGCCAGCGGTCGAGCAGGTCGGCCGGGTCGCGCACGACCAGGCTGGCGGGCACGGCGGGGTCGGGCCGGCCGTCGGGCGTGATCCAGATCGTCGGCATGCCGGCGGCGCGGCCGCCGTCGATGTCCGATTCGGGCGTGTCGCCGACCATCGCCACCTCGGCCGCCTGGCACCCCAGCCGCGCCAGGGCCAGCTCGAAGATCGGCCGGTACGGCTTGCCGATGACCGTCGCGCGCCGCCCCGAGGCCACGGCCACCGCCTCGACCAGGGCCCCGCAGCCGGGGTCGAACCCCTCGGCGCCCAGGGGCAACCGGGCGTCGAGGTTCACCGCGTAGAACCCCGCCCCGGCGGCCACGGCGCGGGCGGCGGCGCGGAGCCGGCCGAAGTCGAAGGCCGGGTCGTTGCCGATCACGACGGCCCGAGCCCGGGGATACTCCTCCAGCCCGAGCACGGTGTGGCCGGCGTCCCGGAGCACGGTCGTCATCGTGGCCGAGCCCAGCGGCAGGACCGGCACCCGGCCCAGGTCGCGGCGGATCACCTCGCCGGCCAGCTCCAGCGCCGAGACGATCTGGTCGGGCTCGGCCGGGATCTGGAGCCCCCGCAGCCGCACGGCCAGCTCGTCGGCCCCCTGGCGCGAGCTGTTCGAGAGGAACAGCACCGGGCGGCCGGCGTCGCGGAGGGTCTGGACCAGCTCGATGGCCCCCGGCAGCAGGTGGGCGCCGGCCCAGATGGTGCCGTCGAGGTCGAAGATGAAGCCGCGCAGGGCCCGGAGCTGCATCGCCGCGTTCTCCCACTGCGCCTCTGGCCGGCCGCCGGGCCGATCGGTCCCCGGTCCCGGCCGGCACGCGGCCCTAGAACACCACGACGGCGGCCCCGGGGGCAAGCCGACCGATTCCGGTCTGCTCGCCCTCGTGCCGCCGTCGGCGGGAACTCTCGGTCGACCGTTGGCTCAGGAGCCCGACTTGGCGGCCTCGGCCAGCTGCTGCCGGACCTCGGCGGCGCGGACCCGGGCGTTGAGGCGCTTCATGCGGGTTTCCCGCTTGCGCAGGACGGTCTTGGGGCTGCGGGCCATCGGTTCAGACTCCGGTCGGAGGCGGGTGTTCGGGTTCTCGGGCCGGTCCAGGCCGGCGCAACGGCCATCTAGAAGAACGTTTCGGGCGCCGCCTGACAAGCCCGGCCCCCGGGACGCCGCCGGCCGCCGGGGACTTTGCAGCCCCGGCGGCCGGTGGTTTCGGGCCCAGAGGAGCGCGGCCGGCGGCCGGCTCAGTAGGCGTCGGCCGAGATCACCTCGCCGCCGCCGCGGGTGATCAGGGCGGCGAAGACCCGGATCGACACCGTCTCCTTGATGAACTTCGCCGAGCCGTCGGCAAACAGGACGTTGGCCCCGCCGGGGTGGAAGCCGAAGACCTCGGAGGTCCCCTCCGACCCGTAGTACGGGTACGGGAACGACTGGCCGGCGATGTTGTCGCCGTTGGTGCAGTTCAGGGCGCAGGTGCCGGGCACCACCGAGCCGTTGGCGCTCGAGCCGCTGACGGTGATGTCGCTGGCCGGCCGGGCCCAGCCACCAGCGTTGACGCGGGCCAGGGTCAGGTCGCCGTTGGCGACCCGGCCGCCCTTGGTCACCTTGAACGGCCGGCCGGCCGACTCGGCGTACAGGGTCGTGTTCGAGAGGCCGTCGATCACGTCGGCGAACCGGGGCTTCTCGTTCTTGACCAGGATGCCCGGCCCGGAGGCGGCCAGCTGGGCCGAGGCCAGCCGGGCGTCGACGCCGATCGTCGGCGAGTAGTCGGTCACTGCGGCCAGGTTGGCGGCGAACGGGGTGATCTCGGGGGCCCCGTCGAGCCGGTCGGCCCGCACCGCGGTGCTCGGGCAGGTCAGGGTCGCGATCCGGGTGGTCACCACCGTCGAGTTGATCCGGTCGCCCCAGGTCAGCTCGAAGTTGTACGCGTTGTACAGGTTCGTGCCTTCCAGGTACTGCGTCATCAGGGTCAGGCCCGCGATCCGCGGCAGCGGCGTGACGCCGGGCGGCCGGGTGCTCGACGGCAGGTGGCCCTGCGTGTCGTGGAAGTTGTGGGCGGCGATGCCCAGCTGCTTCAGGTTGTTGATGCACTGCGCCCGGCGGGCGGCCTCGCGGGCGCTCTGCACGGCCGGCAGCAGCAGGCTGATCAGGACGCCGATGATCGCGATCACGACCAGCAGCTCGATCAGGGTGAAACCGGCCCGAACCCGACGTCCACGTCCACGCTGACTCATCGTCTGCCTCCTGACTTCTGAAGCGGCCGGCCGGGAAAACCCCCCGGCCTCGTCCGTCGTCGGACCCCGCGAGGAATTCGAAACGCTTGCGATCTCTTGGGAAGGCGCCGCGGGGCCCGGCCTCAGCGGCGGGCCGTGCGGCCCCGATTGCTCGACTTGCTGGCGGTGATCTGGAACGGCTCGAGCGCCGTCGGCTTGGGCTCGACGGTCACCTGCAGCGGGGTGGCGGCCGGGTCGTTGTAGCTGGCGGGCACGACGTTCGGGCCGGCCTGCATGTCGTTGCCCTTGCCCACGAGCTTCCGCCACTCGACGGTGACCGCGTACCGGCCGGCCGGGGCGCCGTCGCCGCCGTCGAAGGTGGTGAGCTGGAACTTGCCGTCGGCGTTCACCTTCGCCGTCGGCAGCGGCACCGGGGCGCCCGTCGGGTCCTTCAGCACGCCATCGAGCGGGTGGAAGACCACGAAGGCCCCCGCCGCCGGCTCGCCGGCGAACTGCACCACGCCCTCGACCGGGAAGACCGGCACCGCGCCCGTCGAGCCGCAGCCGGTCGTCAGCATCAGCACCAGCAGGGCCGCCAGGCCACGCCCCACCGACCACGCCCGCACCGCCGCCGCTCTGCCCTGTCCCAGCGCCATGGTCCCGTCCCCTTATCCTGATCCCAGACCCACCGCAACTCGCATCCTCGGCGGCACAGACCACTCTATCGGCCGGCCCCGTGCCCGGACTTGGAGAGAATTTGACAATTCCGACCGGCTAAGTCAACATAATCCCGGCAGGTTCGGTAGGGATTCGTCGTAAGTGACTGTTAAGCCAAGAAATAGAAACGAATAGAATCTTTACTTTTTTGTGTATGATTTGAGGGTCGGACGGCGAGCGGTCTGGACTCTTGCACAAATCCGGTGGCATGCGAGGTCTGTTTGTGATGCCCGGGGCCGGGCCGGGGGCGGTGGTCGGATTGCGGGGCGGGAGGCTGCCGGTCGTGGGGGTGGTGGCTAAGATGGGACGGATCTCGGGACGGGAGGATCCGGCCGGCTGCGACCGGGCGGTGGGGAGTCGAGGCTGCACATGTCCATGGACCTGAACGGGGTGACGCCGCCGCGGCGGCGCCTGGGGCGGCGGCTGGCCTGGGGCGCCGGGGTGCTGGGGCTCGTCGCGCTGGCGCTGGGGGCGGCCCTGCCCTGGCTGCTGGGCACCGGCCCGGCGCGGGGCTGGTTGCTGGCACGGGCCACGGCCGCGCTGGCGCCCGGGGCCTTCGAGGTCGATCGGTTCCGCTGGTCGTGGACCGGCCCGACCGAGCTGACCGGCCTGGTGCTCCGCGACCGCGACGGCGACCGCGTCGTCTCGGCCCCGCGCGCCGTCTGGGACCGCAACCTCTGGCAGATCCTCACCGACCGGGCGCATCTGGGCACGCTCACCCTGGAGGGGGGCCAGCTCGACGTCGAGCGGCAGGCCGACGGCTCGATCGACCTGATCGAGGTCCTGAAGCCGGTGCTGAGCCCCGACCCGGAGAACTCGCTGCGGATCAAGGTCGTCGACGGCACGCTCCGGCTGCGGGCGCCCAACCTGGCCGAGCCGATCGAGGGCCGCGACTTCGTGCTCGACTTCATCCGGCCGTCGGCCCCCGAGCCGATCACCGCCGAGTTTTCCCTCGCCGGCGCCGCCGCGCCCGACGGCTCGGGACCGGCGACGGCCAGCGGCCGGGTCCGCTACGGCCGCTGGGAGCCCTCGCCCGAGGGGCCGCACCCGCTGAGCGCCGAGCTCACGACGCACGCCTGGCCGCTGGCGCTCGACCTGGGCGAGCTGACCTGGCGCGGCCGGGTCGGCGGCACGGTCCGCCCCGCGCTGGCCGACGGCCGCTGGAGCGCCTCGGGCGACACGACCCTGGGCGGCTTCGACCTGGCGGGGCCGGCCCTGAAGGGGGACCGCCTGGAGCTGGAGGCGGTGACCGCGGGCTTCGACGTGGCCCAGACCGGGGACGGCTGGCGGGCGTCGCGGCTGAACCTCGAGGCCGGGGTCCTGAACCTGGCGGGCACCGGCGCCTGGCCGCCGGCGGCTGTCTCGACCGAGGCCACCGACCTGCACGGCCGCGTCGACCTGGCCGAGCTGGCGCGTCGCCTGCCCCACCTGCTGCGGCTCCGCGAGGGGCTGACCCTCGACCGGGGCGCGGCGACCTTCGCCGTGAAGTCGAGCGCCGGCGGCGGCCAGTCGGTCTGGGACGCGACGGCCGAGCTGACCGACCTGGCCGCCACGCACGAGGGCAAGCCGATCGCGCTGGAGCTGCCGGCGAAGCTGGGCGCCCGGCTCGTCGGCGCCGCCGACACCGTGACCCTGGAGCGGTTCGACGTCTCGACCGCGTTCCTGCAGGCGACCGGCTCGGGCGACGTGGACCGGGGGATCACCGTCGACGGCAAACTCGACCTGGCGGCCCTGCGGCGGCAGGCGGCGGCGCTGGTGGACGTCGGCGACCTGCAGGCCGTCGGCACCGGCGAGTTCCGCGCCGGCTACCGTCGCCAGGAGGGGACGTATGCCGCCACCTTCGGGATGGACCTGGCCGGCCTCGACCTGAACCGGACGATCCGCGCCGACAGGGCCCGGATCGAGGGGAACGTGCAGGGCCCGGCCGACGCCCGCGGGCTGCCCACCGGCTGGTCGGGCGGGAAATTCCAGGCGAAGGGGGGCGACCTGAACGCCACGGCCGAGGTCACCAGCCGCGACGGTCGGCCGGACGCGATCGACGCCACGGTGACCACCCCCGTGCGCCGCGGCGAGGCGCTCGGCCAGGCCGATGCCCGCCTCAAGGCCAGGCGCGACGGCGAGGCCTGGGCCGTGTCCGAGGCGGTCGTCGGCCTCACGCCGCCGCGGGCCTGGTTCGTCACCGACCGCGCCGAGCTGGCCATGACCGGCCGGTACGACCCGCAGGCCGGCACCCTGGCGCTGACGAACCTCCGGCCCGCCGCCGGCGCGGAGCCGCTGACGCTGGGGCCCGAGGGCGTGCAGGTCACCGGCCTGAATGGCGGGGCGTTCCGGGCGACGGCCGGCCTGCGCGGCGACGTCGGGGCCGGCGCGCGGGTGCTCTGGGCCTGGACCGGCGAGCCCCCCGCCCTGCCCGACCCGACCGGCGCCTGGACGCTCGGCCTGGAGGCCCGGCCTGACGGCGCCGACCGGACCGGGTTCC
>CAZUZD010000392.1:0-5487 GCA_964624465.1 uncultured Isosphaeraceae bacterium
AGCCCTCGCAGCGCCGCCGCCGGTACCAGCCCCCGCAGCAGCGCCGGCGATCGACCGGGCCCCCGCGCGGCTACGGCCAGCAGCGACAGCAGGGCGACCAGGACCAGGGCGAGGAGGATGCGGGGCATGGCTCGATCGCGGGGACGGCGGCGGCCGGCCCCATGCCGCCGCGACCCGATCAGCCTACGCGATGCCCCGCGCCCCTTGCAACGCGACCCCATCGCCACCGGCTGATGGCTCGCCGCGCCCCGGCCCCCGCCGGTAAGATGGCCCGCTGCGCCACCGGGGCCGCCCACCGCCCCGGGCCCGAACCGACCGAACGACCGACCGCCGGAGCCGATCGCCGTGAACAGCGCCTGGATCGCCGACCGCATGCACCGGATCGAGGCCTCCGGCATCCGCAAGGCCTTCGACCTGTCGAAGCAGATGACCGACCCGATCAACCTCTCGATCGGCCTGCCCGACTTCGACGTGCCCGAGCCCCTCCAGGACGCCGCCGTCGCCGCCCTCCGCTCGGGCCAGAACGCGTACACCCTCACCATGGGCCTGCCCGCGCTCCGCGAGCGCCTCCAGGCCGAGGTCGACGCCGAGCTGAAGCACGACGACCGCAAGGTGCTCGTCACCGCCGGCACCTCGGGCGGGCTCCTGCTGTCGCTCTGCAGCGCCGTGAACCCCGGCGACGAGGTGATCCTCTTCGACCCCTACTTCGTGATGTACAACAACCTGATCGCCCTGGCCGGCGGCGTGCCCGTGCTGATCGACACGTACCCGGACTTCCGCCTGCACGTCGACCGCGTGGCCGCCGCCATCACCCCGCGCACCAAGTGCGTGCTGGTCAACAGCCCGAACAACCCGACCGGCGTCGTCGCCACCGAGGCCGAGATGCGGGCCCTGGCCGAGCTCTGCCGGGAGCGCGGGGTGCTGCTCATCAGCGACGAGGTCTACCGCCTGTTCACCCACGACGCCCCGCTGGCCACGCCGGCGACCTGGAACGCGGACGTCGTCGTCGTCGACGGCTTCTCCAAGAGCTATGGCATGACCGGCTGGCGGCTCGGCTTCGCCCACGGCCCCGCCGCGTTCGTCGCCGAGATGGCGAAATTGCAGCAGTTCAGCTACGTCTGCGCCCCCAGCCCCCTGCAGGCCGCCGTCGTCGGCGCCCTCGACCTCGACATGTCCGCCCAGGTCGACGCCTACCGCGCCAAGCGCGACCGCGTCGTCGAGGCCCTCAGTGGCCTCTACGACCTGGCCCGCCCCTCGGGCGCCTTCTACGCCTTCCCGAAGGTGCCGGCCCAGTACGAGTCCGCCACCGCCTTCGCCGCCGAGGCCGTGAAGCACAACCTGCTGATCATCCCCGGCAACGTCTTCAGCCGCCGCGACACCCACTTCCGCCTCTCCTACGCCGTCGACGACCGCACCCTCGACCGCGGCCTCGCCGTCCTCCGCACCCTCGCCGACGGCTGAGCCCCGCCGCGGGCGCCCAGGTGTTCTCGCGCGGCCGGACCGACGCCGCCGGTCGCTGCGCGACCCGGACGAACCAGTCGTCCGGGCGACCCGGGCTGGAGTTGCGGTCTGCCGCAACCCCGGAGGGCGCCGGGGAAGCCGGGGTCCGAGGACGGACCCCAGCCACCCCGAAGTGGGCCTGATGGGACGGGTGGCTGGGGTCTCGACTCCGGGTCGAGACCCCGGTGCGACGGCAACTGCGGGTCAGGGCACCCGGGGTGGTGGAGTCATCCGAACGCCTCAACCGAGGAACACCTGCACCATGAGCGGAGTACATCGCGACTCGGCGGGCTACGGCGAGCTAGGACTCGGATGGACCGGTTACCTTGAAAATCTTGAGTTGAGCCAGGTCGTAGATCCCGAAAATTGGTCGGGATACACCTTGAAACTCCGGTTGCGCACCTCAGCCGCAGCCGATTCCCAACGCGTCTGTTTGGAGTTCAACAAAGTCCAAGATTTGCGGATTGGACCACTCCAGGGACTCTCATTCTTCTGCGTCGAGGTGCGATCGGCGACTGCGATGCATCTTGAAGACAGGATTTATCATGTCGTCGAGGAAGACCACGAAGCCTTATCCTTCTTTTGCCAGGAATTCCTCGCAACTGTCGAAAATCCCTGACGTCCATTCCAACACGGGAACTTCTCGCTGAACCCGACAGCTTCAATGGGCTGGCGGTACGCCACTTCGCCGCGGGTCGGACCAGGGTCCGACTTCGTCTCCAGCGGGATCGGCCGGACCATGGTGCCGTCGTCCGGGCGACCCGGCTGAAATTGCGATGTGCCGCACCCCCGGAGGGCGCCGGGGAAGCCGGGGTCCGAGGACGGACCCCAGCCACCCCGAAGTGGGCCTGATGGGACGGGTGGCTGGGGTCTCGACTCCAGGTCGAGACCCCGGCGCGACGGCAACTGCGGGTCGGGGCACCCGGCGCTCGAACCGGCCGACACTTCCGATTCCGTGATCAATGCATCAAATGGCGCCTGGATCACGTTGACGAGGGCCGTCCGCCGGGGGATCCTGTCGTTGCGGTCGCTCCGAAACTCGGAGAACTCCTCCGTCGCGCCCAACGCCCCGAGGGTTCCATGAACAACTGGCCCGGCTCGACGTCCGCCTCCGCCGCCGAGATCGCCGCGACGCACCAGAAGACGCTGGTCCAGATCGGCGTCATGCTCGTCGTGGTGGTGGCGCTGGGGGTGCTCAACGGCGCGTACTTCCAGAGCGAGACCGGGGGCACGATCGTCTTCGTCGCGCTGCTGTTCCTGGGGCTCGCGGCCGTCGCGAACTTCCAGATCGCGCGGACGGCGAAGCGCGTCGCGGCCGACCTGGCGGCGAACCCCGGGGCGACCGCCTGGCGGATGCAGCTCGGCCTGCTGGACGGGCGTCGGCTCAAGAGCAGCCTGACGTCGTTCCTGGTCAGCGCCGGGGAGGATTACCGGGTGTACCTCAACGGCAAGGTCGTCGAGCGGGGCTCCGTGACGCTGGTCGAGGACGGCGAAGTCCGGCGCACCGACTACCGGGTGTCGGAAGGGCCGCGCTCGGGGCAGATCTACCAGCAGATCTCGACCGTCCGCGACGACCTCCTGCTCGCCTGCGCCGGCGCCCCGGGCGGCCCGAGGCCCGAGGGCTTCTCGTGCACCCCCGGCAGCGGCCGGACCTTGAGTGTCTGGACGAGCGTGTCCTGAGAACACGTCTGTCGGTTCCGGAAGTCGACGACGCGGAGGCCTGCCAGACCCGCTCGTGCCCCCAGGGTCGTGAGCGCCTCCGAGACCGTCGAAGTTCGCCCGGCTCATCCGACCGACGGGAAGACGGGCCGCGAAGGCTGTAGGTTCAGGCGTTGGGGAGAACGTGAACCGGGCGCACGCTGCGGGTGTCGGGTTCGTGCCGGCGCTGGCGCCGGGGGGTACGGGCTGGAGCCGAAGGTCGACCGCTGGCCCAGCACCACCGGGGAATTCCCTGTGGCGGTCGAGTTCGAATCCGGGTCCGAGGGCGGGGAGCTCACACTCATGGCATTCGCTGACGGTGACCCGGAGCACCCGATCCTGCCCGAATCGCACACGTGGGAGGTGCTGGAGTTCACCTACCGCCGCGACCCGGACGACTGGCGCGAATCCTTCGTCGACCTGCTGTTCGTACGGGATCGCGTGCAGCGGCGACTGCGGTTCTTCGCCCCGCGCTCGCTCGAGATCCCGCGGGGGATCAGCGGTGTGATGGGGAGCTGGTGCCGGGTCTACGTCGCGGACGTGCGCCGACGGCAGCTCGAGGGGATGGGCGTGCGCGTGGTCAGCCTCGAGCCCGACTGGTGCGTGCCGTCGTTCTGGGCGGCCTCGGTGATCGAGGTGCCTTGAGCCCGGACCCGATGGACCACACAGCACACCGGATCGGAACCCGACCCCTGGCCGGGGCCGGAGGATCCGCCAGACCACGGCAGACCCGAGCAGACTCAGATCAGCGCGCCGGGAACGCTCCTGCCGGGTGCCGTGGCCGGAGCGGAGCGGAGCGGGGCCACGATGACGATTCGGAGGCCGGCACGACCCGCTCGTGGCCCGGAGTTGCGAGCGCATCCAGGACCGCCGGAGTTCGCTCGGCTCCTCCGACCGACGGGAAGCCGTGCAGCGAAGGCTGCGGGGTCAGGAGCCGACGAGGACGCGCACGGGGCGGACGCTGCGGGTATCGGGCTCGTGGTGGGCGAGGGCGAGCAGGGTGCCGTCGGGGGCGAACAGCGCGAGGTCGCCGGGGGGTGGCACGGGCTGGAGCCGCTGGGCGTCGAGGGAGCGGCCGTGGGCGATGAGGCGGGTTTGGTCGGCGTCGAGGTCGACGCGGGGCAGGTCGGCAACGGCGCTGGCGACGGGGAGCACATGGGCGGCGATCGACTCGGCGGTCAGGGTTTCCGGGTCGAGGGCGGACTCGATCGCGAAGCGGCCGATGCGGGTGCGGGTGAGGACGGTGATCAGGCCGCCGCAGCCGAGGGCGTCGCCCAGGTCGCGGGCGATCGAGCGGATGTACGTGCCGGCGCCGCAGTCGACCTCGATCGTGACGATCGGCCAGGCGTACGAGAGCAGCTCGATCCGGTCGATGCGCACCGGGCGGGGGGCCAGGTCGACGGCCTCGCCCTGGCGGGCCAGGTCGTAGGCGCGCTGGCCCTCGCGCTTGAGGGCCGAGTACTGCGGCGGCACCTGCGCGATCGTGCCGACCTGGGAGGCGAGGGCCGCGCGGATCGCGGGCTCGTCCGGGGCGAGGGCGTCGGGCGTCTCGACGATCGTGCCGTCGGCGTCGTCGGTGTCGGAGCGGGCGCCCAGGCGGATCTCGGCGCGGTAGGTCTTGGCCTGCGCCTGCACGCGGTCGATCAGGCGGGTCGCGGGCCCGACGGCGACGACCAGCACGCCGGTGGCGAGCGGGTCGAGGGTGCCGGCGTGGCCGACCTTGGGGCCGCGGCCCACCAGGCGCACGATGCGGTTCACCACGCCGCGCGAGGTCACGCCGGCGGGCTTGTGCAGATTGAGGAAGCCGTTCATCGCCAGGGGTTCAATCGGGATTCGGGAGACGGGGGATCGACGGCCGCGCCGGCCGGTCGGTTCAGGGGGCGCCGACGGTCACGCGCACCGGGACGGGGCGGACGGCCGGGGCCAGGCAGGCGCGGTCGTCGCAGGCCTGGTAGCGGAGCCGCAGGCCGATGGCCCGCGCGCCGGCGGCGGTCGCCGGGTCGAGGCGGAGCCTGGCGGTCAGGGTCACGCGGCCCTCGTACAGGTCGGCCGGCTCGGGCGAGCCGCCGGGGGCCTTCCGCACGCCGGCCGGGTAGTCGACGCCCACGAGCGTCACCCCGGGCTGGTCTGCGTCGAGCTCCAGCACCGTCGGCTTCAGGTTCGGGGCGCCTGGCGGGTTGGCGTAGAGGTGCCAGCCGTCGACGACCTCCAGCGTGACCGTGACCGCGAACTCGGCCCCGGGCGTCACCGGGCCGTCGACCGCCGCCTCGACCCGCACCACCTGCCGGG
>CAZUZD010000393.1:0-5463 GCA_964624465.1 uncultured Isosphaeraceae bacterium
TCCGACACGTATCCTTATATCGAGATCGACGAGGATGACGTCAAGATCGGCCACGAGGCTAGCGTCTCGAAGATCGGCGAGGAGCAGCTCTTCTACCTCATGAGCCGAGGGCTCAGCGAGGCCGAGGCCTCCACGATGATCGTCAGCGGGTTCATCGAGCCGCTCGTGAAGGAGCTGCCGATGGAGTACGCCGTCGAGATGAACAAGCTGATCCAGCTCCAGATGGAAGGCTCGGTCGGCTGAGCGCCGCCCGGTCCGTCCCACCCGGACGCCACGGGCCCCGGGGGAATCGGCGGCCGCCGCCCCCCCGGGGCCGGGCGCCCGGCCCCGGGTCGGACCGGACCCCGGACCCCCCACGAACCACGAGAATCGAGCCCGGTGATGACCCGCGCCCTGCTGGCAATGTTGCTGCTCCTGATCCCGACCGCGGCGGGGCTCGACTCCCTGCCGTCGGGCCCCGAGACCGGCCAGAAGGTCGAGCCGCTCCGCGTCTTCGCCACCAGCGGCGACCACGCCGGCCAGGCGCTCGACATCGTGGCCGACCGGGCCGCACGGCCCACCGTCTACCTGTTCGTCCAGGCCGAGCGCTGGGACCGCCCGATGGCGCGGTTCCTCCGCAGCCTGGATCAGGCGCTCCGGGCGCCCGAGGCCCGGGCGACCCTGGTCGCCGTCTGGCTGACCGACGACGTCGAGGCCGCCCGGACCTACCAGCCCCGGGCGCAGCAGTCGCTGAACCTGGAGCGGACCACCTGGAGCGTCTTCGAGGGGCCCCGGCAGGGGCCGGCCGGCTGGTCGATCAACGACGCGGCCGACCTGACCGCCGTGGTGGTCCGTGACGGCCGCGTGCTCGGCAGCTTCGGGTTCCGGGGCCCGGCCGACACCGACCTGCGCGCCGTGCTCGCGCCCCTGACCGCCCCCTGAACCCGACCGCACCCGTCAACCGGCCGAACCGACCCGCCCTCCCGCTCGCTGACAGCGCGGACCGTGGCCACCCGGACGGCTCCCGCGATCCGTTGGATTTCCCAGGCTCGATGAGCGCCACGGCTCTCGAGAGGACAGAACACGCCAGCCCACGGCCCTCAACCTCCCAAGACCTCCATGAGCAGTAGCGCACCCGCCACCACCACCCCGCCGCACCTGACCGGCGGGTTCGCCGCCGCCGCCTTCGAGGCGTTCCTCAAGGGCCGCCAGGAGCCGGACTGGCTCGTCGCCCGCCGCACCGCGGCCTACCAGCTCTTCACGACGCTGCCCTGGCCGACCCTCCGCGACGAGGAGTGGCGCCGGACCGACATCCGGGCCCTGAAGCTCGGCAGCTTCGCGCCCCCGGCCAGCACCGCCCCCACCGCCGCCGCCCTGGCCGCGCTGGCGACGGCCTCCGAGAGCCTGAACACGCTCTACGGCACCGGCGTCGAGCAGGTCGACGCCGTCGTGACCCGCCGGCCCGACCCGGCCAAGCTCCCCGCCGGCGTCGTCTTCACCGACCTGGCCAGCGCCGTCCACTCGCACCCCGAGCTGGTCGAGAAGTACCTGCTCACGCAGGCCGTCGACCCGGGCGCCGACGTGCTCTCGGCGCTGCACGCGGCGTTCTGGACCGGCGGCGTGCTGCTCTACGTCCCCAAGGGCGTGACGGTCGAGATCCCGCTGTTCAGCCTGATCGGCCTGTCGCCCGAGGGCTCGACCGACTTCAGCCACACGCTGGTCGTGCTCGAGGAGGGCGCCGAGGCCACCCTGGTGCAGGAGACCGCCGGCCGCGGCCGGACCGGGCCAGGGCTGCACGCCGGCGCCATCGAGCTGCTGGTCGGCGACGGGGCCCGGCTCCAGTTCGTGAACATCCAGAACTGG
Organism: uncultured Isosphaeraceae bacterium; assembly: GCA_964624465.1. Taxonomy (GTDB): domain Bacteria; phylum Planctomycetota; class Planctomycetia; order Isosphaerales; family Isosphaeraceae; genus CAZUZD01. The sequence goes on from CAZUZD010000393.1 coordinate 1,843, forward strand.
GACGAGCGGACCTGGCACTTCAGCCGCGAACAGGCGCGGGTGGGCCGCGACGCCAGCCTGCAGTGGACCGTCGGCGGCCTGGGCAGCCGCCTGGCCAAGGTCAACCAGGACGTCGCCCTGGCCGGCACCGGCGCCCGCGCCCAGGTCAACGGCGTCATGTTCACCACCGGCCGCCAGCACCTGGCCTACTTCACCCGCCAGGACCACGAGGCCGGCCACACCCACAGCGACCTGCTCTACAAGGCTGGCCTCAAGGACCAGAGCCGGATCGTCTGGAAGGGCATGATCCGCGTCGAGCCCGACGCCCAGCGCACCGACGCCTACCAGAAGAACGACAACCTGATCCTCGCCGACACCGCGCGGGCCGACTCGATCCCCGGCCTGGAGATCGAGGCCAACGACGTCCGCTGCACCCACGGCGCCACCGCCGGCCGGGTCGACGACGAGATGGTCTTCTACCTCCAGGCCCGCGGCATCCGGCGCGACGAGGCCGTCCGGCTGATCGTCGAGGGCTTCTTCGCCAGCGTCTACGACCGGATCGCCCTCGAGCCGGTCCGCGAGACCCTCCGCCAGGCCGTCGCCACCAAGCTCGAACTCTGAGCCCCGCGCGCCGGCGGCGGCCGGGACCGGGTCCCCACCGCCGCCGGCCCGTCGCCGCCGTCCATCGCCACCGTCTCCCCGATCGATCGCCCGCTGGAGTCTCTCCGAGCCATGTCCGACGCCTCGTACGCGCATCCCGAAGTGCTCGTCTCCGCCGACTGGGTGCAGGAGCACCTCAACGACCCGAAGGTCCGGATCGTCGAGACCGACGAGGACCCGGCGCTCTACCACATGGGCCACATCCCGGGCGCCGTCGAGATCGGCTGGCACAACCAGCTCCAGGACCCGGTCAGCCGCGACTACATCACCGTCGCGCAGTTCGAGGCCCTCTGCGCCCGCGCCGGGATCAGCAACGACACGACCGTCGTGTTCTACGGCGACCAGTCGAACTGGTGGGCCTGCTACGCCTTCTGGGCATTCAAGCTCTTCGGCCACCAGGACTGCCGGATCATGGACGGCGGCTACAAGCTCTGGAAGGAGCAGGGCCGCCCGCTCACCCCCGAGGTGCCGCCGCACGCCCCCGGCCACTACCAGGCCCGGCCCATCGACCCGAGCCGCATCCGCGCCTTCCGCGACGACGTGATGAAGCACGTCGCGGCCAAGAAGCCGCTGGTCGACGTCCGGAGCCCGAAGGAGTTCACCGGCGAGGCCCTCCACATGGAGAACTACCCGCAGGAGGGCTCGCTCCGCGCCGGCCACATCCCGGGCGCCAGGAGCGTCCCCTGGGGCCGCGCCCTCCGCGAGGACGGCACCTTCAAGAGCGCCGCCGAGCTCCGCGACCTGTACCTCGGGGAGATCGGCCTGAAGCCGGCCGACGAGGTCGTCGCCTACTGCCGCATCGGCGAGCGCTCCAGCCACACCTGGTTCGTGCTCACCTACCTGCTCGGCCTGCCGAACGTCCGCAACTACGACGGCTCCTGGACCGAGTGGGGCAACCTCGTCGGCGTGCCGATCGAGCGCGGGGCCTGAGCCCCGCGCCGGCCGCCGCCGCTGACCGTTCCCCCCACGCCCGCGCAGGAGCCCGACCGCCGTGCCCGCGAAGCTCGACGCCCTGGTGGAGGAACTGAGCGAGGCCGATCGTCAGGATCGCATCGAGATCCTGATCGACCTCGCCAAGAGCCTGCCGCCGCTGCCCGATCGCCTGGCCCACTTCAAGGACGAGGCGCATCGGGTGCCCGAGTGCCAGTCGCCCGTGTTCCTGTTCGTCGAGGTCCGCGGCGGCGTGGTCGGCCTGTTCGCCGACGTGCCGACCGAGGCCCCGACCGTGCGCGGGTTCGTCGCCATGCTCGTCGAGGGCCTCGACGGCACCACGCCCGCCGACGTGCAGGCCGTGCCGTTCGAGGTCATCGAGCGGAGCGGCCTGCGCGACATCCTCGGCATGCAGCGCGTCAGCGGCCTGCACGGCGTGCTCCGCCGCCTCAAGGCCATGGTCGCCCGCGCCGCCGAGGCCGACACCGACACCGCCCCCTGACGTCCCTCCCCGACCGCCCCCCGTGACCGCCCCCCGAGGGCGAGGAGCCCCCCGATGCCCGACCAAGAGGCGATCCTCGAGGCGCTTCGCACCGTCCAGGACCCCGAGCTGCACGTCAACGTCGTCGACCTGGGCCTGGTCTACACCGTCACGCCCAGCGACGACGTCGTCGACGTCGAGATGACCCTGACCAGCCCGGCGTGCCCGGCCGGCCCGCAGATCCTCCGCGACGCCGTCACCGCCATTGAGAAGCTCGAGGGCATCACCAAGGCCAACGTCAAGCTCGTCATGACCCCCCCCTGGACCCCCGAGCGCATGACCGACGCCGCCCGCGACGAGCTCGGCATCTTCTGAGGCCGGGCCGGCCGCCGACCCCGCGATGCTTTAATTAAACAGCATCCGGGGCGAATCTGATTGACAGGGCACGCAAATTTGGTTCTCATAACCATGTCTGTTGCATTGGCGATGTAAGTAACGTCGACTCGGCGAGCGAGCGACCTCGGCCGAGGCTGGTGGCACCCATGGCTCGCAAGAAGACGTCCACGGTCCGGGTCAACGTCAAGGCCCAGATCTCGAGCCGGCTCCGCGAGGTCCGCCAGGAGCTGTTCGGCGAGCACGGCGGGCCCGAGCTGGCGCGGCGTCTGAACCTGCCGGCCCGCACCTGGTACAACTACGAGACGGGCGTGACGGTGCCCGCCGAGGTGCTGCTGAGCTTCATCGACCAGACCGGGACCAACCCGGTCTGGCTCCTGGCCGGACAGGGGCCGAAGTACCGCCACGGCGTGCAGGATCAGGTCCTGGAAGGGCTCGCGCCGGCGGAGCTGATCCGCCTGGGCCTGGAGCGGCTCGAGCAGGAGCCGCCCCAGGTCGTGCTGGTCGCCCCCGAGGCGCTGCCCGCCGAGCAGGTCTCCGACTTCGCCGTCGTCGACCTGGTGCCGCTTGGGACGCTGGCCGACGGGCATCCGGGTCCGGCCACCGGCCACGTGCTGGCCTACCGCGACTGGGTGCCGAACCCGCGCGAGACCATCGCCGTCACCGTGCCCGACGCCGCCATGCATCCGGTCCTGCCGGCCGGCTCGATCGTCGCCGTTGACCGCTCGGTGCGCGACCCGCACCGGCTCCAGGGCAAGCTGGTGGCGGCCGTGCTCGACGGCCGGCCGCTGATCCGATGGCTCGAGCTCTCGGGCCGGCACCTGATCCTCCGGCCCAACCAGCCAGGCCCGGAGTTCCCGCTGTTCCCGTTCGAGGTCGACGGCGACCCGTCGCCGTGGCTCGGCCAGGTCGCCTGGTCCTGGAACCGCCCCGGCGACGCCTGAGCCGCCGGGCGGTCAGTCGAGCAGGCCGGCAACGACCAGGGCCCCGACGGCGGAGGCCCGCTCCGAGGTGTCGTCGTCCAGGACGGTGACCGGCCCGGCGTGCGACTCGCCGAGCCAGCGATGGTACAGGCCGCGCTGCGGCTGCCGGCCGCCGACGACGACCGGCGGGGCGCCGGCCAGCATCGCCAGCGCGGCCAGGGCGCGCACGTCGTCGGCCACGACGGCGCCCAGCCA